>CAMLMI010000415.1 GCA_946480965.1 uncultured Verrucomicrobiales bacterium | reverse complement strand
GACCACGAACTGCGGCGGCGTCGGGCTGCCGGACGCCAAGCCCAGGCGCCACGCGTAGATGCCGCCGATGGAGCTGCGCAGCTTGGAGAAGGCCTTCTGGGCGTTGTCGTCGCGGGCGAAGGCGCGGTCGCCGGTGAAGCCGCGGTAGTCGTTCAGCAGATACACGCGCTCGGCCCATTTGCAGATGTCGGCCACGGTCGTGTCGTAGGTGATCCAGTTGCCGATCAGGCGGTCGGAATACTGGCTCCAGAAGTCGTGGTCCTTGTCCACGATGTCCTGGGTGATCTCCGCCAAGGGCTGGCGGTTGATCTTCATGATGATGCCGTAGGGCGTGAGGTGCGGATACATCCATTCCAGCGGGAAGCTCTCCTCCACGTAGAACTCGTTCTCCGGGTTGGCGTCGAAGATCACCTTGGTCAGGAGACCGTTGATGGCCATGACCGCCACCTGTCCACTGACCTGGACCCGGCCGTTATCGACCCGGAAATCCTCGCCGGGGCGCATCTGCCCGAGTTGGTAGCGCCGCTGTGCGTCGGTGATGTATTCGTTGAAGCACCGCTCCGAATCCGTCGGCGACGCCGTGATGATCTCCATGTCGGGATAGAGGCCACCGAGGCTCTTCTCGATCTCGGGGAAGGCCGCTTCCAGCAGCAGGCGGTTGCGGCGCGAACGCTCATAGGGCGTCGGCGAACGGCGGACAAAGCGGGCCAGATGGTCGTCGAGCGCGATTCCGGCGAAACGGTCCTTGTCCCATAGGTCCTCCTTCACGCCCACGAAGCGGTTGTCCCCGGCGAAGACCGGGTAGCGCCAGTTGTCGTCGTCCCCGCGGATGAAGAGCTGGTTGAAGTCCTTGGCCAACGCCTTGGCCAACGCCGCATCGTCCGAGCCCGAAAGCAGGGCGAGGGTTTCCGGGGAAAGCTTGGACTTGAGATGGTCCACCACGGCCACCGGGCGGTTCGCGGCGCTGCCGGAGAGCTTGGCCTTGAGCGAGGCGATGTCCTTGAAGTGTTCCGGTTCGAAGAGCGAGGAACCGAGGCGGCGCTTCCATTCGATCTCCGTGCCGAGCGTCATGAAGAACGAGTCCAGGCTGCGGGAGAACGGAATCCACTTGGTGAACTCGCTCTTCTGGAAGAACGGCGGGTCGATCTGCGCGCTGCGGTTGTAATGGGCGCGGATGTAGTTGAGGTAGGTGCCGTCGGCCAAGGCGTTCTGGGTGATGAGCACCACGTCGCGCCGGTCGAACTCCTTGTTCGTCCGGTCTTCGGGCGGCGTGAAGCTTTCGCTGAAGATCATGTAGGTGGGGTTGAACCGGCCGGGGTCCGTGCCGCCGTAGAGCACGGCGTCGCGCGTCATCTCGGGATAGATGGGCTGGCCGTCCTTGCCCTTGAAGGGCGGCGTGAACATGTCGTGTCCGAACCAGAAGCCGAACATGTGGCCGCGCTGCTCGTTGTCGGCCCAGTGCGAGAGGATCGACTGCATCGGCACGAAGGCCAGCACCGCCACCAGGCCGCCGAGGAAGAGCCGCTTCTGGCCGACGACCAGCACCAGCAGGAAGCCGACGGCCACCGCGACGAGCAGCAGGCCGGAGACCACCGGGAAAAAGTTGAGCCCTTGGCCCAGCGCCGCGACGATGCTGCCGAAGATGCCGACCGGCTCGCCCGCGGTGTCCTCCATCACGGCGAACTCCTTGTTCAGCGTCACCGCCAGTTCGAACAGGGCCACGAGGATGGCCACGCCACCGCCGATCAGTCCCCAGCGGCGGCTCTCCTGGTAGTGGCGCGCCAGCCATCCTGCGACCAGCGCGAAGCCGTAGCCGATGCCCATCGCCACGATGACGTGCGAGGCGGTGAAGAAGACCTTGTGCAGCTCGCGGCTTTGTCGGTCCAAGCCCGGATTCAGCAGGATCAGGAGGAGCCCCGAAAGGCACAGGTAGATCGCCGTCAATCCGATCAGCCACGCGCGTTCCCGCGCCTTCATCCGGCCGATGAAGATGAACGGCACCAGCCCGACCAGCAGCAGCACGGTGGTGAACTCGTCGTTCGCGCCGTCCACATAGAGGCCGATCTGTCCGATGAATTTGCCCGGATCGGCCAGGATGTCGGCGGGCTTCACGGAGTCGTATTGGCCACGCTTCACCGCGTGGACGAAGCCATCGGCCGTCCGGGGATAGCCCCAGTTCAGCGGCGGGTTGGTCATGCCGGAGATCGGCATGTAGAAATACCAGACGGCACCGAGTCCCCAGGCCACAAGCGAGATCAGCGCGTGGTGGAAGCCCCTGAGGAAGGCCTGCGTCTTGATGATGAGGATGATCGACCCCACGACCGTGGTCAGGCCGATCAGGCAGAAGACCATGAAGAGGGCGGTGTTGTTGTCGAAGACGGTGATCTTCTTGGCGGCCACCGCGACGAGCCCGAGCGCGAAGCACGCGGCGCTGCCGATGAAGAAGACGCGGCCCAGGTTCGCGTTGGCCATCGCGATCAGCACCAGGATGCCCACCGCAGCCACCAGCAGCGACATGTGGTTCGTGAGGCAGATGCCGAAGAAGAACATCGCCCCGTAGAGATACTTGTGGTCCTCCGGCGAGTAGAGCCAGCGCAGGAGGAAACACAGCGTCAGCATCAGCGACAGCACGCTCAGGGTATAGACCTCCACGATGATCGCCTGGCTCCACATGTAGCCGTTGAAACCCATCAGCATCGCCGCCACGAACCCGCAGGCCATGCAGATCGCGCCTTCCGTCCGCTTCTCGATGTCCTTCAGCGCGTCGATGCTCTCCAGCATCATGCTGCTGCCGCGCGAGACCAGCAAACCGATCAGGCCGCAGGCCAGCGCGCCGGCCACCGCCGACGACACCGCCACGCGGAACGCCATGTTCGAGAACGGGATGATTTTCGTGAAGACCCACGTGTAGATCGTCCAAACCGGGTAGCCGGGAGGATGAGGCACGCCGGCGTATTGCGAGGCCACCGCCAGTTCGCCGGAATCTTCCAGCGTCACCTGAGGCGAGATGGTCAGCAGGTAGCCGATCAGGATCAGCGTCGTGGTCAGCGCGAACGTGATCCAGTCGATCCGCCGGAAGAGCGGTGCCACCGGCGCGGACGGGGCCGCGGGCTTCGCCGCGACGGCAGACTTTCGACCGGTGGCCGACGGACCCGAGTTTTCCTCTTTCATGCTAAATCTGGTTCTCCTGAGGGATCAAAATTGGCCGGTAGTTGAAGTGGGGGCCAACCGGTTTGTCGATTGGAAACTCGCTTCCTCCCAGCGGTTCCAGTCCGGCCGCGCCCCCGTGAGCGCGGCCTCGTCGAGCGCGAAGCGCGAAAGGGTGATCTGCAGCCCGTTGGTCTGGAACACCGGCCCGGCCGCGCCCGGCATCCCGGCGTGGTCCGAGATGGTCCCGAGGCTCGCCGCCAGCGCCACGCAGGCCGTCGCCAATGGCGCGAACCACAGCCCGTGATGACGGCGCCTATCCTGCGGCGCCGGGCCGAAGAGCCTGCGCCCAATCCGCGCGGAGGGCCGCCGGGGGGGCCATCGCGCCATCGTCTGTTCCAAGTCGGTGGGATTCATGATCGTTCTCCTCTGCGAAGCTGCCTCTGAGTTTCTCCAATCCGTAGCGGTAGCGCCCGGCCGCCGTGTTCGCCGTAACGCCCTGGATGCGCCCGATCTCCTCGTAGGAAAGCCGGTGCCAAAGCCGCAGCACAATCACCTCGCGCTGCTCCTGCGGCAGCTCCCGGAGCGCCGCCATCGCCGCCGCCTCCCTGGGATCGAACG
>CAMLMI010000414.1 GCA_946480965.1 uncultured Verrucomicrobiales bacterium | reverse complement strand
GGATTTCCCCGTGACGTTTCCGTTCGCGTGCGGTCTCACTAGATGCCGTTGCCCATCATGGACCCCGTTGCTCCAGCTCCCCGTTCCGTCGGCGCGATCATCGAAGCCCTCGTTGTTCTGGCGACGACGCTGGGCATTCTCGGCTGGCTCTTCTGGCGGACGTTGAAGAAGAGCGACGAGCCGCTGCGGCTGGTGTGGAAGTGGGGACTGACCCTCTTCCTCATCGTCGCGGGTGTTAAGCTGCTCGGCAAACTGGCGCTGGCTGGGGGCTGGAGCGCGGTGGCGGCAGTCCTGTTCAGCCTGCCGTTCGCGGTGATCCTCGGCATCCTCTGGGCTCCGAGCATCGCCACGACCTTGGCCTCTCCCCTGACCAGCATCTTCGATGGCGGCAGCGAAAGTCTGGAGGAGCGCCCCGTCTATTCCATCGCCGAAGCCCGCATCCACCAGGGCCGCTATGCGGAGGCCGTGGCGGCCATCCGGCAGCAGTTGGCGAAGTTCCCAGCCGATATTCAGGGCCGTCTCATGCTGGCCGACCTCCTTGCCCACAAGCTCGGCCAACCGCTCGCGGCCGAAGAAACCCTGCGCGAACTCCTCGCGTTGCCGACCTTGTCCGCTCCCGCCGTAGCCTCTGCGTTGAACCTGCTGGCCGACATCCAGCTCCAGTGCAACCGCGATCCCGCCGCTGCCCGGTCCGCGTTGGAAGAAATCGTCTCGCGTTTGCCGGACACGCCCCAGGCTGCCAACGCCGCCGAACGCATCGGCCATCTGCCCACCGTGGAGACGATGGAGGCCCGTGCGCTCGGAGCCTCCATCGAGCTGAAGACCGGCCTGCGTGATCTGGGGCTGAAGAAGGTCGAGATGCCCGATCCCGCCGACCAACTGGATCGCCGCGTCACCGCGTTGCTCGACCAGGTGCAGGCCTTTCCCGCCGATTCCGAATCCCGCGCCGAACTCGTCCGGCTCTTGGCCGAAGAGGTCGGCGACATGGAATCCGCCCGCGCCCAGATCAGCTACGGACTCGCCGTGCCGCACCAGAACGCCCGGCAGATTTCCCGCTGGTTGAACCTCCTCGCCACCGTCGAGATCCGCCACGCGCACAATCTCGAAGGCGCCCGCCGCGCTCTCCAGCGCATCATCGACCAATACCCCGACAGCGCCGTGGCCGAGACCTCGCGCCAACGGATGGACGGTCTCGTCACGGAGCTGAAAGGCACCGAGGCCAAACGCGAAGTCCAGCTCGGCACCTACGAACGCGACCTAGGGTTGAAGAAGAAGACTTCCGGCTAGCAGCCGGTTCAAAAAAACCTGTGGGGCTTTTGGGGCCGGATCATTCCGTCGGCTCGACGGGCGTCTCCGGGGTCAGCAAAACCGCTTCCTTCAGCATCCGGCAGAAGTCCTTCTTGCTCGTGTGGTGGTGGGTGCCTTCCTTGCCGTGGAGCTTGGGCAGCAGCTTGTAGCGGACTTCCAGGCGTTCGACCTGGGTGATCCGGATGAATTGGTCGGCCAGTTTCCAGACCTGGCCTTGGCGGAGTCGCATCAGCGCAGACTAAACACCCCGATCACAACGGAGCGAGCGCGATCATGGTCGGTTGGCATTTGGCTTGGCCGCAAAGGGGCGCAAAAGGCGCAAAGAGATTGAGGCGGCCGTGAGGACTGCCGGTGATGAAATCCTTCGTCCGACGGCGGGCCGTGATGTCGTCGTGCCCGTCCCTCCTGGTTTGCGCTGCTTGTGCCTTTTTGCGGCAATTCAACAGCTGGAGTCAGGACGAAGAATCAAGGAGGGGCGCGGGTGCTGCGGGGTTGCGGCCCGGGGCGGATGCCGGTCTATTCGTGGTCAATTGTGCCATGAGCGAAAACTTGAGCGACCGGGCCGAAGCGGAATCTGTCCACAAATCCTCACGGAGCCTTCCAGCGGCAATCCGTTGGGGAGGCCAACTTGCCGTGTTGGCTTTGGCGCTCTTTGGAGGCGGGTTCAAAGGCCGCGCCGCCAGCCCGGAACCGGTGTCGAATCCGGCCGGCAATTGGTCGGCGACCACGCGGAATCCTTCCGGCGAATCCGTGGAGTTCGGCCTGGAGATCGCGCTTTCAGCGGTTGGTGGCGCGACTGGAGCCATCGTCAATGGCGATGATCGGATCGAGTCTTCCTCCGGCACCTTCGATGGCAGGACGCTCGTGCTGCGCTACGATTTCTACGACGCCACGCTCACTGCGCGCGTCGAAGGAGACACGCTTCAGGGCCAGTTCGTCCGACAATGGCGGACCAACACCTTGACCCGAGAACTCAGCGCGAAGCGCCATCGCCCCGAGAAACCGGCCACCGAGGAAGCCGCCGATCTGAGCGGCGAATGGGTGCTCAAGGTCGGGGAAGGGGAGCAGCAGCGGTTGTGGCGCGCCGCGTTCCAGACCGAGGGCGGACGCGCCAGCGGCACGGTCATTCCCGTCAGCGGCGACTGGGGCGCGATGGCCGGCAGCGTGTCGAACCGCACGCTCACCCTGCACCGGTTCGACGGCATCAGCGCCCGTTGGCTGAAGCTGGCGCAACAACCCGACGGCACGTTGAAAGGTTCCGTGGATCTCGGCCTGTTCGAACCGAAACGCAGCGTGGTGGCCGAGCGCATCTCCGCCGCGAACCGCGAGCTCGTGGCCGACCTGCCCGATCCGAACACCTACACGCGGTTGGCCCGTCCGGGGGAACCGTTCCGCTTCCGTTATCCCGATCTCGAAGGAAACACCGTGGCCTGGGACGACGCGCGCTTTCGCGGCAAGGTCGTCGTCGTGTCGATCACCGGCACCTGGTGCCCGACCTGCCACGAGGAATCGCCCTTTCTCCAGGAGCTCTACACCCGGCATCGCGCCCAAGGACTGGAAGTGGTCGGGTTGGCCTTTGAATACACCGGCGAACCCGAGCGCGATCGCAAGCAGCTCCGCATCTTCGCCCGACGCCACGGGCTGACCTATCCGCTGCTGCTGGCCGGATCGACGGACGAGGCCAAGGAGAAGCTCGCCCAGCTCGAAAACTTCGGTGCCTATCCCACCACGCTCTTCATCGGACGCGACGGCCGGGTGCGCCGTATCCATGCGGGTTTCGACGGCCAGGCGACGGGCGAACGCTTCTCGCGGCTGAAGACCGGCATGGAATCGCTGATCCGCGAGCTGCTGGCGGAACCGGCGAACGCGCCCTAGGAGCCTGTCGGGCTTCGAAAGCGGACGGCAGGGGCCAGCGGGCTGTGGCGGTTTGGGAGCGGGGATGATTGCCGGGGAGCGCGCGGGAGGCTCGGTTTTTTCGTCGAAGTGGGCGGTCGGGGGCGGGGCGGCTCCGGCCCGGAGGGCTTTCAGTCGACCGCGTCGAGGAGAAGTGTATGGGGTGGTCCTCCGCTCCCCGGTCGCGCAGACTCGGGGGCAACAGCAGCGGGGCGTCTCGGTTCACGGTCAAGAAGAGTGCGGCCATGCTCCCTTCGCCCCACGGACCGTGCCGGGGTTAATTCTTCGTTCGCCTTTCTTGCGACCTTGCCCGGTATGTTGCCGGGCGAAGTCCGATCAGGCTGCTAGGAAAAAGGCCGCATGCCTGTCGCGTTTGGAGGACTTTTTTGGCCGCGTTTTCCCAAGGCTGTTGCTCCGCGCCTCCCTTGGGCTACGGGCGGAACTCCTTCGCCGTTCTGCCGCAGTTTCGCAGCTTCGCCCCCAGCTCCTCCACCGCATGGAAAACCAGCGCCGGATTCTCGGCCGCGAGCGTCTCGATCCGGTGTTGGCCCCAGGCCACCGCGCCGAAGTCCACTCCGGCGCTGCGG
>CAMLMI010000413.1 GCA_946480965.1 uncultured Verrucomicrobiales bacterium | reverse complement strand
GGAGGGAGTGAACCTGAAGAACCATCTGCTGGGATTGGCCTATGTCGATGCCGAGACCGGGGAAAGCGTGCTGATCGCGGAGGTGAAGGATTCGATTGCCGCGATCTTGGGCGACAATGTCGTTCTCTATGAGGATGCCTTTGCGGGTGCGGATGCGGATGTTCGTTATGTCTGGAAGAAAGGAAGCTTCGAGCAGGACATCATCCTGCGCAGCCAGCCTCCGGCACCGGAGGTGTTCGGGCTGAATCCCGAGACAACCCGGCTCACGGTCTGGACGGAGTTTTTGGATGCACCCAAGCCCAAGAAAGCCGAACGGGTGTTGTCACTGCAGCGCGTTCGTGGCTCGAAGGAGGCCGATGAAACGGTCGATGAGACCCTGGAGTTCGGCTCCTTCATGATCGGCGACGGCAAAGCCTTTCCGTTGCACGATGACCAGGATTCGGAGCCGGTGACCAAACGGTGGATCGAGTCCGAGGAACGCCAGTTTCTGATGGAAGAGGTTCCGTGGCCCAGGCTGAAGGAAGCGGTCCAAGATCTGCCGGAGTATGCGATGGCACCGAGCGGCAAGGCGAAGGGCAAGAAGTTCGCCGGAAAGTCCCCGCCCCAAAGACAGTTTGCAGATTCCGAGGGCACACGGCCCAAGGCGCTGTTGATGGCTTCGGCGGATCGGAGCGAGCGGATGAAGTCGGCTGGGTATGTTTTGGACTACCAAGCGGTCATTACCCAGTCGGATCTCTACCTGATGCCGTTCCAGACCTACGGAGTCAGCGGGACGCTCACTTTGAGTGGCACGACGCGGATCGGTGGAGGCACGGTTGTTAAATACAACACCGGGGCGACCCTTCAACTGCAGGGAACCCTGGTTTGCGAAACGACGCCTTGGGCACCGGCTATCTTCACGGGTTACGGCGACAGCACCGCAGGTGAACCTCTCGGTGGTTCCGGAACGCATTATGCCACAACGGCTATCAAAGTGATTTCACCGGGGCTTACGGGAGACCTTCACGACATCAAGGTCCGGAACGCGACGACGGCCATCGAATGGGGCACTGCGGCGGGTCGTCTAAGCAACATCCAGCTGGACACTTGTGTCACCGGGATCAAATCGGCCTACACCGGCACGACCAAGGTCCACAATCTGTTGGCCAAAAGCGTTGGCACCGTGTTCCAAGGCACCAGCGGCGGGATCGAGGCCCAGCACATCACCGCCGACAGCGTCACAACCCTCTGCAGCACCACCGCATCGGTGGCGATCAAGAACAGCATTCTCAAAGGAGTGGCCTCTTTGGGCAGCTACGGGAGCCTTTCCGCCGATTCCGTGGCCTGTATCTCCACTCCGGCGATTTCCGGAGCGGTCAACCCGGTGACGGCAGGTCCCTACCTGTTCGCTCCGGTCGGTTTCGGCGCATACTATCTTCATGCCCAGAGCGGTCTCATGGATCGCGGAACCACCGCCATCGATCCCACTTTGGCCGCCGAGATTCGCCGGATGAGCGTGCGTCCCCCGCAAATCCTGACCGGAACATTGTCGGCGAGCTCGATTCTTGACCGGGTCGCGCTACTGGACACGGACACTCCCGATTTGGGCTATCATTATGCACCGCTGGATTACGTGGTCCGTTCAGTGATCATCCCAGCCGGGGGAACCTTGATCCTGACCAATGGGGCTTCCATGGGCATCGACTATAACGGTAGCTCTTGGGGGCTCAGCTTCGGCACCGGGGCCAAGTTCATCAGCCAAGGCACCCCAACCGCGATGAACCGGTTCATTCCGGCCCAAGCTTCGCAAGAACGGGGCGGAAGCAAACCCGTAGCTCGGGCGTTTCTTTATGACGGAATCGGGTCTTCGGCTACGGCCGAGTTTCGGTTCCGGTTCACAGAACTGAGCCAGATAGCGGGTGACGGCTACTTCCTCTACGTCGGCACCAAGTTCGCCAACATCGAATGGAGCCATTGCCACAACATCGGGTTGATCAAAATCCTTTCACAGGCGGCCAACCAGAAGATGGGGTTGACGAACAGCCTCTGGATCAACTGCCAGAACTCCTACAGCGGAATCACGGGCTCCGAGATCCATCTGCGGAACAACACGATGCGCGAGACGTGGATCTGGTTCAATGGAGCCCAGAGCACCTGGACCGCTCGGGATAACCTGTTCGACTCGATGGGCAACATCAGCACGGCCGGATCGTCATGGACCTCGTCGCACAATGCCTACTGGAACTGCACGGCCCTGCCCGGGGCGACCAGCACGCCGACACTCACAAGCTTGGCCTACGCTGCGGGTCCATTGGGCAACTACTACTTGGCCTCGACGAGCAGCCAATTATTCAACGTCGGGAGCCGCACCGCAGATCAGGCCGGGCTCTTCCATTTCACGACACAGACGAGCAACGTGAAGGAGACCAACTCCGTCGTGGACATCGGCTACCACTATGTGCCAGTGGCCAGCTACCAGGCTTCCCAAGGGTTTGGAAGTGCGCTGGTCAGCCGGCTTTGGAGCTATCGCTATACGGATACGCGCAGGGGGATGCCAGTCGGCAATGTCCTCACCGCATGGAGCAGCAGTAGGTGGTGGTTGCCTTCGGATGCGGACTGCATTGTCGCGGCCGATTTCCAGCACCCGGGAACCGTCAATGATTCGGTTCGAACCTTCCATGCGCCTTTCACCGGGCGGATCCAGATCGCCGGCAACCTGCGAAACTACGACTCTACGGGGATCATTTCCGGTGACGGTGTCGAGTTCCGGGTATTGAAGAATTTCGACACGATCAAGAATTGGCAGACGGTCTTGCGCTCAGCGACATGGACACCGCTTTTGGTCGAAGCAGAAGTTGAAGCGGGCGATTTGGTCCACTTCCAGGTCAGCAACCGGACCGGCAACAAAAGCTACGACTCCCTGCAGTGGGATCCGGTGGTGAGCTATTTGGAAGTTTCCACCGACGAGGACGGCGACGGACTGGCCGACTACCTTGAGGACTCCAATGGTGATGGTGTGGCCCAAGGCGCGGAAACGGGTTGGGCAAACACCGATACGGACCATGACGGCATCAACGACGGCGAGGAGATCGAGCTGGGATTCAACCCGTTGGACCCGGTGAGCACGGAGCCGCGGATGTTGGCCAAGTTCAACTTTGACCAGCCCTCGCCATATGTCGGTGACCGTGGGCAGTGGGCGAGGTATGTCAGGTCGGCGGTTGGCGAAGGGGCCGGCAAGGAGCACGGTGGCCTGAGCCTGTCGCTCCCCGACAGCGTGTTCAACATCCGGGAATACGAATCGGACGGCACGCCGAACTACACGTTCCGCCAAGGCACCATCGCCTTCTGGTATAAGCCGGATTGGACCGCCCAGAGCCTGGGCGGTGGAGGAATCGATTCTTGGGCGCGGCTTTTCAACGTTGGATATTACACGTCCGACAACACCCAAGGCTGGTTTGCAGCTAGGCTGGGATGTCCTGCCGGGGACACGCTTTCGTTCGGAGTCAAGACGGGAGATGGCAGCACCGTAGCGGACGGAACCCATTGGACGAACAACGGGGAGCCCTCGATTGCGGGTTCGTTGCGCGAGGGCAAATGGACGCACTTCGCGTTCGTCTATTCGCCCACCGAGTGCAAGGTCTATATCGATGGAATTCTTAGGGGATCGAGCGGCGGGTTCAATGGTCTGATTCCGAAGCAGTCGGGTCGCGACACGGGCCTGACTTTGGGGGCGAACACTTACGGCACCGAGACCGCCCACGGCGATTTCGACATTTTCCAAACCTACAACTATCCGCTGAGCGCCGCGCAAGTGAAGGCGCTTTTCGTTGCGGAGAACAAGAA
>CAMLMI010000412.1 GCA_946480965.1 uncultured Verrucomicrobiales bacterium | reverse complement strand
GCAGATCCGAAATTGAGGTCTTGATGCCTTGGGCGTTCTTTCGTTGGTCATCGCCCCGATTCCACGTCTGACAAGCGAATTGAGCGACGACGTAGATGCCAAAGTCGTAGTCGCGCCTCAGGTATCGCGAGAAGAGCTGCGCCTCTAGATCATCGAAAACCCGCTTGTTCCAAGCACACTTAACCTCGACGACCACGGAAACCGGCCTCCCGAAATTGCCTTTTGGATTGGTCGGGGTTGCTTGGATCAACAGATCGACAAGTTCGGCAGAGTCGTCGCCAAACCGTCGCGCAATCTGCACTTCGCGATTGGCGACGATACCACGAGCAGACAAGTCCCGCTCAATGTGCCGCTTCAGGCAATCTGACAGCTCGTTTTCGTCTTTTGGGCTCCAGATCTTATCACTGCCTTTCTGCGGGCAGTTCCATAGTTCTGTGGAAGGGGGATTTCCATGAAGGTGTTCTTCATACCGTCGGATCGACTCCACCAAGAATGTATGAAGGTCACCGGCTGTGCGCACGAGCCTTCGCTCTTTTTCGGCGAACATCGTCATTAGATCGCTGGGATTCGGGGGCGACCAATTGGAACGGGGAACTGCTGAGCGCATCTGCGCGAGGATGTTTCCGAGCCAGAAGTCTTTGGGACGCTTTCGCATCAGCTCGACCATCGCACCGCAACCTTCCCTGGTTCCGCTTTTGGCGAGCGTGTCCAAGACGGCATTTCGAAAGTGATAGATGTCGTGTGAAACGGTGACGAATCGGGCCTTTATGGTTCCATCCTCGTCATCTTCGTAGGGATCGCCCGGAAACGCCTGCTCTAGCCAATCCCAAAACTCGGCAACATCCGACGGATCCAGCGCATTCATCCAAGCCGTTGTTTGGGGAACACGAAGAACGCGCGGAACTGCCGCGCGCCCAAAGTCAGGTTCGGACCTAAACAAAGCAATCAGCCAGCTCCCATGCATCTTGGGTGCATTTGTCATCAGGATTGCGGCTGCTGTAGGGGCGAGGGGCGAACACGAATCGGGGGCGTTCCGGGACTCGACCAGAGAAACGAGCAAATTTGCCGTCCATTCCAAGTCCTGATCGAAAAGAAGGTGAAACAGATCAGCGGCAGCGGATGGATGAACTGGCTTGGTCGTGAGAAGACTCTTGAACAAGTCCTCCATGAAGGAGGGCAGGACGTTTACAAGGATAGGAAGGACTCCCCGTTTATGATCCTCATTTAGGGATGTGTCCAAGTGGCGTTGGATGGCCGATTGGAATGCCGACAGTGCGTGCTCAGCAGCCAGTCTGTAGATGTATTCCTCAGCTTGGTCATGCCCGCCGTTTAGTCTGTGCCGATAGGCGATCAAAACCGGAGACCACTTCTCCCACAGGCCAATTGGTAGGCTGTTCAAGCCTTCCGTGTGCTCATCAAACAACAAAACAAGGGATGGGATCACTTGGCTGCAACAGCGATAGTTTTTCTCAGAATCCCAGAGCTGCTCCTCGGTGAATTGCTCATGCTGCAGGTATCGAGGGATCGCCTCCAAGATTTCGGCCCGGCGCTCCTCTGACAGCGCTTTCCATGCCTTGCCTTCGCTCAGTTGGATGTCCAACCCACCGAATGCCGTGGTGTCCGAAGGATCGGACTGGAGCAGATCAATCAAATGCCAGAAGGCGTGGATGCGTCCGTCGTTGAAGGCATTCAATGCTGATCGGATGCGATCATCGAAAAGTGGAACCGGCATGCGCTCCTGCCGCTCCCGCTCTTGGTTGGCGATGTGGTTCTGCTTTCGCCAGTTCTCTTTGTCGGGAACGATTGGGCACGAGGTGAGTTGCTTGAGTAAATGCGCTGCGGTCGGATCGCTTTCGGCAAACTCGAATACGACGGCAAGGGCATCTGGGTCTTCAGGGGTGAACGCATAAAAGACCATTTGCCGCCAACGGTCTTTGTGAGCCGGCTCCGCAGCTACCTTCCACTGCTCATACAGGGCCACAACATCTCCAGAATGAAGCAGGTGAGTTTGATGGGACCAGCTGTGGGAAAGCAATTTAGAAAGATCCAAGTCAGACTCCACCAGTGTCGTGACGAACTTCAGACGTGTTTCGTCAGACATGGCCGGGTTCGACAGCGCAGCTCGAAAAAAGCGATACAGCTCCTGGTCGAGGGACCTAATCAGCTCGATGAGCTCGTTGCGAGTCGCAGGATTCGCCAGTTGTTCCAGTGAACGCTGAATGATCTTTTCCGGGAAATGACCGTAGCCCTCAAGTGTATCCAAGCTGATCTGTTTTTTCCGGATCCATTTCAGGACCAAGGGCAGATCCGGGTCTGGAATCGAACGGGGCAGATCGAACTCGATGAGGCTCCGATATGAACCGAGGAAGTTGCGGCGTCTCGGAGGGGTTAGGCGGTCGAGCAACTCGTTCAACGACAAAACGGAAGGCCAGAGCAGCTTCAACAGGCAGCCCTTCAACTCATCATCCGATTCATCAAACTCGTGTTCGGTTTCATGTCCTTTCAGGAACTGACGGAGTGATTGGTCAGCGAGCGACTGCAACGCATAGCCCGCCCGCTTTCTCAAGCGATAGACATCTGTGCGGTCTAAAAACACGCATGCAAGCGTCTCGGCCAATTCTTTTCGTCGGCATTGCTCCGCAATGTCCAACGCAGCTTCACGAACCAGCGGATGCGCGCCTTTGTCGGCGATCACCGGCCGAAGCTGGTCTGCGATAGTCGGGTGGTCCAGACGACGCAGGCGATGCTTGATCTGCCAGTCCAATTCAACCGCCTCGTGTCTCTCGAACAGGTCGAGGAGCGTTTTTACGAGCGCAGCTTTTTGATTTTGGTTCAGGTGCTTTGGTTCGCAGCGCAGAAAAGCGACTGCGTTGGTGGGAAGGAGAAGTTCAAACAGTCCGGGACGCAGATCCGCCAGCCAACTGGCCGTCTCCTCGACTTGGGGGAAAAGGCGATTCGAGTTGTTGCTCGTATCAGTCAAAACCGCCGCAAGCTGGTCCGTGGGAATCGACAGTCGCGATAGATAGCGGGCCGCCAGAAAGTCACCGTAAGCAGGGTGTCGGAATTGCTGGACTGGATCGCCGCCAGAGCCCCCGGCTGAGAATAGCCCGCTTTGGAGGGTTTCAGTCATGGTGGTCCGTTCAACCGAAACAGCTGTCCCACCTGAGGGCTCTTGGTAGTATCCGCAAATATCGGAAGCGTTCAGCACATCGACGCGGGCTGAGGTCCTTTCAAAATCTGGGTTCAGGAGATTGCGATTCGAGAGGACGCTGGTCGCGGCAAGGCGTTCGGCAATGACGGTTCGGTGGTTCGGAAGAGTTTGTCTTTGGTGGCTTGAGCCGGGGACTGAGTTCCTCTCCTCCACCAGCCGATCGCACGCCAGCTCGAACAGTTCTCTCCGCGTATTTGGGAAATCACCTCGTTCGGCGAAAACATTCAGCAGGATCTCGAATGTTATCGGGTGGATCGCGAGGGGCTGTGCGTCCTTCTCAAGAATGGCCTCAATCAATGTGTCTCCATCAATCCCCTTAGCCTCGGCTGCAGTTCGGATGTTTTCGCGGGACAAAGGAGCTAGGGCATAAGTGTGGAGAACATTGTTTCCTTCGACATCCAGGTGGAGTTTCGAAATGACGCCTGCGAGCGATCTTCCGGTTTCAGGCCTCCATTCGGCAGAACGACAGGTCAGCCGCAGAAAGAGTTTTGGGTGTTTCTGTAGCAGGCTGAGATGCCTTGAATGCTTTTCCAGTTCCCCAACCAGGACCGTTTCCAGCTCATCCAGTCGGCGCCAGCACTCGTCGAGACTGTCCAGGATGACGGTCAATGCGTGA
>CAMLMI010000411.1 GCA_946480965.1 uncultured Verrucomicrobiales bacterium | reverse complement strand
GCGGGATGTAGGCCTCGGGCTGGTAGAAGTCGAAGTAGCTGACGAAGTATTCCACCGCGTTGTGGGGGAAGAAGCCCTTGAACTCCGCGTAGAGCTGGGCCGCCAGTGTCTTGTTGTGGGAGATGATCAGCGTGGGCCGGTTCGCCTGGGCGATGACGTTGGCCATGGTGAACGTCTTGCCCGAACCGGTGACGCCCAACAGCACCTGGTCCTTCACCCCGGCGAGCACGCCCTTGGACAACTGGGCGATGGCCGTAGGCTGGTCGCCGGCGGGGGAGTAGTTCGATACGAGCTGGAACATCGGACGCGGAAGCTAGGAGCGGGCGACGGGGGCGTCAACGCGACCGCCAGGAAGAGATTCGCCCGTCTCCGGGTTTGCATTGGCCGGGGCGATCCGCAGGGTGGCGCGATCCCGGCGGGGAAACGAACCATTCCGCCGGAAGCCAACCCGCAGAACACATCACCGATATGGGCGACCGATCCCCGAAGGACAACCAGAAGAAGAGCGGCCAGAAGCAGGCCAAGGCCAGCGCCGCGAACACCAAGAAGCAGCAGGCCGCAGCGGCCAAAGCAGCCGTTCCGAAGAAGAAGTAGGCTACCCGGTTTGACGTCTCTCCCGGTCCTGGATCGGGAGAGATCCTTTGTCGCCGCTTTCCCCAAAAGCCGCGCTCCGATCGCCAAGCCCGAAGGCCACCTACGGATTCCGGGAACTTCTTCCCCGTTTCCGGGGAGGCTTCGGGCTGAATCTCTATCGGATTTCTCCCGTGATCCTCTCTTGAATTGACTTCGTTCCCGGTTCGTCAAGAAGTGTGCCCATGATCTCCACGCCCACCTCCCTCACGACCCGACGTGACTTCATCAAGACCACCGGAACGGTTGCGGCCGTCTCCGCCCTGGCCGGAACCATCGTCCCCCACGTCCACGCCGCCGGCACCGACACGATCCACGTGGCCCTGATCGGTTGCGGCGGACGCGGCGGCGGCGCGGCGGACAATGCCCTCTCGGTCAATACCGGCCCGACCAAGCTCGTGGCCATGGCCGATGTCTTCCGCAACAAGCTCAACGGCGCCTATCGCGGCCTGAAGGAGAAGCACGGCGACAAGGTGGACGTGCCGGATGATCGGAAGTTCATCGGCTTCGACGGCTACAAGAAGGCCATGGACTGTCTCCGGCCCGGCGACATCGCGATCTTCACCACTCCCCTCGCCTTCCGCTGGCTGCACTTCGCCTACGCCATCGAAAAGGGCATCAACGTCTTCATGGAGAAGCCGCTGACCTCCGACGGCCCGACCTCGCGCCGCATGCTGGAGCTCGGCGAGAAGGCCTCGGCCAAGGGCCTCAAGGTCGGCGTCGGGCTCATGTCCCGCCACAGCCGCGCCCTCCAGGAGCTGCACAAGCGCATCCAGGACGGCCAGCTCGGCGACCTGCTGCTCATGCGCGGCTACCGCATGGCCGGCCCATTGGCCTCCGCCTTCTCGGTGAAGAACCCCGGCGGCATGACGGACCTGATGTATCAGATCAGCCGCTTCCACAGCTTCATCTGGCTCTCCGGCGGCTGCTACAGCGATTTCTACATCCACCACATCGACCACCTCTGCTGGCTCAAGGGCGCCTGGCCCATCAAGGCCCAGGGCATCGGCGGACGCCACTACCGCCAGAGCCCCAAGGGAGAGCCGCAGATCGACCAGAATTTCGACTCCTACGCGGTGGAATACACCTTCGCCGACGGTGCCAAGCTCTACATGGACGGCCGCTGTATGACCGGTGCCCATGCCATGTATTTCAGCCATGTGCAGGGCACCAAAGGAATGGCCGTCGCTTCGCGCAACGGCGACTGCGGCATGCCCTCCAGCATCCACACCGGCCAGAACCCGACCCGCGACACCCAAGTGTGGATCTCCCAGGTGCCGCCCGACCAGCGTGACCCCTACCAGAACGAGTGGAACGCTCTGACCGACGCCATCCGGAAGAACGTTCCCTACAACGAGGTCAAACACGGTGTCGAAGCCAGCGTGGCCACGTCGCTCGGCCGCTACGCCACCCATACCGGCCAGGAAGTCACCTACGACGACTTCCTCAACAGCAAGATCGAGCTCGCCCCGAACGTCGCCGACCTGACGCTCGACGGCCCTTCGCCCCTGTTGGCCAAGGCCGACGGCACCTACGACATCCCCGAGCCCGGCATCAAGACCGACCGGGAATACTGAGCGCGGCCAAATCCTCCTTCTCGACCACAACGGCGGCCGACATCGGCCGCCGTTTTCGTTTCACCCCGCCAAGTGGGAGCCATGCGGGTCTGAGCCGACTGACATCCGAAACACGGGAAAGCCTCGGTCTTGAGGCTTTCCTGTCGTTTGGTTTCAGCCCTGCAATCTGAGCGGCGTTCGGCTCAGTTCCAGGGCCGGGGAGCACGGGCGCGGGGGGCGCGACGCGGCCGTGCGGTCTGGACCGGAGGGCGGAGGTTGCCGCCTTCGCGGTTGCCGTTCACTTCGCGAAAGGATTCATCGCGGTTGCCGAAGGCCTGGGGACTGCCGCCATGGCGGTTGCGGCGGCGGTTGGAGGAGCCTTGTCCGGCAGGCCGGCCGGGCTGGGATTGCGGCGGACGGTTCTGCGACGGCGGTTGTGGACGCCGTTGCTGCGGTGGCTGCGACGGTTGCTGCGGGCGGCCGGGATTGGATGCGCGGTGTTGGGCCGGTTGCTGGGGCCGGGACTGCTGCTGCGGGCGTGGCTGCTGCGGAGCCGGGGCCGACTGGTAGTCGAAGCCCTCGGCGCGTTTCCGGATGATGCCGCGGCCGATGAACTTCTCCAGCGAGCGCAGTTCCGCCTGTTCCTCCGGGCTGACGAAGCTGATGGCGTCGCCCACGGCCTGGGCGCGGCCGGTGCGGCCGATGCGGTGGACGTAGTCCTCGGCGTGCATCGGGAAGTCGTAGTTGATGACGTGGGAAATGCCGTCCACGTCGATGCCGCGCGCCGCGATGTCGGTGGCCACGAGCACGCGGACCGCGCCGGACTTGAAGTCCTTCAACGCGCGCAGGCGCTGGTTCTGGGAACGGTTGGAATGGAGCGTGCCGCAACGGACGCCCTTCGCCTCCAACTGGCGCGCGATGCGGTCGGCCCCGTGCTTCGTGCGGGAGAAGACGAGCACCATGTTCATCTGCGGATCGTTCAGCAGATGGGCGAGGAGCGCGGGCTTGAGGTTCTTCGACACCTCATAGACGAGCTGCGTGACGGTCTCGGCGGGATTCGAGCGGCGGCCGATCTGCACGGTCTTCGGCTGGTGCTGGAACTCGTGGGTGAGCTTCTCGATCTCCGACGAGAGCGTGGCGGAAAAGAGGAGCGTCTGCCGTTTCTGCGGGAGCGAGCGGACGATCTGGCGGATCGAGGGGAGGAAGCCCATGTCGAGCATCCGGTCCGCTTCGTCGAGGACGAGGTGCTGGAGGTTCGAGAAGTCGGTGCAGCGTTGGCCCATCAGGTCCAGCAATCGTCCGGGACAGGCGATGACGACATCGGTGCCGGCGCGGAGAGCGCGGATCTGGGGATTCTCGCCCACGCCGCCGAAGACGGTGGCGACGGTCAGCGGGAGATGTTTGGCGTAGGCCTTGAGGTTCTCCTCGATCTGCACGACCAGCTCGCGGGTCGGCGCGATGATGAGGACCTTCGTGCCGCGTCGCGGCGCGGTTGCGGCGGCCGCGAGCCGGGAAAGGATCGGCAGCGTGAACGCGGCCGTCTTGCCGGTGCCCGTCTGGGCGATGCCGATGAGGTCCTGGCCCGCGAGCACGGGCGGAATGGCGGCGGCTTGGATGGGCGTGGGTTCGGTGTAACCGGCTTCCTGCACCGCCCG
>CAMLMI010000410.1 GCA_946480965.1 uncultured Verrucomicrobiales bacterium | reverse complement strand
CCTTCAGCAACTTCCTCTTCGAGAACCTCGGACTGGTGGACGTGCAGACCGGCACGCTCCAGTTCTCCAGCCAGGGCGGCTCCGTGCTCGGAGGCAATTTTTCCGTGACCAACGGTGCGACCCTCACGCTCGCCAGCGGCAGCTACACCGGCGCGGGCGGGGTCTTCTCCGGCGCGGGCACGCGGCAGATGACCGGTGGAACCTTGACCTTGCCGACAGACCGGTTGTCAGGGCTCAGGCTCACGGGCGGGACGGTGCTGACCACCGGCACGTTCCAACAGTCCGGTGCCATCACCAACCTGCTGATCGAAGGAGCCACGCTGGACGGAACCAACCGCGTCGGCTCAGGCACCTTGACCCTGACTGCCGGTGATCTCCGAGGGCTGCTGACCGTGGAGGCGGGCGGAACGTTGGAACTGACCAACAGCGCCACCAAGAATTTCTATCAATGCACCTTGATCAACCAAGGCACCGTCCGCTGGTCCGGCGGCGAGCTGCGCGGCGGCCACACTCCAACCACCGTCATCACCAACTCCGGCCTTTGGGTAATCACCTCCGACAACACCTTCAACCAAGGCATCGGCGGACCCGACCTCCGTTTCCACAACCGGCCGACTGGCATCCTCCGCAAGTCCGCCGGGACCGGAACTTCCGCCTTCAGCAACTTCCTCTTCGAGAACCTCGGACTGGTGGACGTGCAGACCGGCACCCTCCAGTTCTCCAGTCAGGGCGGCTCCGTGCTTGGCGGCAACTTCTCCATCGCCACGGGCGCGACTCTCACGCTCGCGAGCGGAAGCTACACGGGCGCGGGGGGCGTTTTCTCCGGTGCGGGCACACGCCAGATGACCGGCGGAACCTTGACCCTGCCGACGGACCGGTTGTCGGGGCTCAAGCTGGCCGGGGGAACCGTGCTCACCACCGGCACCTTCCAACAGGCAGGCGCGATCACCAACCTGCTGATCGAAGGAGCCACGTTGAGCGGCACCAACCGCGTCGGGCCGGGAACCCTCACCGTATCGAGCGGCGATCTTCGGGGCGTGCTGACGGTGGAAGCGAGCGGCGCGCTGGATCTGATCGGTTCCGGGACGAAGAACTTCTACCAATGCACCTTGATCAACCAAGGCACGGTCCGCTGGTCCGGCGGTGAACTGCGCGGTGGCCATACCCCCACCACCATCATCACCAACTCGGGCCTTTGGGAAATCACCTCCGACAACACCTTCAACCAGGGCATCGGCGGACCCGGCCTCCGTTTCCACAACCGGCCCACCGGCATCCTCCGCAAGTCCGCCGGGACCGGCACCTCCGCCTTCAGCAGCTTCCTCTTCGAGAACCTCGGATTGATCGAGGCTTTGAACGGGACGTTGACCCTTCCTCCGGGTTCGACCAACGCCACGGGCACCTTACGCGTCGGCACCAATTCCCTGCTCCAGACGAGCGACGGCTTCGCGGTTCTCGGCGGCCGGGTGGAAGGCGTGGGAAGCATCCGCTTGAAGAGCGTTGCCGGCGGCGTGGTCGCGCCGGGCTTGCCGACGGTGGGCCGGTTGACGGCGACAGCAGGCTTGCAGCTGGCTCCGGGAGTGACGGCCGTCTTCGACGTGGCTGGAACCGCTTCCGGCACCAACGCGGACCAGATCCGGGTGACGGGCACGGTGAACCTCAACAACGCGGTCCTGTCGCTGCCCGACGTGACGGGGATGCCGGTCGGCTCGCAGGTGGTGCTGATCGACAACGACGGCACGGACGCGGTGGTGGGAACCTTCGGCGGGCTCCCGAACGGCGCGCTCTTCACTGCGGACCAGCAGCTCTTCCGCGTCTGGTATGACCGGGGCACGGGCAACGACGTGGTGCTGGTGCGGGACAACGGCGGGGTGCTGCTGGCGGCAAAGACGTTCGGCGCCGGCGAATACCTCCTCCAGGGACGCGGGACGAACTTCGCGACCTACACGATCTACGCCACGACCAACCTCGCGGCCCCGATCAGCTGGACGGTGATCGGCTCAACCGTGGCGGACCCCAGCGGGCTCTTCGAGTTCAAGGACACGAACGCCTTCCGGTATCCGATGCGCTTCTACAAGTCGCTCGGGCCGTAGCAGGAGGTTACGGAAATGAAAAGGCCCGGCGGATCTCCGCCGGGCCTTTGGCTGGGAACAATGGCTTGTTGCGACGATCAGCGGCGCGACATCAGGAGACGGAGCACATACCAGAGCATCAGCGCCACGGAGGCGAAGAGTTCCAGCGCCGCGCCCACATAGCGGTCCTCGGGGTAGTGGTGCAGCACGTTCGAAGTGTCGTAGAGAATGGCAGCTCCGGCGAGGGCGACCATCGCGACGGAGAAGTAGGTGCCGAGATTGAACCCGAAGATCGCGCCGCCGATGACCAGCACCAGCGCCACGATGCCGCCCCACATGAGGATGCCGCGCAGGAAGCTGAAGTCCTTGCGGGTGACGAAGACCACGAGGGTCAGCGCGAGGAACGCCGTGATGGTGATGACGGCCGCGCTGGCGATGGTCCCGGGCGCGAAGCGGTCGGCCACGACGAGGAGCGGCACGAAGATAATCACCTGGGCCAGCACATAGCCGGCGAGGGCCAGATACTGCACGCCAATGGAACGGGCGGAGTGCGCCATGCTCCGGGCCAACCAGGACACCAGCACGAAGCCTCCGAGGATCAAGAGCCAGGGCGCGCTCAACATCGCGCCGGCCATCCGCTCGGCCAGGCCGGTCTTGAAGAGCAGGATTTCGAGGAAGGTGAAGGCGAGGATCGCGCCCACGAGATGCGAGTAGGTGCGGGCGATGAACCGGCCACGGGACTGGTCGTCGAGTTCGATGACCGGAGACGGGTAGTAGCTGTCTGGGTTGTTCATGGAATGGTTGGCTCCTTGTCGAGCGCGGGCAGCGTAGGAAACCGCGACCGGCAGTCAACCCGTGAGAACTCCTCCGAACAACCAGCCAGCAATCCCACGCGCGGCGGCGAGCTTCAGGGGTTGGTCACGGTCCGGTAGAAACGCTGCGAGTCAGGCGGGTTCACATCCCGATGGGTGACGGTGCCGTCCGGACCGGCGGAGTAAATCGCGGGAGGGGTGAACTCGTGCCAGACCTGCGGCGGCGCGAGGTTTGTTGAGTATTGCACGCGGTAGCTCAGGCCGGGTTCACCGGGGAAGCTGAGGAGGATGTCGCCGCCGCTGCGAGTGATCGCTGGGGAAGGACCGAAGCCAGTGAAGATGTAGGCCGCCCCGGCATAGTTGGCCGAATTGTCCGCCCCGTTGCTGACCTCGCCGTCGGCCCCGGCGACTACCGTGTCGCCCGACACCCCTACCGAGGTGCCGAACCAGGCTGCGTTGTTATTCGCCTTCAGGTAGGCCCGCTGCATCCACGTCGTCCCGTTGCGCACAAAAACGTAGGCCGCCCCGGAACTGCTGATAGAATTGTCGGCTCCGCGGCTGTATTCGAAGTCGGCCCCGACCACTACCGTGTCACCCGACACGGCCACCGAGCCGCCGAACTCGTCGTTCGCGTCGGAATTATTCGCCTTGAGGTAGGCCTGCTGCATCCAGTTCGTCCCATTACGAACGAACACATAGGCGGCCCCGGAATTGGTGGCCGAATTGTCCGCCCCGTTGCTGTTGACTCCGGTCGCGTTGCTGTCCTCGCCGAGGGCTCCGACGACCACCGTGTCGCCCGACACGGCCACCGAGCGGCCGAAGAAATCGCCCGCTCCGGTGTTGCTCGCCTTGAGATAGGCCTGTTGCGACCACGTTGTTCCACTGCGCACAAAGACGTAGGCCGCCCCAGCTTGGTTGACCGAATTGTTCGCCTGGTCGCCGTTGACACCTGTCGCG
>CAMLMI010000409.1 GCA_946480965.1 uncultured Verrucomicrobiales bacterium | reverse complement strand
AAAAAGACGATTCCTCGGCTGAGAAGGGACCGCGACGTGCTTTAGATCGCATCTGGACTGCCGTTCTCACGGATCGAGTTCGAACCGTTATGCACTTGATGCCCGCAACCCACACCGCCCGCCGGAAACGGACCATCCGTTCCTGCGCCTTCACCCTCGTGGAGGTGCTGGTGAGCATGGCCGTGGTTGGCGGAACCTTCATCGCGTTCTATGCCGGGATCTCCTCGGGCTTCAGCGTCGTCCAGCTCTTCCGCGAGAACCTGCGCGCGACCCAGATCATGGCCGAGAAGATGGAGACGATCCGCCTCTACACCTTCGACCAGATCTCCAGCAACGGATTCATCCCCGGAACGTTCACCGCGCCGATGGTCGTCGGCAGCACGAACTCCTCGACCATCACCTTCACCGGCACGGTCAGCATCGTCGGATTCAACCTCCCGGACGCGCCCGCCTACAGCAACGATCTCGTGGTCGTGACGGTGGAGGTGGACTGGGTCTCGGGCACCGTGCCGCGCCGCCGCAGCATGCAAACCCTCGTCGCGAAAAATGGTCTGCAAACCTACATCTACTGACCGGCAGTGGCGGAGCGGCGGCTTCACGCTCGTCGAGTTCATGGTCGCTTCGGCCATCGGGCTGATCGCGCTGACCGCGCTGGCGGCCTTCGCCTCCTACACGGCCCGCAGCTTCGCCGCGATCAGCAACTACGTGGACCTGGACCGCTCGAGCCGCAACGCGCTCGACCACATGACCAGGGACATCCGCCAGACGCTCCGCCTGAACGCCTTCTCCAGCAACCGGCTGGACTTCATCGACCAGGACGGCGGCACGCTCAGCTACATCTACGATCCGGTCGGCCGCACGCTCTCCCGGTCCAAGGGCGGCACCAACAAGGTGCTCCTGACCGAGTGCGACACCCTCACCTTCGACATCTTCCAGCGCAACCCCGTCGGCGGAACCTACGACCAGTATCCCACCGCCACCGTGACCAACACCAAGCTCGTCCAGGTCACCTGGACCTGCTCCCGCGAGATCATCGGCGCCAAGCTGAACACGGAGAGCGTCCAGACCGCAAAAATCGTCATCCGCAAACAATAGCCATGCGCCCGATCCTCCAGTCCCGTCGGACCACCAGTGGCAGCGTCCTCGCCCTGGCCATGATGAGCATCGCCATCGTCGGCATGGCCCTGGCCGCCTACCTCACCATCGTCCGCGAGCAGAACCGCTCCGTCATCCGGTCGATGGTCTGGAACAACGCCATCCCCATCGCCGAAGCGGGCGTCGAGGAGGCGCTGGCCCAGCTCAACACCCGTTCGATCACCAACTTCAGCGGCTGGACCGCCACCGCCAACGGTTTCCAGAAACGGCGCGAGCTTGGCGACGGCTTCTACGTCGTCACCCTCCAGACCAACCTGCCCACCTCCCCGGTCATCCTCGCCACGGGCTACGCCCCCATGATCGGGGTCGGCAGCGGCCAGACCAACGGCGACTTCATTTCCCGCACGATCCGGGTCACGACCCGGCAGAACGGTCTCTACGCCCGCGGGCTCGTCGCCAAGTCCGACATCGTCTGGAACGGCAACATCTTCACCGACAGCTTCGACTCCCTCGATCCCAACTACAGCAACGCCGGACGCTACGACCCCTTGCGGCGGAAGGACAACGGCTCCGTGGGCGCGAACGACGGCAGCGTTTACATGGGCGGCGGCAAGATCTACGGCAACGTCAGCACCGGCCCCACCGGCTCCGCCACCAACGGCACCGTCGGCGACTTTCTCTGGGTCCTTAACCCAAGCAACTCCGGGGACATCCAGGAAGGCCGTTACAACAACGACATGAACCTCCAGTTCCCCGACGTCCAGCCGCCTTTCTCCGGCGGCGGGCTCACCCCCGGCCCCGGCACCGTCAGCACCACCAACATCATCACCACCACGAACAACACGAGCTCTTGGTCCATCCCCATCACCACCAACCGCATCACCGGCGTCTGGACCACGGACCTGACCTCCTACCCCATCGGCGCTCCCTACGTCGTGTCCAACACCGTCACCACCGTGAAGGGCAAGAAGACCACCACCACGACCTACTACGCCGCCACCAACTGGTATGTGGAGAACCTGAACTACGCGACCAATGTCACCTCCGAGAGCTACGCCTACGTGCTCGACAGCGGGAACTACTACCTCACCAGCCTCAGCATGAGCGGCCAACAGAAGATGCTCGTCCGGGGCAACGCCATCCTCTACGTCAACGGCCCCATCGCCATGGCCGGACAGTCCCAGATCGACATCCGCATCGGCGCGAGCCTCAAGATCTACGTGGCCGGCAATGTGGACCTGAAGGGCAACGGCATCATGAACGCCAACAACGATTGCCTGGACTTCTCCGTCTTCGGGCTGCCCACCTGCACCAGCTTCGCCCTCGGCGGCAACGCCTCCTTCACCGGCACCATCTATGCGCCCCAAGCGGCCTTCACCGCCGGCGGCGGCGGCAACGACCAATACGACTGCGTCGGAGCCGTCATCGCCTATTCCATCAGCATGAACGGCCATTTCTCCTTCCACTACGACGAAGCCTTGGGCCGCACCGGCCCCAGCCAAGGCTTCGTCATCACCTCTTGGAACGAGGAGTAGTTCGGACCTTTTCCAGGTCTTTCCTCTGGGCCATCGCAGCTTCGGTCTGATTCGTCCATTAACGCGGCTCGCGCGCGGAATGAAATCACACCGCCTCTCGTGTGGGCTTTTGGGTTCATCCTCGCCTTCCACCCACGTTTTCACGGTGGGATCCGGTCGTCCCGGCTTCGGCATCGGTGCAGAACCCAAGCAAGGCTCTGGGGACGAACCGTTTGCCGAACCTTCTGATCAAACCCACCGAGCAACCGCCGAGTGACTCGTATGGATACAGACTGCCCCGGCCGGATATTGCTAAACCGCGCCATTCATGGGCACGAACTTGGAGCCAAGCGTTCGCGGGGAAATAAACCTGCCAAATACGAGACACAGCTTGACCCAAACCTCCAAAAACAGGACAACTTACCCGTTGTCGGTGACTTCTTGTTCTTGGCGTCAGCCGAATCTGACCGCAACCAGCTCAAAGACACCTATGAAAACCAACTCCAAACCTACCTGTTTTAGGCTGCTTTCTGCGGTCCTCATGGCAGCGCCGGTAGTGGCCAATGCTGTGGTGGTTGATTTGACCGCATTCAATGCACCGCTCACTGCCGGTCCAAGCGGCTCCTATTTTGGGAGCGACTATCGGGGCGCCGGCACGGGCAATTTCGATCCCTTCCTCAGCCTCAACAGCAATGACGACATCGAGGCGGGGTATTCTACCGACTCTGGTCCGATCAATTCCAACACTCAGGATTTGGACAATCCAAACACCCGGGCGATCACCTATGGTGATCTTCGCTACATCACGAGCAGCGTCAGCGGCGTGGCCACGGACTACGCACACTTCCTTTTGGACATCAACGAACCTTCCGGCGGCGACAAGGAGTTCTTGGTGCTCTCGGCGCTGAAGATTTTTGCTCCCCAGACGGTCACCGGTCAGGATCCGCTGTTCAGCGGCAACATTTCGCAACTGGGCACCCCATTGTTCGATCTCGGTGATTCCCGCGTCTTGATGGATTACAGCCACGGTCCTGGCAGCGGTGGTTCGGATATAGCGGTTCTCATTCCTCTGAGCCTTTTCAGTAGCATCACCTCAACCAACCAGCGGATCGTCTTTTATTCCGAGTTCGGTTCTCTGCCGAATCCCTTGGGAGGCAATTTCCCGGACGGATACGTCAACGACTCGGCATTCGAAGAATGGAAGTTCGACGGAAATCTGCCTTTCGTTCCTCCC
>CAMLMI010000408.1 GCA_946480965.1 uncultured Verrucomicrobiales bacterium | reverse complement strand
GGACGCGACGGGCGGTTCCAGAATTCCTTCATGCCCGAGTGTTTGGCCGGGTAGTCGATGCGACCGCTGATGGCCGCGCCGAAGTAGGTGTTGTTGCCCGTGGCGTCGGTGATGAGGTCGTTGCCCCAGCGGTCGAAGACGCGGCCGTGGGGATTGGCGAAGCCGTAGGAGGCGTAGGTCTCGAACTTCGCGGTGCGCGGCTCGTAGCGATAGACCGCGCCGTCGAGATTGCGGACCGGACCGTCGGGCGTTTCGACCTGGCTGCGGTGGAAGACGCCGTCGCTCAGATAAATCGCGCCGCCCGGATCGTGGCAGATGGCGTTCGCGGTGTGGTGGGAATCGGCGGAATCGAGGCCCATCAACATGCGCTCCTTCCAGTCGGCCTTGCCGTCGCCGTCGGTGTCGCGGACGAACCATACGTCCGGCGCCTGCACCACGAGCACGCCGTCCTTGTAGAACTGGAATCCGGTCGCCGCGTTCAGGTCGCCTAGAAACTTGGTCATCTTGTCCGCCTTGCCGTCGCCGTCCGTGTCCTCGAAGACGAGGAGGCTGTCGCCCTCCTGGCTCCACGGCGTGCGGCCGGGGTAGTTGGGCCAGACGGAAACCCACAAACGGCCCTTGGTATCCCAGGCCATCTGCACGGGATTGATCAGTTCGGGGAACATCTTCTCGTCGGCGAAAAGGTTCACCGACATGCCGGAGTGGACGGTCATCTTGGCGATGGCTTCCTGGCCGTCGAGATAGGTGTGGGAACCGTCGGGCTGATCGCCTGGCTTGTTCGTCGGAACCTTCTGCACGGGCGGCAGGTTGGAATCCTCCACGGTGTAGTTGCCGCCGCCGGCCACGGTCCAGACGGCCTGGTCGCGGTTGGCCGTCATCACGTCGCGCACGGCCATCTCCTGCTGCATGACCTGGTAGTTGGAGATGAAGGGAGGCTCCGGATTCTTCTCGTTCTGGCGGAACGCGCCGCTGCCCGCCTGGTAGGCCAAGCCGGAGCGGCCGCCATAGACGTTGTAGCCATCGATCGTCCGGTAGCGGGAATGCCAGACGGCGTTCTTGTCGTTCACCGCCGCGCGCAGCTTCTCCATCGCGGGCGAAGGGCCTTCAACGCTCGGAGTCGCCTGGGTGCCACCGACCAGCGCCTGCTGGATGACCGGAGCCAGCGCGCGATCCCCGGAGTCGCCCAGGAGAAAGCCGTTGATCGTGAGCGATTCGTTCCGCGCGGCGGCCGTGGCGTAGAGGCGCTGGGACGGCTGGAAGAGATCGACGAACGGCACGTCGTTGGCCTGTGCGACCTCGGCCATCGCCTTGGCGTAGGCGGCGAGACGGGCGTTGACCGGCGCGGGATCGGCGAAGTTCGGATCACGGTGTTTCTCCGCCGCGATGGGCGAGAAGAGCACGATGCGCGGAGCGCCCTTGCCGGAGTAGTTCTTGGCCTTCGTGTCCTTGAGCCATTGGTCGAGATCGGCGCGGAACTTCGGCAATCCTTCCTCGCCGTTGAATGATTCGTTGTAGCCGAAGAAGGCCAGGATCACGTCGGCCTTCACCCGGGTCAGCCAGTCGTCCGGCGTGCCGAAGTTCTCCGACCGCGCGCGCCAGGCCACTTCGTCGCCAGCCACGGCGAGATTGCGGACGACGAGGTTGTGCTTGGGGAACTGGGCGTGGAGCAGCGTCTCCCAATGGCCCGTATGCTGCATCCGGTCCGCGAGCGCGTTGCCGACGAGGGCGACATGGTCGCCGGGCTTGAGCTCGAGCGCGGCGGCCCGGCAAGGCACGGCGGAGAGAAGGAGACAGAGAGCCGTCAGGAAAGTGGCGGCCCGGAGGTGCAGGCTTCGGAGGTTCATGCTGGTGGAATACGGAACCCCAGCTGGACGAACAAACCGCCGCCGCCATTCGGCCGAACAGCGGCGGGTCCGCCCGCGCGGTCTTCCGTGGAATACGCGGCCAGTCTCTCCGGTCGGAAGAACGCTCCGCAAGCACCCGGAACCGGGTAGGGGCGAAACGCGACCTCCGACAACAGATCGGGCGGGTCCGGAGACCCGCCCGTGATTTTCGCCAAACGCGGGAAACGCTCAGACTCCGGCGAGTTCGACCGTGCGGGACTTGAAGGCGATGGGCTGTTCCGAAGCCGGTTCCTGGTCGTCGAAGTTGTGCTCCCAGTTCGGGTCCAGGCCGAGGTCCTTGAGCATCTGCAGATCCTTCTCCACCGACTGGTTCAGCGTGGTGAGGTAGTTGCCGACCATGAGCGCGCTGGCGCCGGCGGCGAAGACCATGCTCTGGAGATCGCGCAGGTTCATCGTGCGGCCGCCGGCGATCATGATCTCCTGGCGCGGCAAGAGCAGACGGAAGCAGGCGATGGTCTTGAGGATCTCCATCGGCGGCAGCGGCGGCATGTTCTCAAACGGTGTGCCCTTGATGGGATTGAGGATGTTGATCGGGCAGACGTTCGCGCCGATCTCGCGCAGGGACAGCGCCAGGTCGCAACGGTCCTCGCGGCTCTCGCCCATGCCGATGATGCCGCCGGAGCAGATCTTGATGCCGGCCTTCTTCAGATACTGGATGGTCTGGAGCCGGTCGTCGAAGGAGTGGGTCGTGCAGTGATGACCGAAGAACGCGCGGGAGCTTTCCAGGTTGTGGCCGTAGCACTCGAGGCCCGCTTCCTTCAAACGGTCCGCCACCTTCTGGCTCTTGATCAGTCCGAGCGACGCGTCGGGACGCACCTTGCCGCCGGCCTTCAGCTCGCGGATCCGATCGCAGACCTCGTCGAGCATCGGACCTTCGTTGAGACCTTTCCAAGCGGCGACGATGCCGAGCGCGGTCACGCCATTGGTGCCGGCTTCCACCGCGGCTTCGTTCAAGGGTTCGGGATCGACGAAGCCGTATTTGGGCGAACCGGTCTGGTGGAAGCTGGACTGGGCGCAGAACGAGCAGTTCTCCGAGCAGTTGCCGGCCTTGGCGTTGACGATGGAACAGAGGTGGATCTGGTTGCCCTTGTAGCGCTCGCGGATGCGGTTCGCCCACGCGATCAGGTCCATGATGTCGCCGGTGGATTCGAGGTTGAAGAGGAACATCGCCTCGTCCTTCTCGATCCGCCCGCCGTTCAGGACCTTCTGGCCCAGTTCCGAAATCCGCTGATGATTGCTCACGTCAACCGCTGTGCTCGACATGGTTGACAGCCTAGGCGCGCCGAAATCCGGCGCAAGGATGGATACGGGAGAAGAAACGTTTGCCGGTCAGTCGAGCAGGCCGCACAGGCGCATGATGGGGCCGCCCCCGAGCAGGATGAGCAGGATGGCCACGGCGCTGAGGACCAACGTCACCTTGAGCAGGTCGCGCGAGGTGAATTCGCCGTGGGCATGGGCCAGGGCGTTCGGCGGCGTGCTGATCGGCAGCGCCATCGACATGGACGCGGCGAAGGCGATGCTCATGGCCACTTGCACCGGATGCAGCCCGCCGCCCTCCACGGCGCTGGTCGCCGCGATGCCGACGGGCAGGAAGAGGTTCGCCGCCGCCGTGTTCGACATGAACGTCCCCACAACCAGCGTGCCGACCACGAGGATGACCAGCAGCCACGGACCGGCCTCCCCGTCCACCGGCAACCAACGGGTCAACACCTGGTCCATTCCGGTCAGTTGCATCCCGGTCCCGAGCGAGATGCCGCCCGCGATCAGGATCAGGATGCGCCACTCTAACCGGGCCAGATCCTGGCCCGTGAAGATGCCCGTGACCGTCAGGGCGATGGCGGGCAACAGCGCCACCACCGCCGGGGGCAACCCGTGCCACTGCTCGCCCATCCACAGCAGCACGGTGGCCACGAACACGCCGACAACGATCCGCCCGCGCCCCGAGAGCTTACCCTCCGCGGGT
>CAMLMI010000407.1 GCA_946480965.1 uncultured Verrucomicrobiales bacterium | reverse complement strand
ATGCAAAAAGACCTGCGTAGCTTCTCCAAGTTCTCCGCCGCCTACGCCCCGCTTGGTCCGCTCGACGACTTGGTCGAAAGCGCCTTCGAACACCTCAAGCGCCAGATCCTGCCCAGAGTCCCGTTGCCCGCCTTGAACCAGGCCGCGTTCCAAGCCGCCTTGGACCAGTCACGGGAACGGATGCGAGGCGCGGTGCAGGGGTTGGCCGACAAACTGGGGCCGCTCTTCCAGCTCCGGCAACAGATCGTGGATCGCCTCGGCGGAGCCGCCGCGTTGGCGCCTTCCTCCGCGAAGGCGCCGATCAAGTCGCTGGACGCGCTCAGCCTCTTCTCCGCGAAGCCCGCCGCACCCAAAGCCGTGCCGGTGGCGAACCCCTTGGCCGCCGAACTCACCGCGCTGTTGCCGCCGCGTTTTCTGGAGACGATCCCGTCCGAGCGCCTGCCCCATCTGCCCCGTTACCTGAAGGCCCTGTTGCTCCGCGTCGAACGCGCCTCGACCAACGTGCTGAAGGAGAAGGAACGCGCCGCGCAGGTCGCGCCCTATGCGACCGCCGTGAAGCAGCTCGTTGCCGCACCGCCCAAGTCGGACGAAGGCCGCAAGCTGGCGGAGGACTTCCGCTGGATGGTGGAGGAGTTCAAGGTCTCGCTCTTCGCGCAGGAGCTGGGCACAGCCCAGCCCGTCTCGCCGAAGCGACTCGACGCGCACTTGGAGCAAATCCGCATGACGCGCTGATCGGACGCGGCCGTGGACAAGGAGCGCGGACGGTCACGTCCACGAGGCCGCGTTCTCGGTGCAATGGAAGTGAGCTGGGACGGACACAAGCGCCCACTCCGAGATGAAATGCCGTGAAGCTTGGATGGGTTCGCCGATTCAAGCCGATGTCGTGGACGTGACGACCATCAGCGCTCAGACTGGCACGTCACCCGTATTCCCGCCTCACCGCCCCAACACCCGCTGCCACTGCGCGCGCTGCAGCTCCTTCGGCCCATCGGTCCAGACCACGACGTTGGCGCGTTTCATCTTCTCTTCGACCGGCCATTGCGCGGCCAGGCGCTGGTCGATCTCCGCTTCGCCCAAGCCACGCTGCCGCAGACGCTCGCGCTGCACCGAGGGCGAGCAGGCCACGCAGACCACGCGGTCGAATTCGTCCTGCCAGCCCACCTCGAAGATCAGCGGCACCTGCACGGCCGCGACCGGCCCGAGCCCCGGCGTCGCCAGCCATTCGCGCACCCGCTGCTGGATGCGGGGATGAAGCAGGTTCTCCAGATCGCGCCGGGCCGTGTCGTCGGCGAAGACCACGCGGCCCAGCGCCTTTCGATCCACGGATTCTCCATCGAAAACCGCGTCGCCGAAACGCGCCCGCAACTCGCGCCTCACCTCGGGATCGTGCGCCAGCAGCTCGTGGCCGACCCGGTCGGTGTCGAGCACCGGCACGCCCAACGATTCCAGGGCTTCGCCGCTGGCCGACTTGCCGCAGGCGATGCCGCCGGTGACGGCGTAGGCGACGGGACGTGGCTTTGTCATGGCGGCACGGTGCGGCGGGCCGCGCGGCAGCGTCGAGGCGGAATCTTGACGCGCCCGGGCGTGGCCGTTCCTCTTGGCCCATGCACGCCGTCGGGGCCCACTTCAACTTCTCCGCCCGGAGACTGCCTTGAGCGCTCTGCCTCCAGCCTTGCTCCGCTACGCGGGCCACCAGACGCCCGGAGCCGCCGTGGCGGTTTTCCAACGGGGCCGAACGCTCGCTAGGCATTGTGTCGGCGTGGAGGACATCCGCACCCGTTCACCCATCGGTCCCGCCAGCAACTTCCGCCTCGCCTCCGTCACCAAGCAGCTCACGGCGGCGTTGATCCTCGGCTTCATCGATGCCCGCGCCCTGGACTACGACACGCCGGTCCGTTCCATCTTGCCCGAACTGCCCGCCTACGCGCAGGCCGTCACCGTGCAGCACCTGCTCCAGCACACCTCCGGCTTGCCGGACTATGAGGATCTCGTGCCGGAAGGGCAGACCGACCCCATCGACGACGCCGATGTCCTCGCCCTGCTCCAGGAAGCCACCCTGCTCTTCTTCGCGCCGGGCACGGACTTCCGCTACAGCAACACCGGCTACGTGCTGCTCGGGCTGATCGCCGCCCGGCTCACGGGACGGCCTTTGCCCGAAGTCTTCGCGGAACGCCTCTTCCGGCCGCTGGGCATGGCCCGCACCGTGGCCCTGGTCGCGGAGCGCAACACCGTGCCGCAACGCGCCTACGGCCACACGCTCAAGGACGGTTTGGCCCGCTCGACCGACCAGAGCCTGACCAGCGCCACGCTCGGCGACGGCGGCGTCTATTCCTCGCTGGAAGATCTGGCGCGCTGGTGCAGCGCGCTGGACGAAGAACGCGTTCCCGGTTGGCCCGCCGTGCAACGCATGTTCGAGCCGTTGCGCCTGCCCAACGGTTTTGTCTCCCCCTACGGCATGGGCTGGGAAAGCCGCCGTTGGCACGGGCTCCAGGTGCATTCCCACAGCGGCTCGACGATGGGCTTCCGCAACGCCCTCGCGCGTTTCCCCGATCACGGGTTGTCCGTCGTCGTCCTGACCAACCGCTCCAACACCCTCCCGGCGGAGTTGATGGACGCGCTGCTCGCCGCGCACCTTCCGGGCTGGAAGTCGTCCGCCGAATCCTTTCTCCTCTGCCAACAGATCGTGGGCCTGCGGCCCATGGACCGACATGCAAGACCTCATCGCGAAAGCGGCCACGCTCCTTGAAGCGCTGCCCTACATCCAAAAATTCAGCCACGCCACCTTCGTCGTGAAATACGGCGGCTCCTTCATGGACTCGCCCGATCCCGCCATCCGCAACGGCGTGGCCCGCGACATCGTTTTCCTCGAAGCCGTGGAGATCAACCCCGTGGTCGTCCACGGCGGCGGCAAGGCCATCACCCGCGCGTTGGAGAAATCCGGCATCGCCACCCAGTTCATCCAAGGCCAGCGCGTGACCGACGCCGAATCGGTCAAGGTCGTGGACCAGGTGCTCAGCCGCGAGATCAACCCCGAGGTCGTGGCCGCCATCAACGCCCTGGGCGGCGAGGCGGAAGGCTTCGCGGGGCCCGACATTTTCAAGTGCCGGAAACTCTTCCTCAAAGGGCCGAACGGCGAGGATCTCGACATCGGGTTCGTCGGCGAAGTGGTCGAGGTCAACACGGCTCCGTTGCTCGAGTGCATCTCGCGCGGAAAGACGCCCGTGATCAGCCCCACCGCGCGCGACGAGCACGGCCAGCTCCACAACTGCAACGCCGATGTGGCCGCCGCGATGGTCGCCGCCTCGCTCAAGGCCAAGCGCCTCGTCTTCATGAGCGACGTGCCCGGCCTGATGCGCGACTTCAAGAACCCCGACACCGTCATCCCCCATCTCCAGACCAGCGAAGTGCCGGAGCTGAAGCGCGTCGGCATCATCGACAAGGGCATGATCCCCAAGGTGGACAGCGCCGTGGCGGCGTTGAAGGCCGGCGTGGAAAAGGTGTCCTTCGTGGACGGCCGCGTGCCCCACTCCGTGCTGCTCGAAATCTTCACCGACAAAGGCATCGGCACCGAGGTGGTGCTGTAGAGGCAACAACTGGCAACAAAGGCTGGTTCGCCGCGCTCAGCAAATGTTCCAACGGCAAAGTCGCTCCTTAAGATAGCCTTGGATATGAGCCGGGGTTGGATCGTGAAACAGCTGGAGCCCTGAAGTGGCGACGGAATTGTGGGGTTCTGAGCAACCTTACTGCGCCGCTCAAGGGCTCCGTTTTTCATATCTCAAAGCTCCATTGGCAGAGACCTATTCAAACCGGAGCCCGATCTCCCAATCTGATCGTTCTACTTGTGTCCCTGCGGGCGTCGCGTGGAACGG
>CAMLMI010000406.1 GCA_946480965.1 uncultured Verrucomicrobiales bacterium | reverse complement strand
GTGTCGCGGCGGGAAGCGGAGTTTGCCGAAGCCAAGACCTGAAGACCTACCCCTGCCCCTCCTTGGAGGGGTCAGGGGTGGGTCCGCTACGCCATCAGGGCCGTATCCCAATCTTTCCAGACCGGTTCGTAGCCGAGGCTGCGGATCAAGCGGGCGATCTCTTCGGGCGAACGGTCGTCGGAGATCTCGAACTGGCCGGTGGCGTTGGTCGCGCGGTTGGGCTGGGCGGCCCATTCGCTCGAACCTTCGGCGAGTTCCACCACGCGGCCGCGCACGGTCTGGTGGATCTTCTCGCGGCCCGCGCCGGTGTAGCCGCCGGGTTCGGTGTGGCTGCCGGCGCTCATCAAGGTCACACCCAAGGTCATCAACCCGTCGCGCAGCTTGGCCGGTTCGCGCGTCGAGAGCACGAGCCCGACATCGGGCAGGAAGAGGCGGAAGGCCGCGATCAACTGCACCAACTCGCGGTCGCCCAGCGTGGTCAACGGCTGGAATTCCCCCGCGCACGGGCGCAGCCGGGGCAGGGAAACCGTCACCTGCGATTTCCAGCAATTCTTCAGCAGATAGGCCGCATGAGCCGCGACGCTCAGCGCTTCCGTCCGCCAATCGGCCAAGCCGAAGAGCGCGCCGATGCCGAGCCGACGGAACCCGGCGGCATAGGCGCGTTCGGGCGTTTCCAGCCGCCAGTCGAAGTTCCGCTTCGGCCCCGCCGTGTGCATCTCCGCGTAGAGCGGCCGGTCATACGTTTCTTGATAGACCACGAGCCCGTCGGAACCGGCCGCGACCATCGGCGCATAGTCTTCGGTCTCCATCGGGCCGACTTCCAGCGAGACGCTCGGCACCACTTCGCGCACGGCGCGGATGCAGTCGGCCAAGTAGCCGTTGGAGACGAACTTCGGATGCTCGCCCGCCACGAGCAGGATGTTGCGGAATCCCTGGTCGGCCAACGCCCGTGCCTCGCGCACCACCTCGTCCACCGAGAGCGTCACGCGGAGGATTGGGTTGTCGCGGGAGAAGCCGCAGTATTTGCAGTTGTTGATGCACTCGTTCGAGAGATACAGCGGGGCGAAGAGGCGGATGACCTTGCCGAAGCGCTGCCGCGTGACCTGCTGCGAACGTGCGCAGAGCGGCTCCAGCAGACCGGCCGCAGCGGGCGAAATCAGCGCGGCGAAATCGGCCAGCGACAGATCGGAACGGTGCAGAAGCCCGCGCACCTCGGCCAGGGTGGCGGAGGCGGAGCGCTGCAACAAGGCGGGCAGCGGCAGGGCGTTGAATTCGGCGACGAAACTCATCGGAGCGGTCAGCCTAGCAGCGGGGAGGTTGGGGGCAAGCGGAGGAAATCTAGGGGCAGCGTCCTAATCCTGCTCTTCATCTTCCTCTTAAACTCTTTGGGGTTCCATGATTGCGATGAAGAGAACGATTGAGATTGCGACACGGCCAAATCTTGGGCGGTTTCACCCATCACGCGCCACCGACCGGGGAGAGGGGCGTGATCGGTTCGATTGGCATCGGGAGGACGGCGGGCTTTGGCGGAGCGGCTTCGGGCACTTTCGGCGGCAAGGTCAGGTTCAGCTTTTCCCCCGCTTCGTTCACCGGATCGGCCCAGACCTGGAAGCGCGTCAACCCCGCCGCGCCGTAGAACGTGGCGAAAGCCGCGTCCGCCGCGTCCAGCCCGCTGGCGATGAAGATGCGGCCCTTGCGCGGGACATTGTCGTGCGGATCGAAGACGTGCCAGCCGCCCTCCAGCCAAACCTCTGCGTAGGCGTGGAAATCCATCGGCAAGGCATCCTCCGGCACGTCGATGTCCGGCAGATACGCGACCGAATAGCGCGCCGGCAGGTTGAACGCCCTGCACAGCGCGATGACCACATGGGCCAGATCCCGGCAGACGCCCTGGCGGCGCGCGATCACGTCCACGGCCGACCAGTCGGGAAAGCTCACGCCCAGCTTGTAGGCGATGTTCTTGTGGACCCAGTCGCAGATCGCCTGGGCCCGTTCGAAGCCTGCCGGAACCTTGCCGAAGAGATCCCAGGCGAAGTTCAGCAGCTCGTCCGTCTCCGCGTAACGGCTCGCCAGCGTGTAGCGCAGCAGGTGGTGGGGCAGTTCCTGTGGCGGGATCTGCCGCGCGTAGGGGCGAACCTCGTCCGGCTCCGGCTGCACGGCGACGAGCGCGTCGTAGCGCACGACGTTCTCGCCCGCGACCAGCACGAGGCGTTGGCAACGGTTGCCGAAGGCGTCGGTGTATTCCTCCTGCTGGGTCGCACCGGTGGTCGTGAAGGATTCCCGCAGCAGCGTCTGCCGGGGATGGGGCGGGGGTTGCACGCAGAAGACCGCGGCCGTTTTGGCCGGGGCGACATAGCCGAGATGGCAACCGATCTGGACGCGATACATGGCGGAGACGCCCTCCGGACCGATGTCACGAAGCGGCGGCGGCAAAGCATAGGCCCGGTTCGGCTCTTGAACACTTCGGAATCAAACGATGGCGCGCAAGGTAGGGCGAAGGCTTCCGCCGAGCCGCCGGAGGATTGGCTCACGACGACACAGCTCCACTGGCGACTCCGGGGCGGTCTGGAGCTGCCAAGTAAACTTGCTTGGATGGAGTTTGCCCCAAGGCGGCTCGGCGGGAGCCATCGCCCTACCTTCGCCCCGCTCCATTGACGCAGCCCGCCGCCATTCCCTAGCTTCCCCGCCACCATGATGATCATCGCCCCGTCGCTCCTCGCCGCCGATTTCAGCCGCTTCGGCCGGGACGCGGTGCGGGCGGAGAAGGCGGGCGCGGAATGGCTCCACCTCGACATCATGGACGGCCACTTCGTCCCCAACATCTCCTTCGGCCCGGAGGTCGTCCGCGTGGTGCGCCCGCTGGTGAAGACGTTCTTCGACGTCCACCTCATGTGCTCCAAGCCCGAGATCCTGCTGGAACCCTTCGTGAAGGCCGGGGCCGACCAGATCATCATCCACAGCGAACTGGGCGAAAAGGCCGTCGAGCAGCTCGTCTGGAAGATCCGGTCTCTCGGCAAGAAGGTCGGCCTCGCCATCAACCCGCCCACGCCCGTGCAGGTGCTGGACAAGATGCTCTCGCCCAAGATTGACCTCGTGCTCGTCATGACGGTCAACCCGGGCTTCGGCGGCCAGTCCTTCATCCGCGAATGCCTGCCGAAGATCCAGCAGGTGGCCAAGTGGAAGCGCGAACGCGGCTACGGCTACCGCATCGAGGTGGACGGCGGCATCAAGTTCGACACGGCGGCGGAATGCGCGGCGGCGGGCGCGGACACCTTCGTCAGCGGCACTGGTCTCTACGGCCAGCCCAGCATGAAGACGGCGGTGAAGAAGATGCGCCGCCTGGCCCAGGAAGCGGCCGAGAAGGCGGAGGAGCAGGCGAAGGCGGGGAAAGAGCTGTTTTAAGCCTGCCCAGAAGAGAGCTTCAAAGGCGATTCACCCATGCCTGAATTCCAGATAGCTGTTTGGGACAAAGCCTTAACAGCAGGCGGCCTTTCGGAGAGTTCTCGTAAGGCGGAGATGCAGGCTCAGTTTGGTAAAGAGATCGACCAAACAGATCTGGTGTCCATGGCGTCGAGCGGGCTCCAAGCGGCGGCTCATAGAGCCTCGAATTGCTTGGGATGGATATGGCGTCAGTGGCTATTAGGTGAAAGCCGGGCGAAAATCACAGACAAGGTCGTGCCTTTCGTGAAACGAGGTCTTGAACTTCGAAGGCTGGCGAGGAGCTACCACTTCATTCCTGTCCATGATCTGTTTCTTCTCCACGCCGCGATCTTTGCCTGTGATGACGGCTTGTTGGATGAGGTTGCCGGGAAAATTGCTGATGCCGAAGGGGACAAACTCGGACATCCGATGGACAACGGAGAGCTCTACACGGCTGC
>CAMLMI010000405.1 GCA_946480965.1 uncultured Verrucomicrobiales bacterium | reverse complement strand
TCGCAGCGGGCGAGGGTCTTGCGGATCAAGAGGGCCTCCACTTCGTCCAGGCTCATGTCCTCCAGCTTGGTGGCGGTTTCAACGGCGGCGCCGCGCAGGCCGAGATCGGCGGCGACGATGTGAGGTCCCTTCGCCATCAGCACCGCGCGTTCGACGACATGGTCCAGCTCGCGGACGTTGCCCGGCCAGGGATGGCGGAGCAGGGCTTGATCGGCGGCGGCATCGAATCCCTCCAGCGTCTTCCGATAGCGCCGCGCGTGTTCCCCGAGGAAATGCCGGGCGAGCAGGGGAATGTCCTCGGGCCGCTCGCGCAACGGCGGGAGCTGGAGCTCGATGGTGTTCAGCCGGAAGAGGAGATCCTGCCGGAAGCGCCCGGCCGCGACCTCCGCCCGCACGTCGGCATTGGTAGCGGCGAGGATGCGGACGTTCGCCTTGCGGGTGCGGGAAGAACCGACGCGTTCAAACTCGCCCGTCTCCAACACGCGCAGCAGCCGCGTCTGTTGGTTGGCGGTGAGATTCGCGATTTCGTCGAGGAAGAGCGTGCCGCCATCGGCCAGCTCGAAGCGGCCCACGCGGTCGGCCTTGGCGTCGGTGAAGGCGCCCTTCACATGGCCGAACAGCTCGCTCTCGAAGACGCCTTCGGAGAAGCCGCCCATGTTGACCGCCACGAAGGGCTTGCCCGCGCGGTTCGACGCGGCGTGGAGCATCCGGGCGGCGAGGCCCTTGCCGGAACCGTTTTCGCCGAGGATCAGCACGTTCGCGTCGGACGGACCGACCCGGGAAATGATCTCCAGCACCGGCCGCATGGCGGCGGATTCGGCGATGGCCTTGGGGCCCGATCCACGCAGCAGGGAGTTTTCGGCCTCCAGTTTGTGCTGCTGGCGGAGCGCGCGGCCGAGCGCGATCTGGTTGCGGATGATGGCGGCGAGGCGGTCGTTCTCCCAGGGCTTCTGCACGAAGTCGCGCGCGCCCCGGCGCATGGCCTCGACCGCCAGTTCCACCGTGCCCCAGGCGGTCATGACCACGACCGGCAAGGCGGGATCAAGCGCCTGGATGCGGGCGAGGAGATCGAGCCCTTCCTGGCCCGACGTCGTGTCGCGCGCGTAGTTGAGGTCGATCAGCGCGAGGTCGAACTCCGCCTCGCCCAAGGCCTGGAGCGCGGTCTGGGGCGAGGAGAAGAGATCGCAGGAATGGCCCTCGCCCTTGATCAGGAGACGCAGCGCCTCGCGGACATCCGGCTGGTCGTCGGCCACGAGGATGCGGGCGGAGTTCGATGGATCAGGATTCACGCGACAGGGTCTGTGCCAGCGGGAGGCGGACACGGCAAGCCTCTGGCATGGGAGGACATCCTCCGCAAATGCCGGAGCCCGGGTCGTGGCCAGCCCGCCCCGAAGTGGCACCGCAAGTTCCTCCCGGGATCAGCCAACGCGTGGTGCGAGTCCTGACGCCGGTCTAACCGGCGCCTGGCCTCGGCTCAGTCCTTGATGACCGGCCAACTGATGATTCCCGCTTTGCCCGTGTGCGCCCGATTGTCGCTGTTGAACCGACGCAGATCCTCGTCTTGTCGGCTATAGAGCCGGCTGGGCTTCAGGGCTTCAATGTGGCCATCCACGAAACTCAAATTGTAGCGGCCCGTGTGGCGCTGGCGGGCGGAGTCCAAGGCCTTCTGGCGAGTCGCCGCGTCGGTTTCAAAAGTGATGCCGTAGGCCTTGGTCAGGGAAGACTGCTTGTCCCACTCCGGGAGACAAAAGATGTCCCCCAGCGCGAGCATGTCACTGGGAGCCTTGATGTCCGCTTCAGAGACTTGGACCGAAAACCATCCTCCAAGACCCCATCGCACTCGTTCAGGGAACCCCGCCGGTTTGGGATTCGGAAATATCGCAAGCCCGAACTCGTTGTAGGCATAGTCCCCCTGACCAGCCAGTTCCAAGGCCCTTTCGGGATACCCGACGGGTAGCTTGGACCGATCAAAGAGAAAGCCCGGGCAATCGTAAACACCCTCCAGCCATGCGTTGGGCACGTAAGGCCGCAAATAGTGGGGCCAAGCCGGATCGTTGCCGGTCCCAAATTCAGAGGTGGTCAGAGTGCTTCCAGGAGGGAAGAAGCGGTGGTCGCCCACATACATGGTCAACCCCAGCCCCATCTGTCGGAGATTGCTTTTGCACTTGGTCAATTGCGCCTGAGCCTTGGCCCGTCCCAACGCGGGCAGGAGCAACGCCGCCAGGATCGCGATGATGGCGATGACCACCAGCAGCTCGATCAGGGTGAAGCCGTTGGCTGGGCTGGTTCTCTGGGGACCGTTCTTCATGGGACCTCCAGTGCGGGTAGGAATCCGAGTCGTCCGATGCGTGGGAATAGTCGGACCGAACCACTTTCGTCCCTGTCAGGCAATCCATGAGTCCGGGGCTGACGCATCAAAAAGTCGCGGCCAGGCCGCAAAGGTAGGGCGAAGGCTCCGGCCGAGCCGCCTTGGGGCGAACTGCGTTGCCATCAAAGCCGCACTGGCGACTCCGGAACGTTCCACCTCCCCGGAGTCGCCAGTGTGGCATTCTCTCTTGCAGGGCGTCCTCCGGCGGCTCGGCGGGAGCCTTCGCCCTACCTTTTTGAGCTGCATCGTTCCGACTACGCGAGGCGGGCGGCGAGGCCGGAGGCGCGGCGGACCTTGCGGGCGAGGGCGGTGGCGAGGGCGGGTTCCGTGGCCCAGAGGGTGGCGTCCTGCCGCGCGCGGGTCAGGCCGGTATAGACCAGTTCGCGGGTGCAGACGGGGGATTCGTTCGGTGGCAGGACGAGCAGCACTTCGTCGAACTCGGAGCCCTGGCTCTTGTGGACGGTGATGGCGAAGGCGGTCGCGTGCGCGGGCAGTTGCGCGGGGCTGAAGGCGTGGAGCTCCGCGCCGAGGCGGAACCAGACGCGCAGTTGGCCTTTGGCGTCGGGCCAGGCGACGCCGAGATCGCCGTTGAAGAGGCCCAGTTGGGCGTCGTTCGCGGTGACGAGGATCTGGCGGCTGGGATACCAGGTCTGGTCGGCGCGTTTCCGGCCGAGCCGTTCGAGTCGGTTCTCGATGGCGGCGTTCAACCCTTCGACGCCGAAGGGGCCGCGCCGCACGGCGCAGAGGATCTGGAACCGGGCGGCGAGATCGACGGCGGCCTCGGCGTTCTGCGCCTGGAAACGGACGGCGAAGACGCGCTGGAAAACTTCGTCCACCAGCGGGGCCAAGTCGCGTTCCGTGGCCGGGGCGCGCCATTCGATCTCCGCGCCGGGTTGCAAGGCACGGAGCGTGGCCAGCGCGGCCGTGGTGTCGCCCTGACGGATGCAGGTGGCGAGCTGGCCGATGGGCGACTGGGCGGCGAACCGGAAATTGGTCCGCAGTTCGACGGCGGTCGGCCGGTGGGTTGCGTGGGCCGAAGCGGCGGCGGCTTCGCAGATGTCGCCGAGCACGTAGCCGGCATCGACGGAGGCGAGCTGGTCCTTGTCGCCGAGCAGGACGAGGCGCGCGGTGGGCTTGAGCGCGGAGACGAGACGGCACATGGCGGCGAGGTCCACCATGCTGGCTTCGTCCACCAGCACGAGATCGTGCGGCAGGGGATTGCCGGGGCCGTGACGGAAGCGGCGACCATCGGCCGAAGCGCCGAGCAAGCGATGCAGCGTGGTGGCGGATGGGCGGGGCGGGGCGCCTTCCGGCGGTGTCTCCTCTTCGGCCGGGACCAGGCCGAGCGCGCGATGGGTGTCCTCGATGGACTGCTGGAGGCGCGCGGCGGCTTTGCCGGTCGGGGCGGCGAGGGCGTAGCGCATTCCCGGATGGAGCCGGAGCAAGGCGAGCAGCAGCACGGCCGCCGTGCGGGTTTTGCCAGTGCCGGGACCGCCGGAAATGATCGCGAGCGGGCGGC
>CAMLMI010000404.1 GCA_946480965.1 uncultured Verrucomicrobiales bacterium | reverse complement strand
CTGATCGTCCGCCAGCACCAGCAAGTCCATGAACATCCTCCGCACCTCGGGATGGTCCGCGATGGAGCTGTCGTAGATCTGCCCGAAGATTTTGGCGAACACCTGCATGGCGCGGGCAGGCTTAGGCGGCTTCCTTGTCCTCGTCGGGAATGCTCTCGATGTAGGCCCGGATGGAAGGCACGTGGAAGAGGCGAATGCCTCGCTTGGTTCCAGGCTTGCGGATCGCCTTGGACCTGATCTTTCCCTGCGCGGCCAGGTCGTAGAGTTCCGCGCGAGAATGTCCTTCGATTCGTTCGGTTGGCCTGGGAGGGCGAACCCATTCGGAAGGTAAAGCAGCGGGTTCTTGCCGCCGTTGTATCGGGATGTTTGACATTGCGGCTCCCATCTATGGTTGCCGCAGATCGGGAACAAGTTTCCCAATCCCACTTTCTACGGTGCTTAGAAGTGGAGAATCAGCGGAAGATTCTGCTGAACCTTCGTCCCCATCTTTGCTGCAAACGCACATCGTCGATCACTTGGAAATTGGGCTCCCAGAGATCAAGGATCTTAAGGCGGATTCTCCGTTCGTTTGCCAGCCTGGTTTCCAAGCGAAGTTCAGCTGGCTTGCCCTTCTTCATGGCCTTCTTTGCGAGGTTTTCAGCAAGGTGTGGAAACTCGCGCTCGAAAACTAACTGCGCATCCTTCCACTCGACCGCCTTCTGATCGTCCGAGGTAAGAGGCTCTCCATTTGTCAGTGCCCTGATCGCACTTTCGGGTATTGGTCCGAGGACTTCCTGCAAAGCCCGTCGCATGGGCCATTGCTCGCGAGGAAGCGTGGCGTAGTGCGTCAAAGCGAACAACAGCTCGGCCATCCATTCTGGATCGTGGACGAAGTAATCTGGGAACTCCATTCCATGCTTTCCAGATGTGTCGCCGATGGCTCCAACAAGCTCTTGCGTGACGAAGAAGGCCATCAACGGCCATGCCTTGTATTCAACCCGACCAAACCCTGCCAAATCCTCCGGCGGGGTGCGGCGTTTCTCCAAAACCTTCTGCACCTGTTCATCGAAAAAGGCATCGTCAGGCCAAGTATTGCCGGGAAGATCGATGCTGTTTCTGGGCCTGCCAGTCTTGCGCTGTTGCGTCATTTCCCCTCCACGGTGCGCGCTAGTAGAACAAGCGGTGGGTGCGATGGCTCGGGCGTGCTCATGGCAGAACAGGAATCCGTTGATCGCTTCAGCGTCTCCCCAGGGCATCCTTGCGGGCAGCGGGGCAATACTTCGCCACGGCAGCCAAGTAGAGGCCGCGGAAGATCCTCGCCTGCCCTTTCCCGCGTCCGATGGTCTTGGCCGCGCCGTGCTGCTTGGCCCAAGTCACCTCCACGTCGAGCGCGAGGCCGGGCTTTAAGCCGATCCACGCGCCGAATTCCTCACGGGTCATTGGACTCTCGACTTGGGGTTCCGCGACCATCGCTTGTGCGTCATGCTGATCAGTATTCGCGACAGCATCCGCGCACGCCTTCCACAGCTTCAGCGCCTCTGCGGCCACCTTGGCCGGATCGGAGGCAGATGGGTTCCCTGCGCTCAAGATGGCGGCGATCCGCGCTAGTTGTTCAACAGTTGGGCCGTTCGATGCGGGCTTGTTCATGGTAGAAGGTGCGGAAGTTTGCTGATGGCGTCGCGGAGCGGAGCGAGCTCGTGGTGCGTGTAGCGTGCGTGGATGTCGGTCTTGTCGTGGTGGCCGACGAGTTTTTTGCGGATCTCCGGTGGCACGCCGGCGTTGGCGAGCATCGAGGTGAATCCGTGTCTGAAGCTGTGAAAGGTTTTGGTGGAAACCATGCGCGTTCCGCCTCCCTGTTTCGGGGCCATCGAGACGCCCGCGTGGCTCATGATGGAGCGAAACGCCTCTGAAAGTCCGTGCCGCCCACTGGACTTGGCTGTGGCCATGCCCGGGCAGAAGAAGCTGTCCGGCGCCTCGGGCAGCTTTTCGAGATGACTCTTGAGCGTGGGGTGGACTGGAACGACCACGAGTCCGCCTGTCTTCCGCTGCTCAAAGCGCAGGACGTTTTCGGCGCGGTCCCAATTGGCCATCCCCATCGTCACGCAATCGCCCATCCGTGCACCTGTGTAGATCGCCAACAGGATCAAGGTCCGCCATTCGCCGGATGCCACTTCCAGGAGCCGGTGAATCTCATGCTCGGTGAAGATGTCCTTTTGCACCGTCTTGGTCGCTGTCAGTTCGACCGCTTCGGCCACGTTCGTGACGACGTAATTGTTCCGGCGCGCATGGTTCAGCGCCGCGGAGATGATTTTGACGTCCAAGTTGGCAGTGGCAGGGGACGCGCCTGATTTGATCCGGCTGCCGTGATACCCTTCGATGTCGGACGTGGTGAGGCTGCTGATCGACTTGTCCGACTTGCCGCCGATGAACCCGAGCAGGCCATCGATGGCGGTGGAGTATCTGGCCACGGTGCCGGTGGATTTCCCGTCGGTGGACTTCTTCTCCAGCCACTTGGTCAACGTTTCCTTGATCGTCATCCGCCGGAATTCGATGCCCTCGTCGCTGAGAATTTCTTCCAGCCGGTCCTCCAGAATCTTGCGGGCGTTGTCCTGCGTGATGGTCTTCCGCTTCGCCTTTTTCTCAAGGGCTTCGATCTCGCGGCAAAGCGCGGTCGCCTGGGCTTTGTTTGCCGTCAACGTGGACTTGGCGCGGCGGCGTCCATGCCGGTCGGTGAAGAAGCAAATCCAGTTCGGCTTGCCTGGAAGTTTGTGAACGCTTGACACGGTATGAGTGTGCGTATAACGTCCACCCATGTCCAGTACTGTCTAAGATTGTTGAAATGCTTGGTGTTTTCGGTGTTTATTGGAGTTGGATGGAAGGAACAGTTCGATTCCGGACAAATGCAAAATCGAGATACACCGGAAATTTCCCGCCGCCAGCGTAGGCTTGCCGTCGATGTCCGTCCGCTTCCCGAGCAGATTGAATTTCGCCGGGGCCGAAAAATTAGCGGTGGAGCTGAAAGATTCGCGCCCTTGGCTCCGTATCCTCCATCGGGATTCCTCCGAAGGGTTTGGCTGCGTATGTCGCCTGATTTGGGGCCGGATGTCTCCCGGGCTCCGACCGGCATGGCTGGTCGGGGCCTTTTTCTTTCTCGGCCGATCCGGTCCTTGGGTTTTGCGGCAAGCTGCAAGCCGTCGCGGCAAGAAGCAGCGTGAGTTGCAAGCTCCGGCGCGCAACCCGGAGCGCGGCGTCCGCGCAAGTGCTTGATGGGTCGCCTCCGGCCCGGGTTGGCACCGTTGATGCAAACGTATGGGGTGTATGAAAACTCCAACCTTCCTCCTCAGCATCACGGCGGCCCTGCTCTACGGTGCCGCCCTGCCGGTCGGTGCCAGCCCGTCGTCCTCGCCGCCTCCGGCGTATGCGGACGACGCGCCCACCGCCAAATTCGTGGCCGGAGCTGTGACGGCCAAGTCGGACACCGAACTGACGGTCAAACAGTCGGTCGGGGAACCCATCGTCATCGTCCTGACGGACAAGACGAAATATCTGCGCGGCGGCGACGAGGCCAAGGCCTCGGACGTGACGGTCGGCAGCACGGTGCTCGTGAGCCTGAAAACGAATGCGGACGGCAAGACCGAGGCCGAGAAAGTCACCATCACCGAGAAGCCGAAGCCGGTAGAGTGATCCTGCTACCCGCGGTCCGCGTGATGGTGCCGGGCGCGCTTCCGGAGAGAACGGAGGCGCGCCTCTTTTGTCGGCCGGGGCAACCCGCACGGATCAAGCCGGCTTGGGAACCGCCGGGCAGGGAAGGCTGAAGTAGAAGGTGGCTCCGCGGCCCACCGCCGCCTCGGCCCAGATCTTCCCGCCGTGGCGCTCGACGACGCGCTGGACGGTGGCGAGGCCGACCCCGGTGCCGCTGAACTCCTCCTCGCCGTGCAGGCGC
>CAMLMI010000403.1 GCA_946480965.1 uncultured Verrucomicrobiales bacterium | reverse complement strand
GGGCGTTCCGCGCCCGGCAGAAGCTGAACAAACGCTTCGGCAAACTGCGGAAGGAAGGAAAGCTATGAACCGACTCGATCCCGATCTGAAACGGCTGCTGCGGCTCTCCCGCGAGGAGGCGTCGGCGGCTCCGGCCGATGCTCCGCTCGGCTTCGCGGGCCGCGCAGTCGCGGGCTGGCAAGAGGCCTCGCCCGAGCCGGCGGTGCAGGGCCTGAACCGGCTGTTCTCCACCGTTGCCTGGACGGCAGCGGCCGTCGTGGCCGGTTGCGGGCTCTTTCTGCTGCAACAGGCGCGCGAACCCAGACTGGTCTCCGAGTTTTCCACCGCCGCGCAGTTCCTGGCCAAGACCCTCGCGCCATGAAGATCCTCAAACACTGGAAACTGCTCTTCACCTTGGGGCTCGTTTTCGTCGCCGGGGCCGCCTCCGGCATCGTCTGGACCCACGTGCAGCTCAAGCGCGGCTTCGAGGCCAGCCTCAGCTACGACAACTGGATCAACGGCATCACGGAGAGCCTGCAGCGGGAGCTGGAGCTCACGCCCGAACAGCTGCCGAAGGTCCGTGCGCTGGTCGAAGGCTCCGCCACGGAGATGAAGGCCAGCCTTTCCCGGACCGCGACCGAGGCGAGCGGCATCATTGCGCGGTTCCGCGAGCGGCTGAACGCGGAACTGTCCCTGGAACAGCGCCAGATCCACGAACGCATGAGCCGCGACTTCGACGAGCACATCGGCAAGAAGCTGAACCTGGAACCGGCGGCGAAGTGAGAGATCGTTTGAGGGCGGAGCGCGTTCCTGCGCAGGATCAAGCCGCCTCCGCTTCCCGCCACGGCGGCAGCCACAGCAGGAAGGTCGCGCCTTCTCCCAGCACGCTGCGGCACTCCACCGCGCCGCCCATCGCTACGGCGAGGCGTTTCACGATGGAGAGGCCGAGGCCGTTGGAGGATTCTCCGCCGGTGGGACGGGCGCTCAGACGGGTGAACTTCTGGAAGAGCTTCTTCTGGTCCGCCTCGCTCAGGCCCGGTCCCTGGTCCTGCACGGCGGCGAACACGCGGCCGGCCTCCGCGCCGATGCGGACATGGACCGTGCTGCCCTTGGGGGAATACTTCACGGCGTTCGAGATGAGGTTGTCGAGGATCTGGAGCGTGGCCGCGCGGTCGGTCCTCGCGGGCAACGCCTCGTCGTGTTCGACCCGGAGCACGATGTTCTTTCGGGTCGCGTTGGAGCGGTTGTTGTCGGCGCTGAGGACGACCAGTTGGGCGAGGTCGCAGCGCTCGATGTTCGAGGTAAAGCGGCCTTCCTCGATGGCGTTCGCATCGAGCAGATTCGTGATCAGCTCGCTCATCTGGCGGCCGGCGTTCTGGATGTTGCCCGCGACCTTCAGGATGTCCTTCTCCGTGGAGATCATCTCCAGGAACTCGGCGTAGCCGATGACCGTGGCGAGGGGGTTCTTGAGGTCATGCGCGGCGATGCCGAGGAACTCGTTCTTCTCCTGGTTCAGGGCGACGAGCTTCTCGTTGCTGGTGGCCAGGGTGGCGAGCGCCGCCTCCATCTTCTGGAAGGCCTGCACGCGGCCGTTCTCGAATATCAGGCCGAGGATGAACATGAAGACGATCAGCGCCAGGTAGCCCGCCGCCGTGACCATCGCGTGCCACGAGTGCGGGTAGGTGATCGGCAGCTCGATGCCCGTGAGGCCGAGCGCCACGACCACGCCCGCGCCTCCGAAACAGACCGTGACCCAGAACCGCGCGGGTTCCCGCCCCAGCAGCACCAGCGCGCAGAGCGGCACGCTCGCCAGCCACGCGACGGCATGGCCGAACATTCCGCCCTCCACGCAGCACATCGCGGTGAAGCCCAGCGCCATGATCGAGGAAAGCATCTGCCCGCCGAAATGCACCGTCCGCCCGTTTCGCACCAGGAACGGCGTGGCGAGGAAGGCGAGGCTGCACAGCATCACGATGCCCGCGCCCCAGTAGTGTCCGATGTAGAGGTAGAACGCCGCGAAGAGCAGCCCGGAGATGAAGCCAAGGAACCCGAACCGGATGACGAGACGTCCCCGGCGCGCGAGCTCCGGATCTTCGGCGCATTCCGCGGGCAGGAAGCGGTCGGCCCAGGCCCCGACCTTCGTGGCCAAAGCCTCCGACCACCGGCCCGAAGGATCGGCGGTGGGCATGGCGGCGGCCTGCGCTTCCGGGAAAGGAAGGACGGCCCTGTCGGACGACAAGGACATTCTGCTCGGTTACTTCGGCGCGTTCCCGAGCCGCCTTAACCCGATCCGGTGGGCTTTGGTGGGGAAAGTTTCCGCCTAGATCTTCACCCGGAACTCCTCGCCCTTCTTCACCGATAGGGCGAAGGCTGCCATGAGCTCGGGGATCATCTGGAGATCCTTCAGGCTCACCACCTCGACGGGCGAGTGCATGTAGCGGTTCGGCAGGCTGATCAGCGCGCTGGGGATGCCGCCGCGCGTCCAGAAGATGACGTCGGTGTCCGTGCCGCTGGTGTTGGAGGTGGTCTCGTGCTGGAGGGGGATCTTCTTCCGCGCCGCGACCTGCTCGATGCGGGCAACGACCTCGGGATGGTTCGCGCCGCCGTGGGTGATGGTCGGGCCGTGGCCCATCTTCACTTCGCCGTGCATGGCCTGGTTGATCGTCGGGTAGTCGGTGGCGTGGGTGACATCGACGACGAGGGCGAGGTCGGGCTTGAGCGAGTAGGCGATCTGGCGCGCGCCGAAGAGGCCGGTCTCCTCCATGATGTTGGAAACGGCGCAGACCTCGACGTTGAGCTTGCGGGCGTCCTCGGCCAAGAGCCGCAGCGTCTCCGCCACGGACCAGGTGCCGATGCGGTTGTCGAAGGCGCGGGCGATGGCCAGATCGCCGCGCAGGATCTCGAACTCGTCCACGAGCGTGATCATGTCGCCCACGCGCACGAGCTTCTGCGCCTCCTTCTTGCTGGAGACGCCGATGTCGATGAAGAGCTCGTGCATGTGCGGGAGCTTGCGGTCGTGGTCCACCTTGGTGAGATGCGGCGCGACGTTGCCGACTACGCCGCGGATCGGGCCGTCCTTGGTATGGATGTTGACGCGCTGGGCCTTGGTGATGGCGGGATCGATGCCGCCAACCTTCTTCACGTAGAGGTAGCCGTTGGAGTCGATGAAGTTGACCGTCATCGCGATCTCGTCGGCGTGGCCGGCGAGCATCAGGCGCGGGCCTCCGCCCTTGTTCAGCACGGCGACGCAGTTGCCGTAGGCGTCGGAGAAGGTCTCGTCGGCGAACTTGGAGACGTAGTCGAGCCAGACCCGTTGGCCGCGCGTTTCGTAGCCGGTGGGGCTGGGGGTGTTGACCAGGGTCTTCAGGAATTCCAGGGACTTGTCTCGCATGGCGGCGAAGATAGGCATGGGCTCCGGGGTGGCGCAAAATCTTCTTCGCCAAGGATGAATCCACCGCGGCGCGCTGCTAGCATGGCCGCGTGTCGAAACGCGTCTGGCTCGGTCTGGGCGCCGTCCTGGTGCTCGGGGCGGCGGCTGGTCTGGCGTGGACGCAACGGAGCGGAGCCGCGTTCCGGCCAACGGTGTCGTTCGGGCTGCTGGTGGCGTTGCTGCTCTGGGAAACGGCCGCGCCGTTCTTCGCCTTCTTCAATTCCACCGCGATGCGGGCGCGTCATGGGCTGCGGAACGTGGTGCTCGGGCTGCTCAACGGCGCAAAAGCAGGGCAAATCCCCCTGCCGGGTTTCGGTGCGGCGGTTTCCTTCAACCTCCCGGAAGACGAACGGCACCTCAGCCGCCCGTACGGGCCGATCTTGCTCGCGAAGCCCTCTCTCGACATCGGCCCGGGCGACAATGTCGGCTTCCCGTTCCCGATCGCCGGGCCGGACGGAGCCTTCACCATCGAGGCGCTGGTGAAGCTGGATTTCCTTCCCCGCGATTCCCGGGCGCTTGCGCTCGATAT
>CAMLMI010000402.1 GCA_946480965.1 uncultured Verrucomicrobiales bacterium | reverse complement strand
GCATCGCCGCCGAACTGAAAGCCGGCGGCAACTCACAGGTGAAGCTTCTCGAACTTCCCGGCTTGGACCACGAGTTCCAAGCCGCCTCGATCAATTCCACATCGGCAATCTCCGGAGGCCAACGACCTGTTTCCCAAGAGGTGGTCGAAGCCGTTTCGACGTGGGTGGCTGATCAGACCAAACGTTGACCGCACCGGCTCAATCCGTCGTTTCGGGATGAGCTTTTCGCCGATAGAGCAGCAGGCAGAGCCCGCCGGACAGCGCCATCAGCAACGCGAGGGTTCTCATGCCGGTGTCGTAGCCGTAGAGGTCCACAAGGCGGCCGAAGCCCCAGCCCGACACCACGCCCGCGAGGTAGCCTGCGGCATCGACCAAACCCGACACGGTGGCGGCTTGCTCCTTGCCTTGGACCTCCACCGAGAGCACGCCGGCCAGGAGACTGTAGGGACCATAGACCAACAACCCCACGACGCCGACCGCAGCAGCAGCCCAGACGATGCCCATCGCCCCCAGAGCCGGAAGCGACAGCAGCACGCCGCCCAAGGCGACGAGGATGCCGCACAAGGTCCAGCGGCGCGCGCCCGGTTGGAGACGTCCGTAGAGCCAGCCCATTCCGAGAATTCCGACGACGCCGAGGCCGTCGAACAGCGTGGAAAGAAAGGCCGCCTCGGTGATCGTCGCGTTGCCGCCTTCCAACGTGTGCAGGTAGTCCACCGTCCAGGTGTTGAAGGTCTCGCGCATCAACGTGAGCGTGAAGCTGAGCGCGCAGACCACGAGGAACTGGCCGTTGGCGAAGAGCCGGAAATAGCTTTTCCACGCGGTCTTCGCTTCGCCCGCCTTTTGCTCCTTGGCCTTGCTCGCCGACCGTTTCGGCAGGATCAGCGCGGAGATGCCGACGAAGACCAGCAGCACGATGGACGGCAAACCCATCACCGCCTGCCAGGTGTGGAACTGTTTCACGATCACTCCCGCCAGCATGGACGCCAGCACGCCTCCAAGCACGAAGCTGAGGCTGAGCACGCCCATCGCCACCGCCATGCTGCGGGCGGGAAACCAATCGGGCACCAGCTTCACCATCGCGCCCCAACCCGCCGCCCCGAAGAAGCGGTTGAAGCTATAGACGACCGTCAGCGCGAAGAGACTCGGAGCCAGCGCGCCCAAGGCACCGAACAGCGCCACCAACAAGAGCGCGGAGAGGAAGCCGGTGCGCCCGCCCACCCGGTCCACCAGCGGACAGAGCAGGATCTTGCCCGCGAGATAGGCCACGGTGCTCACGGACGCGACGACGCCGACTTCCGCCTTGCCCACCTTGAACGCCTCCTGGATCAGCGGCACGGCCACGGAAAGGTTTTTTCGACAGAGGTAGATGCCGATGTAGCCGAGCACCAACGTGCCGACGAAGAGCCATGCCTTCGAACGCGGAACCAATACATCGGGGCTTTCGTTCGAGGTCATGGGGATGATTCAGGGTCCGGGCACGGAGGGTTTTTGGGGGAGAAGTAAGACGACAGCGGAAGAGAAATGGGGAAGCCGGGAGAAGCCCCTCACCCCGGCCCTCTCCCCATCGGATGGGGAGAGGGTGGCCGAAGGTCGGGTGAGGGGTCGTTTCATCACCATGGGAAGCTGAACGTCTTCACGAAGCTGTAGGCCTTGATCGCCTCGACCACGCCTTCCTTCACCCCGAGGCCGCTGTCCTTGATGCCGCCGAAGGGGCTGCTCTCGCTGCGAAATCCGGGCACTTCGTTGAGGTTCACCGTGCCGCAACGCAGTTGCTTCGCTGCTTTCAGGGCATGCTGGAGATTCGTGGTCACCACGCCGGCGCTGAGGCCGTAGGCGGTGCCGTTGGCCAAGGCGATGGCGTCGTCCAGATCGCGCACGGTGAGAATGGGCGCGAGCGGACCGAAGCTCTCCTCGCAGACCATCCGGCAATCACGTGGCACATCGGCGATGACGGTGGGCTGGAGCAACGCGCCCCGGCGCTGGCCGCCGCAGAGCACCTTGGCCCCGGCCGCGACCGCATCCGCCACGGCGGCCTCCAGCTTCTGGGCCGAGGCTTCATCGATCACCGTGCCGACGCGCGTGGCTTCGTCCCACGGATCGCCGCAGAGATACTCGCGCGTCTTCTCCACGAAGCGCCGGGTGAATTCGGACGCGATGCCGTCCTGCACGAGGATGCGTTTCACGGCGGTGCAGCGTTGGCCGGAGTTCCGGAAACTGCCCTCGGCCGCCAGCGTCACGGCGGTTTCCAGATCGGCGTCGTCGAGGACGATCAAGGGGTCGTTGCCGCCCAGCTCCAGCACCAGCTTCTTGTAGCCGGCGGTCGCGGCGATGCGTTTGCCGATGGCGACGCTCCCGGTAAAGGCCACCAGTTCCACCTCGGGATGCTTTACCAGCGTCTCGGCCACGGCGTGGGTCGGTCCGAGCAGCACGCTGAGCATCGGGCCCGGCAACCCGGCCGCGTAGAGCAGCTCGGCGAACTTCAGCGCGCTCAGCGGCGTCTTATCCGAGGGCTTCAGGATGATCGGCGTGCCGGCGGCGATGGCCGGAGCGACCTTGTGGGCCACCTGGTTCAACGGATGGTTGAACGGCGTGATGGCCACGGCGCAGCGCAGCGGCTCGCGCGTGGTGACGATCTTTCGGGCCTTGCCCTGCGGGGAAACGTCGCAGGCGAAGACCTGGCCATCGTCGCGCAACGCCTCCATCGCCGCGAAGCGCAGCACGTCCAACGCACGCCCCACTTCGTAGCGGCCTTCGCGCAGGCAAAGGCCCGATTCCGCGACGATCAAGCGGGCGAAGGCTTCGCGGTCGGCCTCCAAGGCGACGCGGGTGCGGTCGAGGATCTGGGAGCGTTCCCAGCGGCTGGGCGTGCCGGTGAAAGCCAGCGCGGCAGCAACGGCAGCCTCCACCTCGGCTTGGCCGGCGAGACGGACGCTACCCGCGACCGCGCCGTCGTAGGGGCTGCGGACAGTGAGGATCGATTCACCTCCGACCGGTTGGCCGGCGAGAAAGCAGTTCAGTTCCATGTGATCGGATGGTTGAGCGGCGCGTGCGGAGAAGTGTGGGAGATTCCGAAAGCGAACGACGGTAGGGCGACGGCTCCGGCCGAGCCGCCTCGGTGCGCGCTCCAATCCAGACCGCGACTCCGGCAACTCCTTGGCTTCATCCGGCAGCCGCTTTCGCCCTTCATTGTTGAGCACGCCAACCGGACGGCTCGGCCGGAGCCTTCGCCCTACCTTCATGTTCATTCAGCGGCCCTTCTCCTTGGTCAGCTCAAAGGTGTCGAAGAGGCGGCCTTCGAGGTCGTAGGCTTTGAACTGGATGGTGCGGTCCTGGACCGTGGCGAAGCAAAAGTGATGGCCGCGCTGGACGTGGATGCTGAACCAAGCGCGCTGGGGCGCGGCCTGTTCCAATCCACCGCCGCCGCCGCCGCTGACCACGTAGCGCACGCCCTTCTTCTGGTTGATCGACATGTTCAGGATCGGCCAGGTGCGTTCGTAGCTGTGGATGTGGCCGGCGAAGGCGATGTCCACGCCGTATTTCTCGTAGAGCGGGACGAGTTTGCCGGCGTTGTCGTCGCCCACGGCAAAGACGCGGCCGGACTTGCCTTTCCAGTTGTCGCCGTAGTCGTCCTCGTCCGAGCTGAAGCAAGGATGGTGGTGGGCGGTGAACTTCCAGGTGGCCTTGGACGCCTTCAGCGCCTTCTCCAGCCGCTGGTATTGTTCGCTGCCGGGCGCGCAGTCCTTGTTGGAGTCGATCATGAAGAACTCCGCGTTGCCGCACTTGAAGGTGTAGAAATACTCCGGCTCCGGCAGGTGGAAGTAGTCGTAATACCAGTGCGAGTTCTTCTCGTGGTTCCCGATGACCGGGAACGCCGGCACGTAGCCGAAGAGCCGGGAGCAAGGCTCGAACAAATCGAAGACCCACTGCTGCTTGGCGAAGCCATCGTCCACCACGTCGCCGACGT
>CAMLMI010000401.1 GCA_946480965.1 uncultured Verrucomicrobiales bacterium | reverse complement strand
CCGCCACGGCCAGGTCGATCTCTACTTCGAGGCTGCGGCCGTCATCGTCGTGCTTGTGCTGTTGGGCCAAGTATTGGAAGGCCGCGCCCGGCAACGGACCGGCTCCGCGCTGAAGGCGTTGATGAACCTCGCGCCCGCCACGGCTCGTCGTCTCCGTGACGGCCATGAAGAGGAGGTTTCTCTCGACGTCGTCCAAGTCGGCGACCGCCTGCGCGTCCGTCCGGGCGACCGCGTGCCGGTGGATGGAAAAGTCGTCGAAGGCCGCAGCAGCGTGGATGAATCCATGATCACCGGCGAATCGTTGCCGGTGGAGAAATCCGTGGGCGACGGCGTCACGGGCGGCACGGTCAACGGCACCGGCGGCTTCCTCATGGAGGCGACGCAGGTCGGCGAATCCACCGTGCTGGCGCGGATCGTGGAACTGGTCGCCAAGGCCCAGCGCAGCCGCGCGCCGATCCAGAACGTGGCGGACCGGGTTTCCGCCTGGTTCGTGCCTGCCGTGCTGGTCGCGGCGGTGATCACCTTCGCCGTCTGGGCGCTGTTCGGGCCCGCTCCGGCCTTGGCCTTCGCCATCGCGAACGCCGTGGCCGTGCTGATCATCGCCTGTCCCTGCGCGCTCGGCCTGGCCACGCCGATGTCGGTCATGGTCGGAGTCGGACGCGGCGCGCAGGAAGGCGTGCTGATTCGCGACGCGGAGGCGATGGAGCAGCTCGGCAAGGTGGACACGCTGGTCCTGGACAAGACCGGAACGCTCACGGAAGGCCGTCCCAAGCTGGTAAAGATCGTTGTGAGCGAGGGGCCCGATTCCCCTCACCCGGCCTTCGGCCACCCTCTCCCCGTCGGACGGGGAGAGGGCCGGGGTGAGGGGACGTCCCCGGCTTCTCGAGATGCTTTCGGTTTGGCGCGCGAGTCGGAGCTCCTCCGTCTCGCCGCCGCCGTGGAAGCGGGCAGCGAACATCCGTTGGCCGCAGCGGTGATCGCCGCAGCCAAGGACAGAAAACTTTCTCTGCCAATCGCCCAGGAATTCGCCTCCACGACCGGCGGCGGTGTGTCCGCCGTGGTCGAAGGACTCCCAGTGGCCATCGGCAAGCGGGACTTCCTCGCACGGCGCGGAACGGAGGGTCTGGAGCCATGGGCGTCCGCCGCGGACCGTCTCCAAGCCGAAGGCTTCACCGTCGTCTGGGTCGCCATTGGCCAGCGCGCCGCCGGTCTGCTGGCCATCCAGGATCCGATCAAGGCTTCCACCGCCGAAGCCGTGCGCGAACTCCACGCGATGGGGCTTCGCCTGGTCATGCTGACCGGAGACCAGTTGAAGACCGCCGAAGCCGTGGCGAAACCTCTGGGCATCGACGAGCTGGAGGCCGGCGTGGAACCGGCGCGGAAACACGAACGCATCGAACAGCTCAAGCGCGAAGGCCGCATCGTCGCGATGGCGGGCGACGGGGTGAACGACGCCCCGGCGTTGGCGGAGGCGCAGGTCGGCATCGCGATGGGCACGGGCACGGACGTGGCGATGGAGAGCGCGGGCGTGACCTTGGTGAAAGGCGATCTGCGCGGCATCGCCAAGGCGATCCGTTTGAGCCGGGCGATGATGCGGAACATCCGGCAGAACCTGTTCTTCGCCTTCGCCTACAATGCGCTGGGGATTCCGCTGGCGGCCGGGGTTCTCTATCCGTTCCTCGGCGCCTTGCTCAGCCCGATGGTCGCCGGCCTGGCCATGAGCCTCAGCTCCGTCTCCGTGATCGCGAACGCGCTGCGCCTGCGGCGCACGCGGTTGTAGCGGCCGGGGTAGCGGTCGGGGCCGGCCGCCACTTCCCGCTTGGCACCGGCGGCGACACGCGGACACTCCGCGCATGTCCTGCCGTTTGTTTTTGATGGCTCTTGTCTGGGGATTTTCCTTCGTTTCGCTGCAGGCCGATGGACCAGCCGACAATTTGGCGGACAAAGTCCGGCCGGTGCCGCCTCCGGGAATCTCCATTTCGGCCACCGACCGAGTCGCGCTGGGCAAGGGCGCCGAGACGCTGCGGGGGCGGCTCGACCGGTTGCGCGTCGATCTGGAGAAGCGTCCCGAGCTGTCGCGTCTCTTGCCCGACATCGAGGTGCTGCACAAAGCCGTCGATTGGGCGCTGCGCTACGACGAGCTTTTTCACACGAACCAAGTTCAAGCCGCCCACGAGCTGCTGGCCTTGGCCGATGAACGCATCGACCAGCTCCGCGCCGGACAGGCTCCGTGGCTGACCGCGACGGGCCTCGTGGTGCGCGGCTACGTCTCGAAGATCGACGGCTCGGTCCAACCCTACGGCCTCGTCGTCCCGGCGAGCTTCAAGCCCGGGGCCGCCCCGATGCGGCTCGATTTCTGGTTCCACGGCCGGGGTGAAACGCTGAGCGAACTGGAGTTCCTCACCCAGCGCCGCCGTGCCTTGGGCGAATTCACGCCGACCAACACCATCGTGCTCCATCCCTACGGCCGCTACTGCAACGGCCACCGGTTCGCGGGCGAGGTCGATGCGTTCGAGGCGCTCGACGCGGTGCGGCGCGATCTGGCCATCGATCCAGACCGCATCGCCGTGCGCGGGTTTTCGCTCGGCGGCGCGGCCTGTTGGCACATGGCCACGCACCACGCGGGCCTCTGGGCGGCGGCGGCTCCGGGCGCGGGCTTCAGCGAAACGGCGGAGTTTCTCCGCGTCTTCCAGCAGGAGGCGCTCGCCCCGTTCTGGTGGGAGCAGAAGCTCTGGCGCCTCTACGACGCCACCGAACATGCGGCGAATCTCTTCAACGTCCCCACCATCGCCTACAGCGGAGAGAACGACCGGCAGAAGCAGGCGGCCGATCTCATGGTCCTGGCCGCCGCCGCCGAGGGACTTTCTTTCCCGCACATCGTCGGCGTTGGCCAGGGGCACAAATACGACGCGGCTTCCAAGGGCCAGATCGACGCCTTCGTGGACGGCGCGATGAGCGTGGGCCGCGATCCCGTGCCGCCCAAGGTCCGCTTCGTCACCCACAGCCTGCGCTACGACACGATGTTCTGGGTGCGGATCGACGGCCTGGGTCGGCATTGGGAAGAGGCGCGGGTGAACGCGGAGGTCGCGTCGTCGAACCGCGTCGTCGTGGCCACGACCAACGTGGCGAGGCTCACGCTGGATTTCCCTGTCGGCCAAACCCGTTTGGCCAAAGCCGTCGCCATCGAGATCGACGGCCAGAAGCTCTCCGGACCGAAGGTCGCTTCCGACGGTTCGTGGACCGTGTCCTTGGCCAAGGAAGACGGGAAGTGGAAGACCGCGAAATGGCCGATCAAGAACCTCGTCAAACGCCACGGACTCCAAGGCCCCATCGACGACGCGTTCTGCGACTCGTTCCTCTTCGTGGCCCCGACTGAGACGTCGTCGAATCCGGCGTTTGCCCAGTGGAGCGAAGCCGAGATGGCCCGCGCCGCTCGCGAGTGGCGAAGGCAGTTCCGGGGCGACGTTCGGGTGAAGAAAGACACGGACCTCACGCGCGCCGACATCCGCGAACACCATCTCGTCCTCTGGGGCGATCCGCGCTCGAACCGCTTGCTGAAGCGCATCGCGTCGCGGCTGCCGATTCCCTGGGACGAAAAGACGATCAAGATCGGCGACACCGCCAGCTATCCTGCGGACCGGCACGCGCTGGTGGGCATCTGTCCCAACCCGCTCAACCCGGAACGCTACGTGGTGTTGAACTCCGGCTTCACCTTCCGCGAATACGACTACCTGAACAACGCGCGCCAGACGCCCAAGCTCCCGGACTGGGCCGTGATCGATCTGACACACCCGCCCACGTCCCGTTTCCCCGGCAAAGTGGTCGATTCCGGATTCTTCAACGAAGAGTGGAAACTCTCGGGCCGGGGACGGTGGTAGGACGAGGGCTCCGACCGAAGTGATGCAGCGCAAGCCTCCGGCTGGCCGTGCCGCAACCGTCCCGGTTGCCGTAGCGCCGACATCCTGTCGGCGAGGACG
>CAMLMI010000400.1 GCA_946480965.1 uncultured Verrucomicrobiales bacterium | reverse complement strand
GAGCGGAGCCGAAGGCGTCGCCGGTGGCGGTCCAATCGCCGTAGGAACCGCCTTCGAAATCGGCGAGTGTGACGCCGTTCGGCACGAATTCGGGCTGCGCTTGGGGATAGGTCGGATCGAGCGTGAAGGTCGTGCCGTCGAAGTCGCCGATGAAGTATTGGCAGCCGGGACCGCCGTTCGGCGCGTCGCCGCCGTTGACGATCAGCACCCATTTCTCTTTCCGCGACTTGCCGTCCACCGGGAGCGGGAAGAAGTCGGGGCATTCCCACCAACTGTTTGTCGCGCCGGCGGGGCCGAAGTCGCTGAGATGCGTCCACTGCTTGAGGTCGGGCGAGGCGTAGAAGCGCACCTGGCGCGGCGTGCAGAGGGTGATGGCCATGACCCAACGTTTCGTCGGCTCGTGCCAGAAGACCTTCGGGTCGCGGAAGTCGCGTTCGCCGATGTCGAGGACCGGGTTGCCGGAATAGTTTGTCCAAGTGCGGCCGCGGTCGTTGCTGTAGGCGATGCGCTGGTCCTGGTGGGGCCGGTCGGTGTGGTTGCCGGTGTAGATGGCGACGAGCGGCGGTTTGCCATCGATGCCGAAGCCGCTGGTGTTCTTCCAGTCCACCACGGCGCTGCCGGAGAAGATCATCACGTTGTTCTCCTCGCGCAGGGCGATGGGTAGGTGTTCCCAATGGACGAGATCCTTGCTGACGGCGTGGCCCCAGCTCATGTGGCCCCAGGTCTTCCCGAACGGGTTGAACTGGTAGAAGAGGTGGTATTCACCCTCGTAGAAGACGAGGCCGTTGGGGTCGTTCATCCAGTTCGTCTCCGGGGTGAAGTGAAACTGCGGCCGCCACGGCTCCTGGTAGAGCGGTGCAGCGGAGGCACGGACGGAGAGGAAGACGAGGACGAAGAGGAGGAATCTCATGGGGAAAACGGGAGGAGGTTTAACCACAGATGAACACGGATGAACACAGATGCGGAGAGCATGCATCGTGCGGGAGCATCCAACCCGAAGGGTTGGCATCCATTAGCCGGGGGTTGAGCGAAGCGACCCCCCCCGGAAAAACGCCCCCTCCTCAGGCCGCACCCTGAAAGGGTGCCATCGTCGTTCTCGCCGGTGCTGCATTGATGGCATCGCTGCGCGATGCGGCAGGCTTGGCGAGACGCACCGGGGGTATCGTCACGCTCCGCGCTCCTCAACCCCAGGCTAATGGATGGCAACCTTTCAGGTTGCGGGGGGCGGCCACGTTCAAGGACCAGGAGGCCGACAAGAAGTCCATGCCCACTAAGTAAACAGATGGGTTGAACAGCCGAAGTCGCTTTGGCTGCGGCCTTCAAGCATCTGTGTTCATCCGTATCCATCTGTGGGTGTTCCCGGGGGGTCAGCTCTTGGCAAAGAGAGTCCTCAGACGGTCGGGCAGCGGCGGGGTGGCACCGTCGCTGGCGGCGACGTAGGCGGCGACCTGATTGGCAACGTCGTTAACGCGGTCGAGATTCCAGCCGGCCAGGTGCCCTAGCGTCATGGCGGCGGTGAAGGAGTCGCCGGCACCGACGGTGTCCTTCACTTCGGTGGGGATGCCCGGATGGTCGGACCACTCGCCGTCCCGCCAGAGCAGGCTACCGTGGCTCCCGCGCGTGCAGGCCACGAGGCGCAGGTTGTGGTCGGTCGCGAGCCGGGCGATGAGGTCGCGGGAGTTGCCGGTAAGGCCGAGCATGGTCGCGATCCTGGGCAGTTCGGCGTCGCTCAGCTTGAGCCCGTTGGCCAACGCCAACGACTCCCGGATCAGGGCGGCGGAGTAGTAGTCGCCGCGCAGGTTCACATCCAGCAGCCGCAGCGACTCCGGCCGGGCGATGGCGACGAAGCTGCGGAGGGTGTTCCGCGTGGTCCGGTTGCGCTGGGCCAAGGTGCCGAAACACACGGCGTCGGCCCGGGCGACGATCGCGCGCGCCTCGGCGGAATCCTCCAGCCAGTCCCAGGCGACGTTCTCGCGGATGACGAACTGCGGCTGGCCTCCGGCGTCCACTTCGACGGACGCGGTGCCGGTGGGATGGGTCGCGTCGACCTGCACCAGATCGGTCGGCAGGCCTAGCTGGCGGAGACGGCGCAATGCTTCTTCGCCGAGATCGTCGCGGCCGACGCGGGAAACGATCGTGGCCTCGGCGCCCAGCGCGCGGGCGTGATAGGCGAAGTTCGACGGAGCGCCGCCGAGCTGGCGGCCCTTGGGCAGCAGGTCCCAGAGGATTTCGCCGAGGCCGACGATGACAGGGGGTTGGTTCATACGAGCCCGAGCTTCTTCTCCATTTGCTCCAACGGCACGCCTTTCGTTTCCGGCAACATCACGCGGGCCCAGACGAGGTGCAGGACCATCATCATGCAGAAGAAGAGGAAGATCGTGCCCGGCGACAAAGCGGCGATCATCAGCGGGAAGAACTGCGTGAGCAGCGCGGCGAAGATCCAGTGGGTGAAGCTGCCCAACGCCTGGCCGGCGGCCCGGTGGCGGTTCGGGAAGACCTCGGAGATCAGCACCCAGATGACCGCACCTTGGCCGACGGCGTGCGAAGCGATGAAGGCGAAGATGCAGACCAGCACCAAGGTTCCGCCGATGCCCGAAGCGGCCGAAGCCTGCTGCAAGGCCGCACCGGCGATGTCCTTCACCTGAGTGAGCGTGGCGTCGGCCGGGAACTGCACGGAAGCCGCTCCCGACTTCGGATTGGCGGCGGCTTCGACCAAGACGCGTTGGGCGGCGGCCAGTTCGTTGGACAACGCTTCCTTCCGCGCCGGGTTGGCGGTCTCCAGTTGGCTGGCGACCGAACGGACATCCACCGCCTTGGCCGCGGCCTTGAACTGCGGAGCCCAAGTGAAGAACGCCGCCGCGCAGAGGCCAAGCGACGCGATGTAGCCGAACGAACCGAGCGTCAGCAGCGTGCGGCGACCGAGGCGGTCGATCAGCCAGAGGCCGATGTAGGTGAAGACGAGGTTGGTCACGCCGATGCCGATGGACTGGGCGAGGGCGTTTTCGCTGCCGGTCAGGCCGAAGATGCGCGGGGCGAAGTAGAGGATGGCGTTGATGCCGGAGAGCTGGTTGAAGAACGCCACGAGGAAGGCCAGCAGAATGGGGAGCTTGAGGCGGCGGCTCCAGAAGCGCTCCTGCCGCTGGGCGTGGGTCGGGGCAGCCGCCATCTCGTCGGCCGAGCGCAGGAGTTCGGCTTCGGACGCTTCCGGACGGACGAGCCTCAGCACGGCGAGCCCGGCGGCACGGTCGCCTTTCCGCGCGATGAGCCAGCGGGGGCTTTCCGGCAGGGTGAAGCAGAGCAGCGAGAAGATCGCGGCGGGAACGGCCTCGATGCCGAGCATCCAGCGCCACGCGTTTTCACCGACGCCCTCCAACAGCCAGTTCGAGAGGAAGGCGACCAGGATGCCGAAGACAATGTTGAACTGGAACAGCCCAGTCAGCCGGCCGCGACGTTCCGGCGGCGCGATCTCGGAGATGTAGAGCGGCGCGGCCACGGTGCTGATGCCGACGCCCAGTCCACCAATGAAACGTGCCACAATGAACGGCCAGGGAGCGTCGGCCAGTCCCGACCAGACGGCCGACACCAAGTAAAGAGCACCGATCCAAAGCAGCGTCTGCTTGCGACCGAAGCGGTCGGTCGGCCAGCCGCCGAGGATCGAGCCCAGCACCGTGCCGTAGAGCGCGGAAGCCATGACGAGTCCGTGCATGCCCGGGCTGAGGTTCCAGAGCGACTGGATGGTCCGTTCCGCGCCGGAGATGACCACGGTGTCGAACCCAAAGAGGAAGCCCGCCAGCGCGGAGACCAGCGACCAGTAGAAGATGCGGGAGTTCATGGGGCGAGTCGGATGGTTTCAGCGCAGGGCCGACGTATCGAAAGGGGGTGTTTCCGAGGGAGTGCGGTAGGGCGATGGCTCCGGCCGAGCCGCCGTGGGACGCGCTGACGACGGGACCGCCGCTCTGGCGACTCCTTGGCGTTCGGG
>CAMLMI010000399.1 GCA_946480965.1 uncultured Verrucomicrobiales bacterium | reverse complement strand
CGACGCCCGGGCTGCTGCGGTTGGAGTCCATGGGCTGCAGCCGGGCCGCGGACGGCTGCGGCGCAGGTGATGCCGCAGCGCACACGCAGGTCCTCGTTGGCCTGGTGCCGGCGTTGAGTACCGCGCCGGTGGCAGCGCTGACGGTGCTCGACGATGTCGATGCAGGCACGGCATCGCCGGGCATTCACAACGCCGATGCGGCATCGGGAGGCGTCGCCGTGCACGCCGGTGGGGCTGTGCGCGCGCCGAACGCGCAGAAGGTCGAATTGAGCGGACAGTTCCAGAAGGGCAACCAGCCGCTGACCAAGGACACGAACGGCGTGTGGAGCATCACCGTCGGGCCCATCGAACCGAACCTGTATCCCTACAACTTCGTCATCGACGGCATCGGCGTCGCCGATTCGGCCAATCAGGACCTGTTCCCCAACGAGCGCTTCAAGCCGAGCCTCGTGGACGTTCCCGGCGACCAGCCCGCGCTGCATTCCGTCCAGGACGTGCCCCATGGCGAGATGTCCTACCTCTTCTACGAGTCCAAGACGCTCAAGTGCACCCGCCCGCTGGTTGTCTATACTCCGCCTGGCTACCGCGCGGGCACGGACAAGTATCCCGTGCTCTATCTCGTCAGCGGCACCACCGACACGGAGGAGACGTGGTTCCGCGCCGGGCGGATGAACTTCATCCTCGATAACCTCATCGCCCAGAAAAAGGCCGTGCCCATGATCGTCGTCATGCCCTACGGCAACATGATGGGAGGAGCTCCTGCCCCCAACACACCGCAGGCCGCCGACATGTATCGCGTCTTCAACGACGAGCTGCTCGGGAACATCCTGCCCTTCGTCGAGGCCAACTTCCGCGTCCTCGCCGACCGCGAGAAGCGCGCCATCGCCGGGTTCTCCCGAGGCGGCGGCCAGTCGCTCTTCACCGCGTTCAACAACTTGGACAAGTTCGCCTGGATCGGTTCCTACGCCGCCTACCTCACTCCCGAGGTCTGCAACAAACATTTCCCCGAACTCGTGTCCAAGCCCGAGGAGACCAACCGCAAGTTGAAGCTCCTTTGGTTGGGCGTCGGCTCGGAAGACTTCCTCTACAAGCAGGCCGTGGAGTTCGACCAGTTCCTCAAGGACAAGAAGATCGACCACCAGAGCCTCGTCACCGGCGGCGGCCACACCTGGATGAACGCCCGCCACTTCCTGGCGGAGACGCTGCAGTTGTTCTTCAAGTGAGCGCCGGATTATCCTGAAGGCATCCCCATGATGAAGAACACGCTTTTGGCGCTGGTCCTGTGCTTGGCCGCTTCAGCCACCGCCCTCGCCCAGCAACCCGCGCCGGTCAAGGTCCAGCACGGCCTCGTGCAGGGCACGTCGGAGGACGGGTTGACGGTCTATCGCGGCATCCCGTTCTCCGCGCCGCCGGTCGGCGATCTCCGCTGGCGCGCGCCGCAACCCGCCGCCTCATGGACGGACGTTCGCCAAGCCACCAACTTCGCGCCCGGCCCGTTCCAGGGCGGGAATCCCCCGTCCGGCAAAAGCGAGGACTGCCTCTATCTGAACGTCTGGACGCCCGCGAAATCGCCCTCGGACAAGGTGCCCGTCCTCGTCTGGATCTATGGCGGCGGCTTCGGGGCCGGGGCCACGAGCGAGCGGAATTACCATGGCGACAAGCTGGCGAAGAAAGGCGTCGTCCTCGTCAGCATCGCCTACCGCGTCGGCCCGCTCGGTTTCTTGGCGCATCCCGAACTCAGCGCCGAGAATCCGCGCAAGGCGTCCGGCAACTACGGTCTGCTCGACATGATCGCCGGGCTCCGTTGGGTGAAGGAGAACATCGCGGCCTTCGGTGGCGATCCCGACAAGGTGACGATCTTCGGCGAATCCGCCGGCGGCATCGCGGTCAGCATGTTGTGCGCGTCCCCCGAGGCCAAAGGGCTCTTCAACGGCGCGATCTCGCAGAGCGGCGGCTCGTTCGGTCCGCCCCGGCCCACCACGTTTCCCGGCGAAAACATGAAGCGCCTCGCGACCGCCGAGAGCGAGGGCATCGCCTACGCCCAACGCGCGGGCGTCTCCACCATCGCCGAGCTTAGGAAAATCCCCGCCGACAAGCTGCCCGCCGGTCGCGGCTGGCCGATCATCGACGGCTGGGTCATCCCCGACGACCAATACAAGCTCTACTCCGCCGGCCGCTACAACGACACCCCCATCCTCGTGGGCTACAACTCCGACGAAGGCGGCAGCTTCTCGCCGCCCAAGACTCCGGAGGACTACGTCAACGGCGTGAGGAACCGCTACGGCAAATTCGCTGATGACCTCATCAAGGCGTATCCCGTCGGCTCGAACTCCGTGCCCAAGACCGCCCGCGATCTCGCCCGCGACGCCGCCTTCGGCTGGCAGACCTGGGCCTGGGCGCGCCTCCATTCGCAGGCGGGCAAATCCAAGGTCTTCTACTACTACTTCGACCAGCATCCCGAGTATCCGGCCGATTCGCCCCGGGCCGGCTACGGGATGCTGCATGGCGCGGACGTGCCCTACGTCTTCCAGCGCTTGGGCACCAACAGCACTCCAGCCGATCTGGCCCTGTCCGACACCGTTTCCACCTACTGGGTGAACTTCGCCAAACGCGGCGATCCCAATGGCGCGGGCGTTCCCGCTTGGCCCGCCTTCTGCGATGCCGATCCGCAGGTGATGTATTTCAAAGACCGGGCCTACCCCGGTCCGGTGCCCAGCGCCGATTCGCTCCAGGTCCTCGACGCCTACTTCGCCTGGCGCCGCACGCCCGAAGGCGATGCGTGGGCGAAATAGGCAAAGGCCTAACCTCTGTCCCGGAAGAGACACCCTATGTCGAAACAGAACCTCAGTCTCCGCGAAAAGTTCGGCTACGGCCTTGGCGACATGGCCAGCAACATCGTGTATCAGGCCGTCATCAACGTCCTGATGTATTTCTACACGGACGTCTATGGCATCGAGGCCGCCGCCGCCGGCACGCTCATGATCGTGGTCCGCTTCTTCGACGCGATCACCGATCCCATCATGGGCGCCGTGGCCGACCGCACCCGTTCGAAATGGGGCCGCTACCGGCCGTGGCTCCTGTGGATGGCCATTCCCTACGGTGCGCTCGCCGTGGCCGCGTTCGTCACACCGGACGTCTCCATCGGGGCCAAGCTGGTTTACGCCTACATCTCCTACGCGCTGCTGATGACCGCCTACACCGCCGTCAACATCCCGTATTCGGCGCTGGCGGGCGTGATGACGTCGGACAAGGACGAACGCTCCGGTCTGCAATCCTGGCGCTTCGGCATGGCGATGGTCGGCGGCTTCCTCGTGACCGTTTCCATCTGGCCGCTCTCCCGCATCCTCGGCGGAGGTGGCACGCCGGAGAAGCTTCAGCTCGGCTTCCCCTTCGCGGTCGGTCTGCTGGCCATCGTCGGCGTCGTGGCGCTCTTCGGCTGCTTCGCCTGGACCCGGGAGCGCTCGTATCCGGACGAGGAAACGCAGCTGGCGGGCGCCACCCGGACCAGCATGTTGGAGGATCTGGGGGCCATGCTCCGCAACAGCCAATGGCTCATCGCCTCGCTGGCCATGTTCATCATCCAGATTCGCGGTGGTCTGCAGGGCAGCGTGAAGGCCTACTTCATCCGGTATTACATCGACCACGATCTCACGGGCTTCTTCGCCGTCCGCGAGAACTTCATGGCCCTCTACATGGGGCTGACCATGCTCGCCGGGGTGGCCGGGGTCGTGTTCGCCAACCGCCTGTTCCTGAAGCGGCAATGGTGCAAGGTGACGGTGATGAAGCTGGCGTTGCTCGGTTCCCTCGTGCCCAACGCCCTGCTCCTGGTGGTGCCGCGACCCTGGTGGGAAGCCTCGCTCCTCCTCATCATGCTCGCGAACTTCTTCCACATGATGTTCATCCCGCTGCTGTTCTCCGCCATCCCGGACACGGTCGATTTCGGTTTGAAGACCATCGGCCGGGGCGCGATGGCGATGTTC
>CAMLMI010000398.1 GCA_946480965.1 uncultured Verrucomicrobiales bacterium | reverse complement strand
CAGTTGAGATAGTGTGTGTGGATGATCGCCGGAGAGTTGCCCGCCTCGTAGGACACTTGCGCCACGTTCTTCGTGACCGCGCACCGGTAGGAGATGAAGGAATGCCGCAGTGCGTTCTTCTTCCACGAAACCCCGGCCTTGGCCGTCACCTTCCGGAACAGGGCTTGAAGGCTGGTCGGCACGGGCGTCAACTTTCCCTTCTCCTTGGCCACGGGAGCCAGCCACGCCCGCAGGTTGTCCGTCATCGGCACCAGCCGCCGACGTCCCTTCACCTTCGCGGCCTTCGCGGGCACTTCCACATGGCCCTGCTCGAAATCGACGTGCGCCCAATCCAAACGGTCCATCTCCGCCGCCCGCAGACCTGCGAAGCCCCCGACCGCAAGGTAGGGCAGGAGGTCGGGGGCAACTTCCTGTGCAGCCACCAGCAGCCGGGCCATTTCATTCGGGGTGAACACATGAATCGGGCCGTGGTCGTTCCCAGGCATGGCAATGGCCGCCATGTCCTCGTTCCAGTCCTTGGCCAGCCAGCGTTGCCGAACCGCGTGGGCAATGAACGCCCGCATCGTCTTGAGGTAGTTGCGACGGGTGGAGGCCGCCAAGGGAACGCCCCCTTGCCCTTCGTTCCGCTGGTTGTCTAGGAACATCCGCACCTGCTCGATGGTCAGATCTAAGAGCGGCATCTTGAACATGGCGACCAGTCGGTTGAGACGGGTCTCAAGGTTTGCCAAATGGTGCTCGCCGCACCCCGCTGCACGTCTTTCCGCCACATACTTCGCGACCGCGTCGGCCACGGTGAGGCTCCGATCCCCGGCCATGTGCCGGTGGCGATACGCCTCCACCGCCGCCAAGAGCGTGACGCCCTCCGGCAACAACCGCCGCGCCGCCGTGTAGTCTTCGATGGCCGCGAGCAAAGGCACCCCCGCCGAATCGAGGAGCGGCTTGGCCCGGAGATACTGCGTCCGCTCCACGCTGGAGAGCGTCAACACGTCCGCTTCGCCCGAAGCCAGCTTCGCGGCCGTCAGCTCCGCCTCCCGTTGCGCCACGTAGAGATCGCTGAACTTGCGGGTCTCGCGTTTGCCTTCGGCGTTGCGGTAGGCGAGGACGAACTGGCGGTAGGTGCCACCGCCGGACCGATTGTTCACGGTATAGAGTTTGACGGAGACACTGCCTCTGCGGAACGTCTGGGGCCTGCGTGTGGAGTTCATGACAACCTGTTTCCAATTTGTATCCAAAATCCGGCCTTTGTCCAAAAAAGGCCCGAATCCAGAGGAACGCTATCACTCCGTTGGGATTCGCCCCGGATTCCCGCGCCTCTCCCTGAAACCCACTCGCCCCACCCCATTTTGGGGGTGAAAAACCTGCTGAATTGCCCTCCGTCCCGGCGCGTCGTAGGAACTTGCTCCAGCCACCACCATGAAAACCCTACTCGCCGCCGCCGCGTTGGTCCCCGCCCTCAGCGGTCTCGCCGCCGATCCCGTGCTCCACACCTTCCAGCGGCTCCAGCTCTCCGACCAGTTCTGGTCTGAAGGCGCGAACTTCGGCGACCTGAACAAGGACGGCGTCAACGACATCGTCTCCGGCCCCTACTGGTGGGCCGGGCCGGACTTCAAGCAGCGCCACGAGTTCTACCCGGCCAAGACCACCTTCGAGCTGGCGCTGGGACCGATGACGAAGATCACCGTGCCCGGCTTCCAAGGCGCGTTGGGCAAGGACAACGCCTATTCCGACAACTTCTTCAGCTACGTCCACGACTTCAATGGCGACGGCTGGGGCGACATCCTCGTGCTCGGTTTCCCCGGCGCGGACGCCTCCTGGTATGAAAACCCGGCCAAAGCCGACGCCACCGGTCCGTGGAAGCGCCACATCGTCTTCGACGTGGTGGACAACGAATCCCCGTCCTGGGTGAACCTCGTGGGCGACGAACGGCCGGAGATCCTCTGCAATTCCGGCGGCTTCCTCGGCTATGTCGCGCCGAACTGGGAGAACCCTTCCGCCAAGTGGACCTTCCACCCCATCTCGCCCAAGGGCGGCTGGCAGCGCTTCACCCACGGCATCGGTTATGGCGACGTGAACGGCGACGGCCGCACGGACATTCTGGAAAAGGACGGCTGGTGGGAGCAGCCCGCCAGCCTGGCCGGCAACCCGGTGTGGAAACATCATCCGCAGAACTTCGGCACCGGCGGCGCGCAGATGTTCGCCTACGACGTGAACGGCGACGGCTTGAACGACGTGATCACCAGCCTCGCGGCCCACGGCTTCGGCCTGGCTTGGTATGAGCAGGTGAAGGAAGGCGGCGAGATCAAGTTCAAGGGCCACACCATCATGAACAAGGAGGCGGACGAGAACACCTACGGCGTGCGCTTCTCTCAGTTGCACGCCATCGACCTCGTGGACATGGACGGCGACGGCCTTAAGGACATCGTCACTGGCAAACGCTTCTGGGCCCACGGCCCGCGGGGCGACGACGATCCGGGCGCCGATCCCGTGCTCTACTGGTTCAAGCTCGTGCGCGGTTCCGGCTGGGTGGACTTCATCCCCTACCTGATCGACGCCAACTCCGGCGTCGGCACCCAGGTCATCGCGGGCGACATCAACAAGGACGGCCAACCCGACGTGGTCGTGGGCAACAAACGCGGCGTCTTCGTCCACCTCCAGCAGCGCAAGACCGTTAGCCTGGAGGAATGGCGCAAGGCGCAGCCCAAGCCGGTGAAGTGATGGGCGAACGGTTCAAAGGTAGGGCGAAGGCTCCCGCCGAGCCGCCGGAGGACTGGCTGCAAAAGGTGGGGCTCACTGGCAACTCCGGAACGCCCCGGAGTTGCCAGAGTCGCTGGACGGAACAGAGCAGGCGCAACGGCGGCTCGGCCGGAGCCGTCGCCCTACCCCGTGGGGAAGGTTTGCAGCCCGCCGGAAACATCGAACTCCGAACATTCAACGCCCGACATCGAAGCACGGCCGAACGTCCGCGCCTTGGACGTTGAATATTGGAGGTTGAATGCTCGATGTTCGCCTTTCCCGATTCGCTGATCCCTTCACATTTTCCCCATGAACTACCCCGATGGCTCACCCGTGCGTGTTGGAGACCTCGTTTGGTGGAACGGCGGGGCTTGCGTGGGCTATGTGCAGGGGATCGCCGAATCCCCGAAGGAGCATGAGACGTGGGGCTTGGACTCTCCTCATATCTTCCTGTCGAACCATCATCCGTTTGATCCCTCCATCGGCAGTGGAATTGCCTACCCGGAAACGTGCTTTACGGGTGAAGGCATCGGTCTGCTTTCGGACGAGGAAAAGGGGTCTCTTGAGGCAGCCAGCCTTCAGGCCATCGCTTCCGTCACAGATGGCTTGAACTATTCGTCGTGTTCCGTGGACGCCGTCGTCCGCGAAAACCGTCAAGTCGGCTGGAAGTTCACCTTCCATAAAAATGGAACCCCAGTGGCGGAGACTGAAATCCCTTTAGGTCCATAGAGGCCGCGCCAACAATTCGTAGCCAAACCCATTTCCATCGCCTCCATGAACTCCCTTTCCCCCCTGCTCCTCAGCTTCGCTTTGGTCGGCTCTCTGGTCGCCGCCGACGCCCCGCCGTCCGATGTCGTCGCGTTCGCCGGGTTGTCGCCCCAGGACGCCGCCGCCAAGGCCACCTTGCCGCTGGGGTTCAAGATGCACGTCTTCGCGGCCGAACCGGAGGTGGTCCAGCCCATCGCCTTCTGCCTCGACCATCGCGGCCGCGTCTGGGTGGCGGAGGGCATCACCTACCCCAAGCGCCGGGGCCATCCGCCCAAGGTCGAAACGGCGTCCACCAACGCCACGCCCGAGCAGGTGAAGGACATCTTCGGCGGCGCGGACCGCATCCTCATCCTGGAAGACACGGACGGCGACCACACCTTCGACCGCAAGACGGTCTTCCTGGAGAACCTGAATCTCGTCAGCGGCCTTCAGGTCGGTTTCGGCGGCGTCTGGATCGGCGCAGCGCCCTACCTGCTCTACGTGCCTTTCACCGATGGCGACG
>CAMLMI010000397.1 GCA_946480965.1 uncultured Verrucomicrobiales bacterium | reverse complement strand
GCCAGATTCGCATCCGTGTGCCCCTACCCAATTCCAATGACCCGCTGGACAAGCGGGAAGTAACATTTTGGTTCGAGCGGGGCAAATTCAAAACTACGGGGTTGCCGTATCTTCCCACACAGCAGATTTCCAGGAACACCTTTGGGGGAATCACTAATGCAATCTTCCGCATCGCTGTGCCCGCGATCCTCTCTCCGGGAATAGAGGGGCAAAGCTGTTCCATCTGGGACGACGACGACCAGTATCTCCAAGCCGACGAGTTGTATCAATCGGCCCTTAACCTCCCGTCGCCCCCGCTCCCGGCCGAATTCCAGGCAGGCAGCATTATCACGAACATCGCCCCGGCTTATGCGCCAGCCTGCGTCCTCCCAATAGACGCCAATGCCAAGGGTTGGAACACTCAGGTTCGTATTCCGTTCGTTCTAAACGCCGATCCAGAGAGCAGTTCCATTTTCAACGCGGGCAACCTCCAGCTTCTCGGCAAGGATCGACCCGGCTTCTGGTGCTACTCCGTCGTCTTCGCCTATCAACACAAGCCCAACGAGGACAGCGATCCGGACAAGGAAAACCCCACCATGGGGGAGAACGCAGAGGACTCTAGTCCGGTCACCCCTTTCAGACCTCTTGGCTGGTGTGCGATCTTCCTAGAAGGCATTCGTGAGCAGGCGTTCAAGAAGTTCACGCACGATGCGGGCTTCTTCATGGCACCTGCGAGCGTCATCACGCTACGAGAAGACTGGAACAACCTGCTCTATGGAACGAGTGCCCATGAGCTGGCCCATGCACCGGGCCGGAAAGCCGGAGAATCCGTCGGTCCTTTCTATTCTGATAACGACCACTCTGAACTGGGCTTGATGAAAGAGGGAGCCACTTCGCTGAACGAAACCGAGTTCTCGGCACCGACGATCAAGCGTATCCGAAAAACCAGCAGTTGGACTGGGGAATAGATCATGAAACAGATTCTTTTGCTATTCGCCTGTATTGCGCTTATGTCGCTGAACTCACCGGCTGCGACCCATACCCAAGATAGCGCGGAAAATTCGCTGTTAAAAACCATCGCTACAGCGTTCAAAATACACGCCGGGTCCAATGAGGGGCAGTTTCCAACGAACTGGTCCATGCTCCAAACCGTTCTCAAGCCGCGGATGTGGTATGACGAAGAACTCAAATTCCGCGAGTTCGGAGAGAACAAAGGGTTCACGAACTCGATCTACGAAAAATATGTCTTCGTGCCGCCGGGAGTGAAGATGCCTGCGATCTACAAGGGCGCTCCACCGCAGGGGGACATCCTTTTCATGGCCGCAGCACCGTATCAGTCAGCGAACAGCGATGTTCTCCTGCGCTCGGTGATCCATCGTCGCGACGGGACCAACGTGATCCCAACACCATATGTTGAAGAACGCATTCAGAAGCTCTTCCAAGAACACGGGGTGGCCATTCCGTCCGCCGATCCGATGTCGTCAGCCATCGACCCTGAGATCGTCCGGGCGGAGCGGGACTTTGTGAACAAAGCCAACGAGGACTGGTATCGGGCGCACCCGGAAGATCGCCCTTTTTTGCGGGGCACATCGGCTCCAGGCCCCTACGTCGGTTCAAATCGGCCAAGCCCCGAACCCCACTCGTTGTCGGCCGCCACCACCGAAGTCCCGCCGCGCCCCCCACGTCGATGGTTGTCGATCGCGGTCTTCGCCGGGCTGGGCGGAATCGCTTTCTTGCTGGTCCGTGCATCCAGACGGAAGGGGAAGACGTAGGAAGTTTGACCCGTGTGCGGTATCGTTTCCTCAATGACCATTTCCTGGTCGCCTCCTTGGCGAGCTGCACGCGGGTCTTTTTTGGTTTGAGGCATGAGTGCGACGATCCGCGATGATACCGGGCGGTGGTATGTTTTGGAGTGAGAAGAGTTTTCAGCCATGTGGCGGGGTGACGTTCGCGCTCGCGGCATTTCAGTTGCCTACGTCAACTGCCTGCCGCTGGGTGACGTGCTGAAAATTGCGGATTTGCGGGTCTCGCACGACCGGCGAATCCCACCGCCGTTTCCGCTCGATTGGTTGCCGTGTTTCCGGCGATTGGCTCCCAAACAGAATTTCCAACGCCGTGGTATAGGGACCGCCCTGTTACGGGAAACGCTGGCACGCGCCAAGGCGAAGGGATTCCGCGAAGTGTTCGGCGACATCGCCGCCATTGATCTTGCCGCGTTCCCCGGTCTGCCGCGCTGGTATGAGGGCTTTGGCTTCGAGGTCAGTGCGTCCGGCACCGGCCCGATGATTCGCCTGATGCTCTGACGGCAGACAACCGAGGCGGTCGCTTGAGGCCAAGGCCGCGGAAAGGCGTTTCAGGCGGTTCTCCAAATCCCTACAGCGGGCTCACTCCCGTTGTCCTGTTCCGCACTCAAGGCGAATAAAATGCTAGGTCCACATACTTTGACTTCACATCTCTGCCAGCAGGGAGTCCGTGAAAAAGACCCGGCAGGCGGCGGCGCGGAACGTGATCGGAAAACGGATGCGGCAGGCGCGGTTGGCGGCCAACCCTCCCGTCACGCAGGACGATCTCGCCGGGAAGCTCGCCGCGAAGGGCATCACGCTGGACCAGGGAGCGATCTCCCGGATCGAGAACCTGACCCGCTACGCGATGGACTATGAGGTCAAGGCCATCGCCCAGTGCCTGAAGGTTTCGGTGGCGTGGTTGTTCGGTGAGGAGAAGTGACGGGGATGATCAGCCGAACCAACGCCGCCAGCGGGGAAACCAGTCGGCCACCCGGCCGTCGGCGTCCAAGGGCGGAATGGTGGTCCGGCGGTGGCCGTGTTCGCAGTGAACCAACACGCAGCGATGGGCGGGGAGGCTCCGCAAGACGTGGGGTTTCACACGAAACTCCTCGTTCTCCTGGAAGTTCACCGTCCTCTTCCCTCCGGAATACCCCCAACTGCGTTTGACGAGCCGACGTTTTCCCAAGTGCTCGGCGCTCTGCACGGCGTCGGCCTCGTCGGCGGAGGTGAAGATCATCCTGTTTCGCAGGTTCAACGTGAGCACCTTGGCCCGTTCCGCTCCAAGAGCCGGGACGAAGGATGTGGTCGATTGGGTGGCCACGACAACCGTGGCCCGCGCCTCGCGGATGACATCGACCACGTTGTAGTCGGAGATGCCGTCCTCGCTGGCGGTCATGAAGTGTTGAGCCTCGTCGGCCCAGAGGATCAGGAGATTGTCGCGGGTGCGGTCTGCTTTTGCCTGGTCGAAGCGCCGGAGGACATGGGTGTAGAAGAGGAGCTTGAGGAAAGCGTTCACGTAGCGGCGTTCGATCTGGAACTTCTGCGGCATGGTGACGCAGATGATGGCCCCCTCGTCGATCTTCCCGAAGCGGAACCCGCCTTCGGGATGGCAGAACACCTCGGCGACTTCCGGGGTGATGAAGTAGTGGAGGTAGTTGGCGATGGTCTCCAGCACGCCACCGCGCTGTTCGGGCGGCTGGGATTTATAGCGTCCGTTGAAGTGGTTCATCAGCGGTTCCATGTCGGGATGACCGGACAGGCTGGAAAGGACGCCAAGAGCGTCCTCCAGCTCCGTGTCCACGGTGAGCAGGCGTTGGACATTGGGCATCGTCACCGGATGATTGATGACCCGGAGCAGTTGGATGGCCGCGCCGATATGGGTCTGGGCCTGCGTTTTGAAGAACCCCTTGTCGCCCTTCTGCCCCATGCTGGTGGCGGTATCGACGACAAACTTGGCGTAGGTATTGGGCGGAATGGATGGATCGCCGATGAGGTTTAATCGAATGGGGGACGGCGACTGTTGGCCCACGGCCAGCAACACCAAGTCCTCGCTGCGCCGATAGCGTGCGGCGGTCTTCTGGAGGGTTTCCCAATAGACGCCCTTCTCGTCGATGCACAGGCCGCCCCAGCGTGGTTCGTTCTGGAAGACCTGGTGGAGCAGTTGGTTGATCCCGGAAGTGGTCTTGCCGGAGCCGGTGTCGCCAGTGATGAGCCAGCCCCGGCAGAACTGCCCCCGCGTCCAGG
>CAMLMI010000396.1 GCA_946480965.1 uncultured Verrucomicrobiales bacterium | reverse complement strand
CTTCCGAATCGGCTGTGAGGCGCTGATGGCATCTCGGGCGGCTCACCGGGGGTGTCGTCGCGCGGCGCGCTCCTACCCCCCGGCTAATGGATGGCAACCTTTCAGGTTGCGAGCCGCCCTGAGCCCCCGCCTCAATGATGGAATCATTCCTTGGTCCTGTAGGCTCCATACCGCCGGAGCGAATAGACAAGAGCACCGCCCGCACTTCCACACGCTCCCAGAGTGAGGACTATCAACCCCATCCACTCCGAACCAATAGGCCCGCCTCCTTGTGAAGCAGCAGCAACAAAGAACGCGGGAGGGAGAACAAAAATGCAGTCACCAACCGCAACGACCATCCCGCAAACGATGCCCATTTTTTTGTTGGTTCGTGCCAGCAACACCGCGACTCCGGCCAAGAGAAGCGCTATTCCGTTCCAGCCCGCGAGTCCCTCATAGAGCCCATCATAGGATGTTGCGAGAAGTGGAAGCATGTTCCTTCGGGATTGGCCTGTTAGACTCAGAGAACTAGAGGCGCTTGGTCCGCGGCCTCCTCCTCAACCCGTTCTGGAACCACAGCCGCCAGACCATCGCCAGGGCTTCCCAGACGATGTTGCGGGACATCTTGGAGCTGCCGACGAAGCGGTCGGTGAAGATGATCGGCACTTCCACCACCTTCAGCCCCTGCCGCCAGATCTTGTGGGTCATCTCGATCTGGAAGCTGTAGCCGTTGGACCGGATGCGCTCCAGATCGACGGCCTGGAGGGCGGCGCGGCGGAAGCATTTGTAGCCGCCCGTGGGATCGGTGAAGGGCATCCCGGTGATGAGCTTCACGTATTGCGCGGCGCCGAGGCTGAGGACGAGGCGGCTCAGGGGCCAGTTGATCACGCGGATGCCGTTGCAGTAGCGGGAGCCGATGGCGAGGTCGGCGGTCTGGGCGGCTTCGACGAAGGCGGGGAGATCGGCGGGATTATGGGAGAAGTCGCCGTCCATCTCGAAGATGAACTCGTAGTGGCGGGCGAGCGCCCATTGGAACCCGGCGATGTAGGCGCGGCCGAGGCCGTCCTTCACCTTGCGATGGAGGACGTGGACGGTGGGATTGGCGGCGGCGATCTCGTCGGCGAGCTGGCCGGTGCCGTCGGGGGAATTGTCGTCCACCACGAGGATGTCCGCCTGGACCGGCTGGGCGTTGATGCGCTTGACCAGGTTCGGGAGGTTGTCCCGCTCGTTGTAGGTGGGGACGATGACAAGGACCGGGTTCATGCGGCTGGGAACGGTCAAGCGGCGGGGTCAGTCCTTCTTCTTCACCGGGGCTTTGGCGGCCTTCGCGGCGTCCATGCCGTAGTGGCCGCCTCCGGCGAGCAGGAGCGCGACGTAGCCGGCGAGGTAGATGAAGGCCAATTCGCCGCTTTCCGTGCCGGAGAGCGCGCCCTTGTGCACGATGAAGAAGGCGACGCCCATCGTGATGGCGCAGCTCAGGGCGGCGAACCGGGTGAAGAGGCCGAGAATCAGCAGGACGGGGCAGACGACTTCGCCGAAGACGGCCAGCGCGTGGCTGGGAACGGCTCCGATGCCGAGCGGATCGGGAAAGTTGTCGCCCGGGGCCTTGGTCAACTGGAGGAACTTGCCCCAGCCGTGGAGGACCAGCATCGAGCCGCCGAACCACAGACGCAGGACCAGAAGGGCGAAGTCGGTGCTGACGGGCAAGAACTCCAACCGGAGCAGTTTGAGCAGGGTCTTCATGGCGGCGAGAGCGTGAACCGGGCCCGTCGCCCCGGCAAGCGACGAACTGGGAAGGAGGGAATTGCGGAGTTCGGAGTTCGGAGTTCGCGGGAACGCTGAACGCCGAGGGAACCCACCCCTGACCCCTCCCAAGAGGGGATAGGGCTGGACGTCCATCCGACCGCCGGAATCGCGTGTCGGATTCCCCTCCCGGGAGGGGTCAGGGGTGGGTTCCTTGGGGCCGGTTCAACGCGAAACCGCGATTCCCGAAGCGAGCCGAAGTTTGGAATTGTTTCCCCGTCTCGTTTTCAGGCACTTTCAAATGCGTGCTAGTGCAGTCATCAAACCCGCCCAAAAAGAAGCGGTGGACATATGATGAGTATTCCACCCTCGGCGACAATCAGCGCTACGAGGTGATCGAAGGGGAACTGCTGATGCTGCCGGCTCCCGATACTCTCCACCAGATCTGGCTCCGCGAGCTGATCCTGGCGGTCGGAGCGCATGCCCGGGAACGTAGCCTGGGGCAGTTGATCCCGTCCCCCGTGGACGTCGTCCTCGACTCCGAGAACATCGTCCAGCCCGACCTGAGCTTCATCCTTCAGGACAACACCGCCAGCCTCGGCCGCAAGGCCATCGTCGGCGTGCCCAATCTCGTCATCGAGATCCTCTCCCTGCCCACGCTCGGCGTGGACCGCTACCGCAAACGCCGGCTCTACGCGCGGTTCGGCGTGGCCGAATTCTGGGTCGTGGACCCGGGCAACGCCTCGATCGAGACCCTAGTGCTCAACGGCGGCGACTACGACTTGGCCTCCGTGGCCGCGAAACAGGGCCCGCTCCGGTCCTCCCTGCTGAAGAACTTCGAGGTGGACGTGGCCGAACTCGTGCCGCGCATCTGATCTCCTGCCAACCCGACGAAAAAGCCCCGGCAACCGATGGTTGCCGGGGCTTTTGTTTGCGGTCGCTGCGCCGGTCGGGAGACCGGTCCTTCATACAAGCCTCAGGCGGCTGCGGCGGCAGGAGCGCCGTCGCGCTTGGCCATGATGGCGTCGAGGATCTTCTGCTTGAGCTCGGGCTTGTCGATGAGCGCCTGGCGGGCGGCTTCCTTGCCCTGGCCGACGAGTTCGCCGTTGAACTGGAGCCAAGCCCCCTTCTTTTCGACGACCCCGGCGTCGAGCCCGGCGTCCAGGATGCTGCCCTCCTTGTTCACGCCGTGGTTGTAGAGGATCTCGAACTCGGCCTCGGCGAAGGGCGGCGCGACCTTGTTCTTCACGATCTTCACCTTGGTGATGTTGCCCACGACGTTCCCGGAGGCGTCCTTGATCTGGTCCTTGCGGCGGATGTCGATGCGGACAGAGGCGTAGAACTTGAGCGCCTTGCCGCCGGGCGTGGTCTCGGGGTTGCCGAACATGACGCCGACCTTCTCGCGCAGCTGATTGGTGAAGAGGCAGGTGGTCTTGGACTTGTTGAGCAGCGCGGTGAGCTTGCGCAGCGCCTGGCTCATCAACCGCGCCTGCATGCCCATCGTGGCCATGCCCATGTCGCCCTCCAGTTCGGCCTTCGGCACGAGCGCGGCGACGGAGTCCACCACGATGACGTCGATGGAATTGGAGCGGGCCAGGGTCTCGCAGATGGTCAGGGCTTCTTCGCCGCTGTCGGGCTGGGAGACGAGGAGGTTGTCGAGATCGACGCCGAGTTTCTTGGCGTAGCCGGGATCGAGCGCGTGCTCGGCGTCGATGAAGGCCGCCGTGCCGCCGGCTTTCTGGGCGTTGGCGATGATGTGGAGCATCAGCGTGGTCTTGCCGGAGGATTCGGGGCCGTAGATCTCCACGATGCGGCCGCGGGGCACGCCGCCGACGCCGAGGGCCAGGTCCACGGAGAGCGCCCCGGTGGGGATGACGGCGATCTTGGTGTTCGTGGAGGCCTCGCCGAGGCGCATGATCGCGCCGTCGCCGAACTGTTTGGTGATGGCGGAAATGGCGGCTTCCAGATCGCGCTGGCGCTGGGCGGAGAGCTTGGCGAGTTCGGAGGAGGAAGCGGCTTTGTCGGCCGCCTTGTCGGCGGGCTTTTCTTGGGTTTTCGGGGGCATGGAATTGGGCTGGGATGAACTGCGGTTCGAGTGCGGGTCAGATAACGTCGTCGGCTCCGGCCCGTCAATCTGCGTCGCAAAAAGGTTCATGCGGCGGCGAAGCTGCCGGGCCCGGCCGGACAAGCGCGGTCCGGCCTTGGCTCCGCCGGTGCCGGAAACGCGTTCTGGCGGCCCCGATGGAAATCGGAACCGCCAGAATTTGTCTCCCCAACCGACAGCCCTAC
>CAMLMI010000395.1 GCA_946480965.1 uncultured Verrucomicrobiales bacterium | reverse complement strand
CAACCACAACGAATGGACCACGTCCGTGCTGTTCATTCTGGTGCCCCTCTGGCTGCTGTTGATGGGCGCGCTGCTCTGCATGGCCGCCACCGGCGGCTTTGACTGGCTGCGACTGGGCCGCGCCGCGCTTTACTTCCTTGCCGTGGCTGCGGCGCTGGCCCTGGCGGTCGTTTCGTTCGTGTTCATCGCCCTGTATATCCGGCCCGGATTCACGCCGCGTATTCTCTACACCCCGGTCATCTATCTAGTCCCCCTCTCCACCGTGCTGCTCGTGGTCTTGAGCCTCAATCCCAAGCTCGCTCCCGGCCTTCCCACGCAGTGGCTGCGCTGGTCATGGGCCCTTTTCGCCGCCTTGAGCCTCGTCGCCTGCGTTGTGTTTGCGGGCCACCGGATGTTCCGCCTGGGCGTTGGCGGCGTGAGGAGCATCGCCTACCGGATGGCCAATCCCGCTCCGTCGTCCGGCGAAGTTCTCGGCCAGATCTCCGCGCTCGATCCGGAGAAGGATTTTGTCGAGCTCCTCCGCTGGGCGACCCGTCATGGAAGCCGCCCGGTGCGGGAAGCCGCCACCGCCCGGCTGCGGACGCGCCCCGCATTCATCGAAGCGCTCGCCTCGACGTTGGCCTCCAGCGACTCGGGAGTCGCGATGGAGTTTGTCTCGGCCACCGCGCTGGCAACCGACGAACTCGCCAAGCTGGCCGCGCCGACGCGCCAAGCCATCCAGCGGTTCATCGACAACATTCCAGCTCCGAACTACCTGCCGAAAGAACGGCGCAAGCAGCTGCTGAAATGGGGACGCGAAACCATTCCAGCTTTGGCGGAGAAATTTTCCGGCACGGACGTCAATTTTTCATCCCTCATGCCCGAGTTCGAAGAGGCCCTGCGCCACGACGAAAGCCGCCGTCGATAAGCTGGAACAGCTCAACAGGAGCAGCGGACGCCCCTTCTTCCCCTGGAGAATGAGCCCGCAGGGATCGCCTGCGGGCCCGTTGCTTCACTTCAACGCTTCGATGCCCGCGCCGAAGTTGATGTGGTAGGCCAGCCCGTCGAGGACCAGGGCGGGCACGGACTTCACCCCGGCCTGCTCGGCTTCGGCGACGCGGCCCTTGGTCTGGCCCAGATGGACGATCTCCACGTCGAACCGCGCACGGTCGAGCGCGGCGGCGACGTTGGTTTCGGCGGCGACGCAGACCGGGCAGCCCGCGTGGTAGAAGACGGCTTTAGTTTTCATGATGTGTCTTTCGTTCAATGGCTCGTGTTCGAGCAGTGGCAGCTTGGCCGGGAACGAAACGTCCGCCAGAGGGCACAATCTGGATGGGAGGGCACCGAAAAGTTCCCCCACGACTTCGGATGCCGCCGCGCTAGAGTCGGCCGCGATGAAACGCAAACCGCTCACCGTCCGCCAACGTGCGGACTACCATCGGCTCGAGGATGTCATCGGCTGCAAATGGAGCGTCGGCGTGGTCGCGGCTATTGGCGAAGGCGTGCGCCGGCCCGGCGAACTGGAGCGCCACATCCCGGGCATCTCCACCAAGGTGCTGAACGAGCGGCTGCGGAAGCTGCTGGCCTTCGGAGTCATCACGCGAAAGGAATTTCCCGGCCTGCCCGCGCGGGTGGAATACCACCTCACGCCCACCGGCAAGAAACTGGCGAAGATCCTCGCCCAGCTCCATGCGCTGAACGACGAACACGGCTCCGAACTTTCCGTCCCATGAACCCGCCCTCCCTGCTCTCCATCCAGCTTTCCGTCGTGACCGAGATCGCCGCCACCGGCAGCGACGCGTGGTGGGACAAAGCGTGGACCACCAGCTTCTACAAACGGCCTGTCGCCGGGAAACTCTGGCTGGGCTACGAAGGCCTGCGCGGCGACCAGCAGGCGGACCGACGCTATCATGGTGGCGTGGACAAAGCGGTCTGCGTCTATGCGGCCGAGCACTACCCGGCATGGCGCGAGACGCTGGCGTTGCCGGAGATGAACCACGGTGCGTTTGGGGAGAACTTCACCGTGCTGGGGTTGACCGAAACCGAGGTCTGCATCGGCGACGTGTTCCGCATCGGCTCTGCCCGGGTGCAGGTGTCCCAGCCGCGACAGCCGTGCTGGAAGCTGGCCCGGCGTTGGCAAATCAAGGATCTGACCGCTCAGGTGGAGCAGAACGGCCGGACCGGATTCTACTTCCGCGTGCTCCAACACGGCTGGGTGGAGGCCGGAGAAATGTTCGAGCGGTTGGAACGCCCCTTTCCCCGCTTCACGATCGCCCACGCCAACGACGTCATGCACCACCGCGAGGACGACTACGCGGCGGCAGCCGAACTCGCCTCTTGCCCGCTCCTCTCCGCGAGCTGGAAAGACGGGCTTTGGCTCCGCGCCGAGAATCGCCAACCCGCCGATGCTTCGGCGCGGACGAGGATGTGAGCGGAAGCGCCGTTCCTCCTCCTGCTCTTCCTCCTCGTCTTCGTCTCTGCGGCTTTTCAGACGAGGACGAGGAGGAAGATGAAGAGGAACAATGGTCTGGCCCACCGTGCACCGAGAAGCCGCTTGCAACTTCCCCGACGGCTCGGCGTTCTAAACCCGTGAACGCCCTTTGGAGGATCGCCGCCCTGGCCCTGTTGTTCGTCGCCGCCGACGCCCGCGCCGGAATGCCCAGCTATGACCTGAACGACATAGTGGTGCTGCGGCTCCAGGACATCTCCTTCTTCCTCGTGCTGCTGCTGGCCAGCGCCTACGGCTTCAAGCTGCTCTGGAACTTCTCCTTCCGCCCGCTGCCCAAGGTGCCGCAGATCGGCTACCGGCACGCGCTCGGCCTGACCACGATCCTCGGGCTCTTGATGCTGCTGGTGCTCACGATGATCTCCGGCGCGCGGGAACTCCTGACACCCGGCGCGTGGCGCAAGCAGGGCAGCACCTACCGGCTCAATTCCCCGGCCAACGAGGAGCAGCGCCGCGACCATCTCCGGTCCCTCTATGGCGCCTTGCAGAGCTACCGTGCCGATCATGACGGGAAATGGCCGCCGCACGAATACGCTCCGGAGATCGCACCCGAACTCTGGCGTTCCCTCGATCTGGAAGGCACCCGGATGATCCTGGTGAACTGGCCTGCCACCGGCTCGGCCACGAACTGGCTGGCGCTGGAGCCGAAGTCGTTCGGATCAAAACGGCTCGGGGTGACGCGGGACGGGGAGATTCGAACAATCACGGCGGCGGAACTGAAGGAGCTGTATGGCAAGAACTGAACCGTTGGAACTGGCACCACAACCGGGCTCAAAGTGGATCGGGCGGCTGCTGATCGGGTTTCTCCTGTTCTTCCTCCTTTCCCTCACGGGGCTGGTCTACCTGCTGGAGCCTGTGGTGAAAGCCGGCTTCTTCCTCGTCGCCGGCTGGCTCTGGTTCCTGGCCCGCGTGGTGCCGGAGATGCAGTTCAACTGGGCGGCCATCGGCATGTTTCTGGTCTGCTCCGCGCTGGTGATCGGCGGTCTCCAATGGGTGGGCCGGACGTTGGCGGAAAAAGGCGGCTGGGCGTGGTCGCAGCGCTGGCCTTGGGGGATCTACTTGGGCTGCTGGATTCTCTTCCTCGCCGCGATGGGCTTCACCGGGGCGGTGCATCAGGTCGGGTGGTTGTTTGGAAGCGGAGAACCCTGGTTACAAAACAGTCGTCGGAAGGTCTATGAATTCCATGAAATGAAGCAGACTGGGGTCTCTGTCCGAATTGCTCTGTCTGACACTCGGGAATCGCCAGATCAGATGCGGGACGCCATTGCCGATGAGAGTCGGCTGTATCGCGACACGTGCACGGTGCTGTGCTTTCCGGCAGATGCAGGTCCGGTTCGAACGGTTCTGGTTCTGCCCCGCTCCCCTGAAGTTTTGAAGCGCCGTGGCTTCTTTAGGATCGAAGCCGATGGAAGCTCCAGAGACGAGCCCGACGACCATCTGGCTCCGACGCTCGACCGCCTGAACGCTGGGAACTTCGAGCCGCTTCCCCGGCCTTGAGTCCCGTCGGCCCGCTTCCTCGTCCTCGTCTTCCTCGTCC
>CAMLMI010000394.1 GCA_946480965.1 uncultured Verrucomicrobiales bacterium | reverse complement strand
CGGGTGGACTTGAGGATGTCAAATCCGCCGACGCCCGGCAGCACGAGGTCGAGCAGGAGCAGGTCGTAGGTGGCGCTGGCGGCGAGCTTCTGGGCTTCGAGACCGTTGCCGGTCTGGAGGGTCTCGTAGCCGGTGAAAGCGAGGGCATCGACGATCCCGCGCCGGATGGCGGAGTCGTCTTCCACGACGAGGATGCGGCGGGTGGTCATGGATGGCTCAACGGTGGCTGCGTCGGGAGCGACGCAGTGATGGCGGAGACGGGGACCGGCGGCAAGCGGTTCATGGCACGGCAGAAGATACCCGGGGCCGGACGCCGGCTTGTGTCAGACGAATGTAAATTCGGTTTCTCCCGCCGAACCTAACGATGAAGGGCGAGGCTTCAGTCGTAAATCGTCGATGGATTCAGTTCAGCAGGAGAGCGCCAATCGATTCCCATCTGCTTGAGTTTAGACTTCTTCAGCCGCCAAAAAACATGAACTGCCCCTATGCCCTCCACGCCAGTCCGTTTCATCTCGGCCCTCGCTTCGGCTTCGATCTTGTCGAGGGCATCACGCAGAGCCGGATCGGCTTCCTTGGCATCTTGGCGCTCCGCAAAGGCATCGCCGGACTCGCCGTCCTTCCATTTCGTCCAAGACACCCGATAGACCCAAAGCAGCTCGCCATCCACGACGTGATAGGTGGCGTTATCGCGCCGAACATCGTCCAAGTCCTTCGACTCCCAGATCACCAATTGAAGTCGGCCCAAGGGCACCAAGGGACAATGCTCGGCCAAAATCCTGAGGCAGTCGTTCGTGGCGACGATCTCCTTGCTGGAGTTGGTCAGGGCCTGAAACAGAAACTCCCGCGTATGCCCCTGCTCCCGTTGCTGGGCATAGAAGTAGATGCGCATATACACCGGCTCCATCTCCTTTTCGGTCAGCCCGGAGTAGTTGATTCTGAGAAGGTCCGTGTCGGAGCTCCAATCGGCCACAGGTTCCAAACCCACCCAGACATTGGTGGTGAAAGCGAAGCTCTTCGACAAAGCCCACGAAAAGTTCGTCGAACACATTTCTTCCCGGATAGTTTTCCTGTCGTTGTGGCCCACCCGCACGCCATCGATGGGCGTATCGGTCAGATGGATCTTGTTCAACAGGCTCGCCGTCGCCGCACCCAAGCCGCTGTGAGCGACCAGAAGCATGGAAAGCAACAGCAAGCAGCAAGGTTTCATGGGAATTGCTTGGTCCATGGAATGAACCTTCCACCTGGACGCAGCAAGGGCTTTCCAAGATCCGCCAGTCACCGCCCGAACGCAGCCGTCAGGAACTGGCGGATGAGCGCCACTTCGTCCGGCACGATGGTGTGGTCCTTGGCGTATTCGCGCCAGGTCAGGTCCAAGCCGCCCGCGAGGCGCAGACGGTTCATCAGTGCCCGAACTTCCGCGCAGGGAAAGAGCGGGTCGTAGAGCCCGTGGGTCACGAGCACGCTCTGGCCCTTGGCCGCCGGGGGCAGGTCAGCCACCAGCTTTTCCAGATCGCTCACGTAGCCGCTCACACCGATCAACGCCGCGAGCCGGTGCGGGTAGCGCAGGCCAGTCTCCAGCGTCATCAGGCAACCCTGCGAGAAGCCGAAGAGCGCCGTCCGCTCCGGCTTGAAGCCTTGCGCGGGCAAGCTGTCCAGCAGTTCGGTCAGGAGCTTGCGGCTGCGCGCGATGCCCGGCGCGGCGTCGCCCTGGAAGTCATACCAGGAGTAGCCGTTGAAATACGGGTCCGGTGCGTTCACCAGCAGGCAGTTCAGCCAGGGAAAGCCGAGCGTCGGCGGCAACCAGCGATACCCTTCCAGGCTGTCGCCCAGTCCGTGCAGCACCACGAACAGGTCGCGGCTGGAGGTGTCGGACGCGGGGACGAGTTCGGTATGCAACGGCATGGCGAAGTCGTGCCGCCATCGGCCCAAGCGGGTCAAGACGCCCTTGCGGGGGAAATGACAAAGCACGAAGGCCAAAGCGCCGAATGAAGCCCGAAGATGCGAAACCCGAACTTCGCTCCAAGACCTCGGGCTTTGGCCTTCTGGTTTCGAGCTTCTTTCGGCCTTTGGCCTTCGCGCTTCGTCATTCCCCGTCAGGATCGGATTTTCCTTCGCCCCGATCCCGGCCCCGACTACACACAGCCCCGTGCCCGTCCCGGCAACCGATTTCCAGCTCCACACCCGCTCGGCGAAGAAGATCGTCGTGGTGGAACTCGGCTTCCTCGCGGACTCCATCCACACCGTTCCCGCGATCCGCGAGCTCAAGCGCCACCATCCCGACGCCATGATCCACGTGGTGGCCGGAGTGGCCGGGGCCGAGGTTTTCCGGATGTGCCCCGCCGTGGACCGCGTCTGGCCCGTGCAGCTCCATCCGCGCCGGGGCCGGATGAAGGACCACTTCGGCATCATCCGCATGTTGCGGCACGAACGCTTCGACCTCGCGGTGAATTTCTCCGGGCGCGACCGCGACCTGCTCTGGACCGCCGCCACCGGCGGCAAGCTCCGCCTCGCGCAGGAACCCGATTCGGGCCGGTTCTGGAACCGCTGGCTGGTCAACGCCCGCGTGCCGCGACCTTCGCGCGAACTCTCCGTCTATGAACAGCGCCGCCAGGTCCTCGCCGCCGCCGGGTATCGGTTGGCCCGCGCGGAATTTGGCCTCGTGGTTCCCGACGAAGCGGTGCAATGGGCCAAGGCCCGCGTGAACTCCGGCGCCGTCCATCTCTCGATCAACGCCAGCTCGCCCTTCAAGGAATGGCCGTTGCCCCGCTGGGCCGAGCTTTGCCGTCTCCTGCTGAAGGACCCCGCGCTCCGGCTCGTCGCCACCTGCGGCCCGGCGGAGCGCGAGCGCGAACGCCTCCGTCTCCTCGCCGAGACCGTGGACCACGAACGCCTCGTCGCGCTGCACAAGGACATCACCGTGCCGCGTCTCGCCGCCGTCTTGGCCGAATGCGCCGTCCACGTGGGGGCCGATTCCGGTTCGACGCATCTGGCCCACGCGCTCGATGTGCCCACCGTCTCCGTCTTCCGCGACGATGCAGCCTTGAAGGAATGGGCCCCGCGCGGCCGCGACCATTGGCACCTCACCTCCGCCTGCGAATGCGCGGAGACCGTCCAGGCCGCCTGCACCATGGCCGGCGAAGCCCGCTGCCTCGCCACCATTCCGCCCGAAGCCGTGGCCGGGCTCGTGCGCAACTGCCTCGATTGATCCGCCCTTTTCTCGTCCCGTGACCTACCCGGAAGCCATCCAGTTCCTCTACGACCTCCAGCTCTTCGGCGCGCGCTTCGGGCTGGAGACCATCGGTCGTTTGACCGAGCTGGCCGGACATCCCGAGCGTGGCCTGCGCTTCATCCACGTGGCGGGGACCAATGGCAAAGGCTCCGTCTGCGCCACGCTGGAGAGCATCTACCGCGCTTCGGGCCTGCACGTCGGGCTCTTCACCTCGCCGCACCTCGTCTCCTTCACCGAACGCATCCAGATCGACCGGAGAAACATTTCCGAGGCCGACGTCGCCAAGCTCGTGGAACAGATGCGTCCGTGGTTGAAGGCGTTTCCGAAAGGGGAAGAACCCACCTTCTTCGAGGCCGTCACGCTGATGGCGCTGCTGCACTTCGCGGCGGAGAAAGTGGACCTCGTCATCTGGGAAACCGGTCTCGGCGGCCGGCTCGACGCCACCAATGTCGTCACGCCGCTCGCCTCCGTCATCACCACCATCGGCCGCGACCACGAAGCCTGGCTCGGCGACACCCCGGCCAAGATCGCCGCTGAAAAGGCGGGCATCATCAAACCCGGCGTGCCCGTCATCACCGGCGCCATCGCGGATGAACCGCTGGCAGTCATCCGCCGCATCGCAAATGAACGAAGCTGTGAACTGATCCAAGCAACCCAACTGGACCCATTGACGGCGGCCGAATCCCTCACCCGGCCTTCGGCCACCCTCTCCCCATCGGATGGGGAGAGGGACGGGGTGAGGGGCCGCCCCCCTATGTCCGGTGGGACCGAGCCGGGTAGCGGCCATCCGGCATC
>CAMLMI010000393.1 GCA_946480965.1 uncultured Verrucomicrobiales bacterium | reverse complement strand
TGGGATTTTGGAAAGCATGGCTCAATGCCCGTCCGAGCAGGCCTTGCCACCGCGCAGGGCCTGGATTTCCGCCAGCCAGAGCGTCATCGCCGGTTTTACCACCACTTGATCCCCGGCATAGAGGCCGTCGGTCACTTCGGCGAACTCGCCATTTACGGCTCCGAGCTTGAGCGGAGCCCGCACGAAGGCTTCACCGCTGACCGTGTAAACGAAGTCCCCTTCCATCGTGCGGAGCAGAGCCGAGCGAGGAACGCTGACAACGGTTGTCTCCCCGTCCAGCGGCACGGTTGCGGCCACAAACGCGCCGTTGACCAGCCGTCCCTGATCGTCCGCGACGGAGAGCAAGACCTCGACATCCGACCTCTCGGAGCCGCGATCCAAGGCCGTGATCCGGGCGGCGAGCGTGTCCGTTCCTTCAACGGTGACGGAGATTGATTGTCCCTCCCGTAGCAGCGCCGCCTCGGCGGGACTGACAAGGCCGCTGGCCAAGGCGGTCGAGGAGACCATTGGCAGCGTTGAAGCGAACCGGGCTTCGCTGGCGGCACGATAGACCCGCGCCGCGAAGCGGAACTCGGACGCCACCTTGCGCTCCTCGACCTCGGCAACTTCGAGGCCGATGAACTTCGCCGTCTCCGGCGAAACCCGCAGGCCGTGTTTCTCGCTGTAGGCGATGCCGACGTGTTTCTCCGAAGCCTCATGCCCGGCGTCGGCATGGACATGGCCGTCGCCTTCCTTGTGGCCGTCTCCGCAGCCAACGAGCAACGTGCCAGCGGTCAAAACTGATGCGGTGATGAGTCGTTTCGTGTTCATGGTTTTTTCTCCTCGGTTTCAATGACGGTTTCACTCAGCGGCAGGGGCAGTCCCGTCAGCAGTTCCAACTGCGACGCTGCCTCCATTGCCTCCTTCCGGGTATCAAGCAGGCTTTCCACCGCTTCCAGGTATTGCTTCTGCAACTCGACGTAGGTGGAGATCGGCACCGCGCCAAGGCGGTAATGACGGTCGGCCAGTTCCGCAGCGTCTTTGAAGTGCTTCCCCGAATCTGGCCGCCATCTGGCGATCTCGCGGATCTTCGCCTCATACACCAGCGCCGCCTCGATGACTTTCCGCTCGACCTCCCGGCGCGCGGTTCCTAGGGAAACCTCGGCCTGCATCTCACGGGCCTTGGCTGCTTCGATGTTCTGGGAGTTCCGGTTCCAAATCGGCAACGGCAGCGAGATGCCGACGCCGATGACCCGTTCCCGGTCGCCGGCCCTTTCCTCGGAAACCATCGGCCCGACCGAGATGGAGGAAAACCGTTCGTTCCGGGCCAGCTCCACCCGGAACCCCTGCTGCTCCAGTTCCACGGCGCGGACACGAAGCTCGAAATTGTTGGTCTGGGCCATCGCCACGAGCTGCCCGGTTTCCACCGCCGACCGGAACCGGAGACGGGCCTCGCTGATGGAAACTGGTGCGGTCGGCTGGACGCCACGGAGCTGGTTCAGTTCAAGCAACGCCGACTTCGCAGCCAGCAGTGCTTCGCTGGCCTTGCGTTGGGCGTTCAATTCCGTGGCTTCGATCACCCGCGTCTCCAGCAACGGCGTCAATCCCGCCGGATCACGCTGCACCAGCACCTCGCGCAACGCCTTGAAGCGTTCGGCCACTTCGCCCGCCGCCGCCGACTTCTCCTGCGCGGCGAACACGCCATAGGCCAGCAGTTTCATGCGGCCCGACAGCGCGGTCTTGAACCGTTCAAGTCCCAGCTCCGCCAGCTCGACATCGTGGTTGGCAATGGCCTTCCGCAGACCCAGCCGCCCCGGCCATTCAAGCGGTTGCATCAGGGAAACCGACCACGCCACTCCTTCGGCGCTGAAGCCCCCTCCGCGCACGGTCTTCTGGCCCACGCTGGCGCTGAGTTCGGGATTGGCCAGCAGGCCGGCGCTTTTACGCCCGGCCTTTGCGGCTGTGATCTCCGCCTCGTAAAATTTCAGCTCGGGATTGCGCTCCAACGCCTCGACGACGAGCGCATCGATGGTCGTCGGCGCAGCCGCCGGGATGTCGGCGGCCCCGACGGTTCCTGACAACAGCAGGCTCAGACAAAAACAGTTCAGCTTCATAGACGGATTTCTGGCAAACAGGGCGGTGGCCCTAGGACGGAAGGGAAAGCTCCGGACACACAGGTCGGATGACAACACGAAGCCTCTCGGAGGAGGGACCGTTTACGAAGCGAGGGAAGGAGCGCGCACCGGCAGGACTGCACGCTGGAAGAAAAGCCAGTCGGGCACTGGCGGGGAAACGGAGGAAGATGGGGTGGGGCAGGGATCGAGTTGGCAGGTAGCCGTGGGCTGCAACACGACCAGCCAAGCAATGAACGGCACAAGTTTTACGATCTTCTGCGATTGGAAGAAGTGACCGGACTCCAGCGCGTCGCAAACGGTGCATCCGGTGCAATCCACCGGATGGGGATGCTCCTGCTCCTCGCCTTCATCATGCGCCGCAGTTTCTTCGGCGCAGCAGAAGCATTCCCAGAGATCGATCCGCTCCAAAGTGCAGCCCATCGTCGCTGGCACCCAAAGGGTCAGCAGCAGTAGAGCCGCAAGTTGGAGAAGTCTTTTCAACGCGGAGTTGGATAGCTGATCGAGAGTCCAATGTCCAACCCTGAACGGCAGAGGGGATTGTGATCGCCAGGAACCTGATTCCCCATGCCGCACTTTTTGGGTGCCCATTCGGCCAGGTGTCCCCCATCGGATGGCGCGGAAGATGGCACGGTAAATCTCAAAGCCGACGACCAACCCTTCGCTCCGCTCGCGCTCGTCGTCGGCGGACTTTGTTCGGTGCAGCCGCTGTGCGCTTGCGTCAGCCCCGGCCGCAGTCGTTCCGCGTCCTCCTCCGTTCCGGCAGGCTCCACTTCGGAGACGCTCCTCTTCCTGTCGGCCGGGACTGACCCAAGCGTTGGTTCACCCGGCTTCATGCAATTGTCTGGCACCGTCGGGGCATCCGCCCCAAGGCCATTCCTCTTGGGCCTATCCGGCACCCGTCGCTTTTCCAGCACGATGTCACGGCGGGCGATGGTATGGCGGTCCCCGGAAGGTCAAGGATGCTACGGTTCGTCGCTTCCGTTCCTCCTTGACCGTCCGGTTCCCGCCAAAGGCCCGCTCGTAGGTTTCCATCGCGCCCCACTGTCGCTGCGCGACCACAACAAAAAGAAACCTATGACCACATCCACCATGTTCCTGAACCAGCGCGCCGAACTCTCCGACGACCGGATTCGTTCGCTCGCGCCCTCCGTCTTCGCCGCGTCGCCCTTGCCGGGCGTCAGCGAACGCTACGCCTTCGTCCCCACCGCCCAGATCATCTCCCGCTTGCGGGAGGAAGGCTGGTCCCCTGTCTTGGCCAGCGAGCAATCCGTCCGGCTCGATGAACGCCGGGGCTTCCAGAAGCACCTGATCCGCTTCCAGCGCCGCGACCTGTCGCCCGTGCGCCGCGAGTTCGCGACCGAGCTGGTCCTGATGAACTCGCACGACCGGAGCAGCGCCTACCAGTTGCACGCCGGTTTGTTCCGGTTCGTTTGCGGCAATGGGTTGGTCGTGGCGGATGCCACCTTTGGCCGGGTCTCGATCCGTCACAGCGGGTTCAGCCCCGATGGGGTGATCAACGCCAGTTTCAAGCTGCTGGACGGCGTGCCCGCCATCACCGCCCGTGTCGAATCCTTCCGGCAACGGACCTTGACCGAAGGCGAGGCGTCGGCCTTCGCGTCCGCCGCCCTGCGGTTGCGTTACGAAGACCCGGCCTTGGCTCCGGTGACTGCCGCCAAGCTCTTGGTTCCCCGTCGCCGGGAGGATGCCGGAAATGATCTCTGGCACGTCTTCAACCGGACCCAGGAAAACCTCATGCAGGGCGGGCAACGGGACTATTCCCGCGTCCGGCCCGACGGACGGCGCTTCGGCCGCACCCGCGCCATCACCGGCCTCGACCAAAACCTCCGCCTCAACCGCCAGCTTTGGGAACTGGCCGAACGTGTCGCCAACGGCGAAGCCATCACCGTGACG
>CAMLMI010000392.1 GCA_946480965.1 uncultured Verrucomicrobiales bacterium | reverse complement strand
TGCGGCCGCCAACCCGGACGCCAAGATCAGCCTCGACGAAAAGGCGTTCCGCTGGGCCCACAACGAAGATCCGATGGCCACCGAGAAGCTGGCCGAAGGCATCCGCCAGTTCGGCGTCGATACCGTCAAGCTGGAGAAGGCCATCGGCCCGAAGCTCGGGCTCTGACCTTCGCCTCCGCTTTGATTCCGAAAAAACCGCCGGGCTCGCGCCCGGCGGTTTTTTCGTTGTCGGCGCCGTTTCGCCATCCTTCACTGTGCCGAACCCGCTCCAATCCCATGCGCCTGAAACCTCTCCTGCTCAGTTTGACCGCGTTGCTGATCTTCCCCGGATGCACCACCGGACTACGGTCTTTCCCGGCGGGAGCCGTCCGCGTCGGCGGTGGGCTGAACATCGAATGGCAAGCTCCTCGGCACGGCACTGTCGTGTTGATGGAGGAAAAGTCCGGCAAGATCTTGGCCACGCAGTCGCTGGAGCCGGGCGACAGCTTCGATTTCGGCCCCGAGTATTCCGGTTTCGAGGAAACCCTGGCCACCACCTTTCCGGACGGGGCGGGTTTGCAGACCAACGCGGTCTTCGGTCTCTACTTCACCCCGATGCCTGCGCCGAAGGATTGAGCATTTCTCTTGGTGAAATGTCTCCCGGAGAGGAGTCCAAAGTCGCTTCGGTTTTGGAGTTGGCAGCACGCGGCGGAACCCGGAACGTCCCGGGCCATGGCCAAGTCGAAGCGATCCTACCGTTGGCTCATTGTCGTCGTCGTGCTCCTGCTCCTCGGAGCCGGCGGCGCGGCGTTCAAGTTCGCCAAGGGCCGTGACCAGGCCCTGGCGGTCCAAGCCGAGAAGGTGTCCCGCCGCAACCTGACGGAGATCGTCGTCGCCACCGGCAAGATCCAGCCGGTGCTCCAGGTCGTCATCAATCCCGAGGTCAGCGGCGAGATCATCGACCTGCCGGTGGTCGAGGGCCAGCACGTGAAGAAGGGCGACCTGCTGCTGAAGATCCGGCCCGACAACTACGTCGCCAGCCGCAATTCCTCGCTGGCCAGCCTCAAGTCCTCCGAAGCCTCCATCGCCGTGGCCCGCGCGAACCTCGAAAAGGCCAAGGCCGAGCTGGAGCGCAACCGCGAGCTCCACGCCCAACGGCTCGTCTCGGATTCGGTCTTCCAGGAATTCGCCACCGCCTACGACGTCGCGCAGAACCAGCTCGCGGCTTCCCTGCACCAGACCGAAATGGCCCGCGCCTCCGTGACCCGGGCCGAGGAGGACCTGCTCAAGACCACCATCGTCGCCCCCATCGACGGCACCGTCACCAAGCTCAAGTCGCAGAAGGGCGAGCGCGTCGTCGGCACCGCCATGATGGCCGGCACCGAGATCATGACCATCGCCGACCTGGAATCGATGGAGGCCCGCGTGGACATCGGCGAGATGGACATCGTCCTCATCGAGAAAGGCCAGATCGCCAAGCTGGAGGTGGACGCCTTCCGCGACCGCAAGTTCAACGGCGAGGTCTATGAGATCGCCAACGCCGCCAAATCCGCCGCGATGGCCTCCTCGGCCGAGGCCATCCGCTTCGAGGTCAAGGTGCGGGTGAAGGACAAGGAGCAGTTCCGCCCCGGCATGTCCGTCACCGCGCTGATCGAGACCCGCTACCGCACCAACGCGCTGGCCGTGCCGATCCAGAGCGTGACCACGCGTTTGCCCAAGGGCGTCGAGGAAGCCAAGACCGGCATGGCCGCCGCGATGGAGCCGCAGGACCCGCGCGAAAAGGAGCTGGAGGAGAAGCGGAAGAACGACCCTTCGCGCAAGCCGATCGAGGTCGTCTTCCTCGTCGAGAACGGCGTCGCCAAGATGCAGCCGGTCAAGCGCGGCATCAGCGACGACAACTACACCGAGATCACCGAGGGCGTCTCCGAGGGACAGGACATCGTTTCCGGCAGCTTCAAGGCCATCAACCGCGAGCTGGAGGACGGCAAGAAGGTGAAGATCGAAGCGCCGAAACCCGTGCCCGGCACGGCCCAACCGTGAGCCTCATCTTCCTCCAGAACATCGCCCGTCGCTACCAGATGGGCACGGAGACCATCCACGCCCTGCGCGACGTCTCCCTCACCATCGATCGCGGCGAATACGTCGCCATCATGGGCCCCTCGGGCTCCGGCAAGTCCACCCTGATGAACCTGCTCGGCTGCCTCGACACGCCGACCTCCGGCCAGTTCACCCTCAACGGCAACAACGTCGGCGAGATGGACGACAACAGCCTGGCCGAGATCCGCAACCGCGAGATCGGCTTCGTCTTCCAGAGCTTCAACCTGCTGGCCCGCTCCTCCGCGCTGCACAATGTGGAGCTGCCGATGATCTACGCCGGCGTCCCTCCCGCCGAACGCCACGAACGCGCCCTCGTGGCGTTGGCCAACGTCGGCCTCGCCGACCGCATCCACCACAAGCCGAACGAGCTATCCGGCGGCCAACGCCAGCGCGTCGCCGTGGCACGCGCGCTGGTCAACCGGCCGTCCATCCTGTTGGCCGACGAGCCGACCGGAAACCTCGATTCCAAGACCGGCGTGGAGATTCTCGCCCTCTTCGAGGAGCTGTCGCGCCAGGGCAACACCATCATCGTCGTCACCCACGAGGAGGAGGTCGCCCAGCACTCCCGCCGGATCATCCGCATCCGCGACGGCCTCATCGCCGCCGACGAGCGACTGGAGAAGAACGGTGCGCCAAGCGGCGCTCCCCCGCCCTTACCCGCATGACCTTCCTCACCGAAATCCGCGAGGGGCTGAGGATTTCGTGGTCCGCGATCAAGGCGAACCAGATGCGCTCCGTGCTGACCACGCTCGGCGTCATCATCGGCATCGTGACCGTCACCATGATGGCCACCGCCATCAACGGGTTGAACGCCGCCTTCCTCCGCAGCATGTCGATCCTCGGGACCGACGTGATCTACATCGAACGGCGCGGCTGGTTCATGGAGGAGGCCGAGTGGCGCGAATCCCGCAACCGCCCCGAGATCACCCTGGCCCAGGCCCGCGCCGTCGAACGCCAGGCCACCCTCGTGAAGGCCGTGGCTCCGACCATGATCACCCGCGAGGACATCGTGCACGACCGGCGCAGCGGCGGCATGGTCACGATCATCGGCACCACCGACCAGTCGCTCGTCACCGGCGGCATGGACATGTCCGAGGGCCGGTTCCTTTCCCAGAGCGACGTGGACGGAGCCCGCCCCATCTGCGTGGTCGGCGCGGACGTCGCGGAACGGATGTTCCCGCACGATTCGCCCCTGGGAAAACGGCTCCGGGTCGGCGACCTGTCGTTCGAGGTGGTGGGAACCGTCGAGAAGCGTGGCCGCTTCCTCGGACTCTTCAGCCTGGACGACGTCGTCTTCGTGCCCATCACCGTCATGGCCGGCCAGATGGTTTCGCGGCCGGATGTCCGCATCGACATCAAGGTCGCCAGCCTTGCCCAACTCGACGACGCGAAGGAGGAACTCGTCGGCATCATGCGCAAGCTCCGGCGCACCCCGCCCGGGGCCAAGAACGACTTCGCCATCAACCAACAGGACGCCTTCATCCAGAACTTCAACAAGGTGGGCGGCACCGTCGCGGCCGTCGGCCTGTTCATCACCGGTCTTTCCCTCTTCGTCGGCGGCATTGGGATCATGAACATCATGTTCGTCTCCGTGACCGAGCGCACCCGCGAGATCGGCATCCGCCGCGCGCTTGGGGCCAAGCGCCGCACGATCCTCATCCAGTTCCTCATCGAATCCGTCCTCCTCTGCCTGATGGGCGGCGTGATCGCGCTGGTGATCTGTGCGCCGATGACCTTGCTGGTGGCGATGGCTCTCCCTGCGGCGCTGTCCCCCACGATCATCCTCCTCGCCCTCGGCGTGGCCATCGAGAGATTGATCCTGAGACCGCTGCACACTGCACCCGTGCTGTCGATCATCGTGGTCTTCATCGGCCTGCTGGCGATCTTCAACTCGGTCGCCGGCGCGATCTGGAGCTACCTGATCAAGGAGTATCCATCGCCGTTCCCGAAGGAG
>CAMLMI010000391.1 GCA_946480965.1 uncultured Verrucomicrobiales bacterium | reverse complement strand
GACGGTGGAGTATAACGAGCGGCTATGCCGTCAGGTGCGCCAGCATTGGAACTGGGAGCTGGCGACGCCGTGCGTGGACATCACGCCGGAGAGCGTCGCTCGGTTCGGCGCGGCGGTGTCGCACTACAGCCCTTCGCAGTTCAACCACCTCGTCAATCTGGTGCGCGTGTTGGTGCCGGAGGCGGCGTTCATCCGGCGGAAGACGGAGCGGCCGAAGCGGGTGCGGCTGCCGAGCGAGGAGCGTTTCGCGGCGATGCTGGCGGAGCTGGACAAGGGCCGGAGCCCGGCGGCGGGGCTGGTGGCGCGGTTGCTGGCGTTCACCGGGCTGCGGATCGGCGAGGCGCGGGCGATCCGGCGGCGGCACATTCTGGCGGACGGGATCGAGGTCGAGGACTCGAAGACGCACGAGCCCCGGCTTGTTCCGTGGGTCGGGGAGTGTCGGCAGATCGTGGATCGGCTGTTTGCCTTGAACCCGGGTTCGGACGTCCTGGTGCCGTGCAAGAGCATCCGGCGGGCTTTGAACGGGGCGTGCGCACGGGCGGAAGTGTCGCGGCTCACGCACCATGATTTCCGGAGGCTCTTCGCGACGCGGTGCCTTGAGAGCAAGGTGGACGTGCCGACCGTGAGCCGGTGGCTAGGGCACAAGGACGGGGGCGCTCTGCTGGGCAAGACCTACTTCCACCTGCTCGCGAGCCACAGCACGACGATGGCGCGTCAGGTGCGGATTCTACAGCTCGCGGAGTGACGGCACCTGGAATCCCACACCTCGTCGGTCACGTGTGACGGAGCTGGCAACGGAAGGCGCCAAAATGTGCCGTCGCAGACTCCGAGTGACGGGTTGACGGCGGGTGTAGGGTGTTGGGTGTTCGGGCGGCGGAACGTTTCTTCAGCGCCTATCCCCTAGGCCACCTCCTTGGCGTCCTCCGCCCGAACGCCTCTTGCCAGCCTTCTCCCAGCTCGCCAGCGTCGAACCTGTCCGGGCGACGTTCTTAAACTCCGTGCGGATTGTCTGCCGCTGGGGACTCCTTTGGGTCGTCGCTCGGACGCTCTCCATTTCGGGTCCGGGCGGTGGCAACGCGGTTCGCTCCCCTTTCTGCGCTGCCCAGAACGAACCGCCCGGCCCCATCCCCTTCCTGTGACCACCCTGGAAACGAAAAGCGCCGGCCGGTCACAGACAGACCGGACGGCGCAGTGCAACGTAGGATAACCAGTCCTACAAAACGGGCGTCTGTGACTCGGCCGGCGTCTTCGGCTCCTGGACGGTCACGGGAACCTGCTCGGGCTCGGCGAGCTTTTCGCAGGCGGCGACCAGTTCGGCGAGCACGGCGCGGGTCGGGGCTCCGGTGTCGAGGGCGAGGCGGGCTTTCTTGAAGGGATTTTCCATAGGTAACGGGGTTGATGTTGTCGAAGGGCCGGGACTCCCCGGCCGTAAGGCTATTGCGGTTTTCCCACTTGGACGGTGCCGTCCGGCCCGATGGCGTGGGGCGGCGTGACATCGCCGGGATTGGTGCGCACGACGCGGGCACGGCCCCAAGGCGTCTGCACCTCGGCGGAAAGGCTGGCGTTGCTCTCGCCCATCGCGCGGACGATGGCGGCGGTGTTGGTGCAGCCCGTGCCGAAGAGGGCGCACGCCAACACGAGCGGGAGAGCGCCGTAGTGCTTCCACGCCTTCCGGCCGCGACGTGGCGCGGCGATCTTGCAGCGCAGGACGACGACGAGGAGGGCGAGCATCAGGAGCATCCCAAAGAGGGCGAGAAAGGCGTCTGGGTTCATTGGCCGAGGAAGGATTTGAGGAGTTGCGAGACGGTTTCGGAGCCGGAGAGCCCGGCGAGAAGGAGGAGGGCGCTGCCGCCCTTGAGCATGAGGGCGCGAAGGCGCGACACCTCGGCCTCCAGCTTTTCCAGACGCTCGGCGTTGGCGACTTGGCGTTCCTCCATCTTGGCGAGCTGAAGGAGGATGGTGTTGGCGTTGTGGTCACTCATGCGGAGGCGACTTTCTTGCGGAGGAACCCGAGGCCGCCGACCCAGAAGAAGAAGGCGAGGCCGAGGGCGAGCAGGACGAAGGGGTTCTTCAAGACGTTCCACACGGCGAGCCCGAGCTGACGGTTCAGCGACTCGGCCGGAGCCGCGAGCGGATCGGTGGCGAGCTGGTTCGCGAGGATGGCCAGGGTGGAGGTGGACGGTGGGTTGGGGCCGAGCTTGAGCGCCTTGACGGCCTCGCCGACGGCGGGTCTTCCGCCGGACTGGTAGGCGGTCCAGAGGCGTTCCGCGCCGACGATGCCGTAGGCTTCGGCGTTGGCGGCGTAGATGTCGCCGCCGGGGGCGTAGCGGGTGGCGAGTTCGTCCATACTCACTTGGGCTTCACGGCTTCCAGCGCGGCCACCTTGGCTTCCAGCGCGGTGATGCGTTGCAAGAGCGCCTTGATCTCGGCGGCGGGCTCCGGCGCTTCTTCGACGGGCTTGGGCCGGGCGGCGACGGCGAGCTTCACGGCGTCGCGGTTCTTCTCCGCGAGCTTGGCCAGAGCGTCGGCCGACAAGACGAGTTCACCGGCCTTGGCTTCGTTGGTCGCTGTGATGGAGCGGACCAGCTTCGGGTGATCGGACGGGATGCCCTCGGCATTCGGTCCGTAGGGCGTGACGGCCACGAGCTGGGCGGGCGCGGGCAGCGCGAAGGCGAGGACGGCGAGCAGGATCAGGAGAAGGATTTTCATGGCTCAAGGCGTGAGTCGGATCAGCACGGAACCCCACGGGCGGAAGTTGGCCGGGTTCGTGGCCCATGTCGGATTGACCGCCTTCACGTGGAAGTAGTCGCCCGCCGCCAAGGGAACGCTCAGGGCGTCGTTGTAGGCGCGGTCGGTCGGGCTCTGGATGGTCTGGATCAGATAGTCCGTGGTGTCGTTCACGCGGACATAGAAGCTCCAATCCTCGCCGGACCCTGATGTGTGGGCGGTCTGGAGCGATGCCGCCGTGATCGTGCCGGGCCGCTGGACATAGATGCGGTGCGCACTGGCCGCGCTGGTCTGGGGCGAAATCGAAGGGTTGCCGAAGAAGATCGTCTGGCCATCTGTCGGGCTGGACGACGACGCGCCGAACTGGAGGGCGATGTGATTGGTCCATGCGGTCGAGCCACCGCCCCCACCACCGGCCGTGGTCTGGGTGGTTCCGTCAGGGAACGTCAGTCCGGTCTGGGTGAAACGCCATTGGGGCGTCTGGCTTTTGACCCCGAGCCGGATGTCTCCGGTGGCCGTGGCGATGCCGTAGTCCCCGGTTGCGGCACCGCTCGTGAAGACGTTGTTCCATGCGTTGTCCTGGACACCCACGCGCGTAAAGTTCGTCGTCTGGTGCCGATGGATCACCGAAGCCTCGGCCTCGACGTAGATGGCCTGCACGACGCTGGTGTTGGTGACGACGGAGCCCGACTTGCCCCGGAGGATACCGGTCACTCCGTTGACGGCCGTCACGGCGTTTCCCGAGATCGAGCCGTCCGTCGCGAAATTCGCCGCCGCGCCGGGAGCGGCGCGACCCCAGCGCGTCGAGGTGTCGCCGCCGCTCCTCAAGACGATGGTCGCGTCCTCCTCAATGTAGAGCGCCTGAACGACGCTGGTGTTGGTGACGGCGGAGCCCGACTTTCCCCGGAGGACTCCTGTGACCCCGCTATCGGCGGTGATGTCGGAAGCGTGGATATGTCCGAGCACGTCGAGCTTGTAGGGGCTGTCGTTGGTCAGACCGATCGAGACGGTTCCGTCCTCATGGACGGTGATACGGTCAATCTCATAGGTGTAGATCGCGACGTTGTCCGTGCCATTGGGGTGGCTGCGGAACCCGGCGCTGGGCCGCTTGCCGTTCGGGAACGAGATTCGTTTTCCCGACTTGATCACGATGTTGCCGTTCGCGCGGATCGCGTTCCCCAGACGGGCGGGCTCGAACACTGCCTCGCCGAACGAAGCAACGGACCGTTTCTGCCCCATCGACCAGTCCAGCCCGGCGATGGCGTTGGTCGCGGCGATGGCGCTGAACTTCCCGGTCGGGTGGATG
>CAMLMI010000390.1 GCA_946480965.1 uncultured Verrucomicrobiales bacterium | reverse complement strand
TCACCTCGATCAGCAACGGCATCGTGAACCGCCGCTATCTGGTGCGCTTCAACGCCGACCTGAGCTTCGACATCGGCTTCACCAACGCGCTGGGCAGCGGCCCGGACCAAGCGGTAAACGACCTGGCCCTGCAGCCCGACGGAAAGATTCTGCTCACCGGCAGTTTCTCCTCCGTCAGCGGCCAGCCAAACACGCGGGGCATCGCCCGTCTGCACGCGGACGGTTCGGTGGACGACACCTTCGTCTCGCCCGCGAGCTCCGGCGGCGGCTCGCTGGTGGACGTCTATCCCGACGGCCGGATCCTCTCCGTCGGTCTGAACGTGAACGGCAACTTCGCCTCGATCAAACGGCTCGATTCGTTCGGGGCGCCCGACCCGACCTTCACCAACAGCCTCGCGGCCCCGACGACGATCCTCGTCCTGGACAACGACAGCGTGCTCGTGGGCGGCGCGTTCACCGACGTGAACGGACGTCCCCGGCCGCTGCTGGCCAAGCTCGTCGGCAACGGCGTGCTCGACACCAACTTCCTCGCCGGCGTGACCAACGTGACGGCGTCGAACCAGGGCGTCGTCCGCGCCCTCGCCCTGCAGGACAACGGCAAGATCGTGGCGGGCGGTTCGTTCCTCCAGTTCGGCCCGTTCCGCAACGGCCTCGCCCGCTTCCACGCCGACGGCACGCCGGATGAATCCTTCGTCTTCCAGCAGGGCATCGGCGACGACTTCAACGCGGCCGTCTGGAAGATCGCGCCGTTCCCCGACGGCCGCCTCGCCATCGGCGGCCAGTTCGCCACTTGGGAAGGCGTGCCGGAAAACGGTCTCGCCATTCTGGAGGGCGACCCGGTGCCGCTGATCTTCACCACGCATCCGCTCGATCAGTTCGTGCCCTCGGGCACGACGGTGGAGTTCAGCGCCACGGCCATCGGCACCTCGCCGATCGCGTATCAGTGGTATCGCGGCACCGATCCGGTCATGGACGGCGGCGCCTTCTCCGGCGCGAAGACGTCCACGCTGACCATCGCCAATGCGACCCCGTCGGAAGCGGGTGTCTATTCGTTGATCGTGACGAACGCCACCGGCGGCCAGCGCGTGAGCGCCCCGGCCGAGCTGTTCATCCTCGCCGCGCCCGTGGTCCGCACCCAGCCCGAGGGCGGGGTCTTCTACGTGAGCAACAGCCTCACGCTGCGGCCGCTCGTGCTCGGGTTGCCCGAGATCGGTTACCAGTGGCTCAAGGACTCCAACGTCGTGGCAAACGCGACGAACAGCACGTTGGTCTTCACCAACCTCACGCTCGCCGACACCGGCGCCTACCAGATCGTCGCGGCCAACGGCCTCGGCGCCGTCACCAGCCTCGTGGCGAAGGTGGTGGTGCTCGATCCGCCGGCGAAGCTCTCCGGCACCTTCCCGCATCCGGCCGGGGCGAACGGCGACGTGCAGAGCCTCGTGGTCCTCGGCGACGGCGGCGTGGTCCTCGGCGGCAGCTTCACCAGCGCCGGGGCCAACGGCACCGCGACCAGCGCGCCGTATCTGGCGAAGCTGAAGGCGGATGGATCGGTGGACGCGACCTTCGCGCCGAACCTGAACGGCATGGTCCAGGTGGTCGCCCGCGACGCGGGCGGCGGCTACCTCGTCGCCGGCACCTTCACCAGCGTGGGCGGTTCGGCGCGCAACGGCTTCGCCCGGCTCAAGGCCGACGGCACGCTGGACACCGACTTCCACACGAAGCTCGGCACCGGCCCGCAGTTCGGCCCGCAGGCGATCGCGCTCCAGCCCGACGGCAAGATCCTCCTCGGCGGCTCCTTCGGCACCGTCAGCGGCCAGTCGTATCCGAGCCTCGTGCGCTTGAACGCCGACGGTTCCATCGACCCGTCCCTGCGCCTGTCGATGAACTTCGCGCAGTCGGTCAACGCCCTCGGCGTCCGGGTCGACGGCAAGATCTACCTCGGCGGCTCCATCACTTTGAGCAATCGCCAGAACCTCCTCCGGCTGGAGCCGAACGGCGCGGTGGACCTGTCCTTCAACGCCAGTCCGGACTTCCAGGTGGGCAAGCTTCTCGTCTGGCCCGACGGCGGCGTGGCCATCGGCGGCTTCTTCACCACGGTGAACGGTTCGCCCGCCGCGAACCTCGCCCGCGTGGCGGCGGACGGCTCCCTGGTTCCCGGCTGGCCCGCGAGCGCGCCCAACGGCTCGGTCAACGACCTGTTGCTCCAGCCGAACGGCAAGCTCGTGGTCGTCGGCCAGTTCAGCACCCTCGGCCAGCCGCGCAGCCGCATCGCGCGGCTGGAGGCGGACGGTTCGCTCGACACGGGCTTCGATCCCGGCACCGGCTTCGGCTCCCAGCAGCCGAGGACGCTCGGGCTCGAAGCCGATGGCCGTCTCTGGATCGGCGGCAACTTCACGTTCTACAACGGCACGACGGTCAACCGCGTGCTGCTGCTGAACGGCGATCCCGCCGGTTCCGGCGGCGAACCATCCCCGTATGACAGTTGGGCCACGGCCAACGGCCTGACCGCCCTGAACAAAGCGCCGGATTTCGACGCGGACCTCGACGGCCTGCCGAACATCTACGAACGCTTCTCCGGCACCTCGCCCTCGAACATGGCTTCCGGCGACGCGCCGTTCGCCACCACCGCGTCCGACGCGGGCGTGGACTACCCGGCGATCAGCTTCGTGCGCGACACGGCCGTGACCGGAATCACGCCTTCGGTCCGTGTGTCGAGCAACGCGCTCTTCACCGATTCGCTCGGCAGCACCGTGGTGAGCACGATAGACCTCGGCGGCGGCAAGGAACGGGTCACGGTCCGGTCCAACACCAGCCCCGCCGCGCAGCCCGCGCAGTTCCTGGAGCTGCGTCTGACGGTGCCTTGAGGATCAAGGACGGGCGGCCCGTGGTCTCGTGCCTGCGGGCCGCCTTTTTGTCTCAGGACGGAGTCCATAAATTTCCGCCCCCGCCCGTTTGCAAAGGTTCCGGCCGCCGTTACTGTCCGCGCATGGCCGAGCCCAAGAAGAAGTCGGCGAACCGGCCCGAGCCGGTCGAAAGCTCCGCCGAGGACGTTCCCGCCCCCGCTCCACCTCCCCCGTTGCAGAACCTGCTGTCGCGCGAGGAGCTGGACCGCATGTCCACGCTCCAGCTCGTGGACCTCATCGCGAGCAAGCTCCCTCCGCGCCACACCTCCATCCTCGACCTCATCTACCTGCGCGACCGCATCCAGGAGACCGAGGAGCTGAACGAACACGCCCGCCAAGCCATCGAGAAGCTCGACGCCATCGTGGAGAAGCTCCGCTCGCCCGCTTTCCGCGTCGGCACCTTTCTCATGCCGGTCGATCCGGACAAGGCCCACGTCAATCTCGGCGGCTCGGACTACGTCTGCCGCGTCGATCCCGACATCGCGTTGAACAGCCTCCAGCCCGGCCAACGGGTGCTCTGCAACGAAGCCTTCGCCGTCGTCCAGGGATTGGGCTTCGAGCGCAACGGCCCCATCGTCCGCATCGACGAACTGCTCTCCGACGGCCGCATCCGCATCGGCCAGGAATCCGGGTTGTCTCCGCTCGTCGTGCAACGTTCCGCGCTCCTGATGAAGGAGAAGCTCAAGCCCGGCATGGAGATTCGCCTGGACCCCAGCCAGAAGGTCGCCCTCGAAGTCATCGGCGTCGGCAAACGCATCGAACGTTCCCTGGAGAAGGTCAGCGAACTCCCGTGGTCCGACGTCGGTGGTCAGCAGGCCGCCGTGAAGGCCATTCGCGACACCATCGAGCGGCCCATGCTGCACAAGGAGCTCTTCGCCAAGTTCCAGCACCACGTGCCGAAAGGTTTCCTCCTCTACGGCCCGCCCGGTTGCGGCAAGACGCTGCTCGGCAAAGCCACCGCCTACAACTTGCGCCAACAGCTCATGGCCCAAACTGGCGTGGATCACCCTGAATTCTTCCTCCATGTGAAGGGGCCGGAGATCCTCAACATGTGGGTCGGCGAATCGGAACGGCAGGTGCGCGATCTCTTCGCCCAATGCCGCTAACTGGCCGCCGACGGCGCGCTCGCATTCCTCTTC
>CAMLMI010000389.1 GCA_946480965.1 uncultured Verrucomicrobiales bacterium | reverse complement strand
CCTGGTCGAGCAGCAGGAACCCTCCGGCGCGTGGTGTCCGTTGTGGTTCGGCAACGAAACCGAGCCGGACGAAAGCAACCGCATCTACGGCACCTCGCGCGTGCTTCTGGCCTTGGCCGATCTGCGGGCCGCGCCGACGGCGGCGAAGCGGGCGGCCGATTGGTTGGCGAGTCGGCAACAAGCCGACGGTGGCTGGGGCAGCGTGGAGGAAACGGCGTTGGCCGTCGAAGCCTTGGCGGCCCTTGGCGGCCGTAGCGGCGTCGTGGACCGGGGCACGGTTTGGTTGACCGAGCGGGTGGAGCAGGGGACTTGGACGCGGCCGAGTCCCATCGGTTTCTACTTCGCCAAGCTCTGGTATTTCGAGCGGCTCTATCCCGTGATCTTCACCGTGGCGGCTTTGGGCCGGGTGGCGGGCCTCTGTGGACCTGCGGCCGGCCACCCGGCGGGAAGCGAAGGCATGCTTCTCAGTTCTTCGCCGCGGCCAGCTCTTCCTCGAAGTCCACGATCTCCTTGATCTGGGTGAGGAACCAGCGGTCGATCTTGGTGAGCTGGAAGATCTCTTCGAGGCTGAAACCGGCGCGGAAGGCGTGGCGGATGAAGAAGATGCGTTCGGCGTTGGGCACGCTGAGCTTCCGGCTGATGACGTCGCGGGGCAGGATCTCGCGGTCGCCGAAGAGATCGACGCCGAGGCGCCAGGGTTTGCCGTCGCCACCGAGGCCGCTGCGGCCGATTTCCAGGGAGCGGAGGCATTTCTGGAGCGATTCCTTGAAGGTGCGGCCGATGGCCATGGCTTCGCCGACGCTCTTCATCTGGGTGGTGAGCGTGGGATCGGCCTGGGGGAACTTCTCGAAGGCGAAGCGGGGGATCTTCGTGACGACGTAGTCGATGGTCGGCTCGAAGCTGGCCGGGGTCTCGCGGGTGATGTCGTTCCGGATCTCGTCGAGCAGATAACCGACGGCCAGCTTGGCGGCGATCTTGGCGATGGGGAACCCGGTGGCCTTGGACGCGAGCGCGGAGCTGCGGGAGACGCGGGGGTTCATCTCGATGACGATCATGCGGCCGTTCTCGGGATTGACGGAGAACTGGATGTTCGATCCGCCGGTCTCGACGCCGACGGCGCGGATCACGGCGAACGAGGCGTCGCGCATGATCTGGTATTCCTTGTCGGTGAGGGTCTGGATGGGGGCGACGGTGATGGAGTCGCCGGTGTGGACGCCCATCGGGTCAAAGTTCTCGATGGAGCAGATGATGACGCAGTTGTCGGCGCGGTCGCGCATGACCTCCATCTCGTATTCCTTCCAGCCGAGGAGGGATTCCTCGATGAGGATTTCGGAAACGGGGGAAAGGTCGATGCCGCGTTTGGCCATCTCGGCGAATTCCTCGCGGTTGTAGGCGATGCCGCCGCCGGTGCCGCCGAGGGTGTAGGCGGGGCGGATGATGAGCGGGTAGCGGCCGATCTTTTCGGCGACGGCCCAGCATTCCTCCATGTTGTGGGCCGTTCCGGAAATGGGCACATCCAGCCCGATTTCGAGCATCAGGTCCTTGAAGATCTGGCGGTCCTCGCCCTTCTCGATGGCGTCGGCCTTGGCTCCGATCATTTCGATGCCGAGCTTTTCCAGCACGCCGGTGCGATGGAGCTTCATCGCGGTGTTGAGCGCGGTCTGGCCGCCGAGGGTGGGAAGCAGGACAAGTTTGCCCTGGGCACCGAGACGCTTCATCTCGGCCTGTTCGCGCACGATGATCTTTTCGACCGCCTCGGGGGTGATGGGCTCGATGTAGGTGCGGTCCGCGAACTCCGGGTCGGTCATGATGGTGGCCGGGTTGGAGTTGATGAGGATCACGCGGTAACCCTCTTCCCGCAGGGCTTTGCACGCCTGGGTGCCGGAGTAGTCGAACTCGCAGGCCTGGCCGATGATGATGGGGCCGGCCCCGATGATGAGGACGCTATGAATGTCGGTGCGCTTTGGCATGATCGAAAACGCGGGGAGTGAAAGGCATCGGGAGCGGGTTGTCAGCCGTTTGTTTTCCCGTCCTGAAAACGGACCGGATGGAGGCGGGATGCCCGGGATGAAGGTGGCCGACATCCTGCTTTCTGGGGAGCGTCGCAGGGTTGCGAGACCAGCGGGACCGGGGAGCGGTCTCGGGGGCGAGGGCAACCCGCGCCGGAAAGCACTGCCATGAAAACGCGCCTTTCAACCCGCCGCCGCCGCAACGCGGCCTTCACCATCACGGAGATCATGATCGCCGTGATGGTGATCGCCATGATCGCCACGATCGCGTTGCCGAACTTCTTCCGCGCCCAGGTCCGGGCGCGCAACCTCATCTTCGCGACCAGCGTGAAGAAGGCCGCCGAGGGATTCGAGATGTATGCCTGGGAACGCCGGGGCTACCCCAACAACTCCATGCCCGGAGTCATTCCCCTGGGCATGGACGAATACCTGACCGGCATGGCCTGGACCGAACCGACGCCGCTGGGCGGAAAATGGAACTGGGACAAGAACATCCAGGGCTACCGCGCCGGCATCAGCGTCCATCAGCCGACGGCGACGGAAGACCAGTTCCTGCTGATCGACGAGATGATCGACGACGGCGACCTGAGCACCGGCTACTTCCGCACCCGGAGCAACGGCTACGTCTTCATCCTGGAAGAGTAGGCCGAATCCGAGGCGGTATAGGGAGCGCGCTTCTCGGTTTCGAGAAGCGCGCTGCGTTTTGGCGCGCAATCTATCGATTCGGTCTCGAGTGAGGAGGGCTACGGCGTCACGATCCGGCCCAGCGTCGGCGGAGGAATGTCGGCAACAGGATGAAGGGCAGCATCAGCAGGAGCAGCCCGACGGTGATGCCGCCGATCTTCGATATGAGCTGGAATCCCCACGGGACAAAAAATGCCTTGGCTACCGGGTCTTGGATATTTCCTCCGAAGGCGTGCAGCCCATAGGCCCCGCCTCCCATCGCATACAGGCCGACCGCCCCTCCTCCCAAGGCAATGGGGGCGATTGCTAAGCCGCCCATCGCCAAGCCCAGCGCGACGGACATCCCGCCCAGAGTGACCAGACCGAAAGCGCACCCGCCGAAGGCAAATACACCCGTCGCCAGACCGCCGCAGGCCACCACCCCGACCGAGCGGCCTCCAATGGCCACGACCCCTTTGGCCACGGGGCCAAGTGCGATGATGCCCCGGGAAACGTTGGGGCGGCGAGTTTCCGGATCGATACCATCGGTGATATGCAACAGGGGCATGCCGAAGAGGGTGGCTTTGGAGCGATAGTTGAGGGCGTCGGTTGATAGGGGGGAACCGGCGAACTGCGCTCCCGAGTCAACGGAGGCTTGATGAGTTCTCCGGGCCGCCCTCGCGACGACATAGCCTGCTGCCACCACAGCACCGATGAAAGTCCCCAACACGAAGGCCAGACCAACGTTCAACCATAGATTTGGCCTCAATTGTTCCGTTTGCGCCGGGTTCCAGGCCGTCGTCGGCCGCCTCCACGGAGCGGTGGTAGCAAAGGCTTCGGCGATGGCTTCGGCGATCTCGGCGGCTTCATTTGGGGATTCGGAGAAGACCATCAGATCTATGCTCGGCAAATTGCTGGAATCGCGAGAACGTCGAATCTGAAGAGACGCTTGCAGATAGCCGAATGTCTTCATCCCATTGAACCCAGACCCAAAACGATCTGACCAACGGTTCTGTAGGTCGAGTTTGGCTACGACATTGCTGATAATTTCCGGGTGTTTGATCTTCTCGTGAAGGGTTTGGAGATCAAACGGGTCATCCAATCGGGGAGCGTCGGAGCCCGGGAAGATTAACCGCACCGTGGCCTGATATGTCTTCGGGGTCACAAGGGTCACCGCGACGCCAAGCCCGAGGATCAAGGCAAGGACACCTAGTCCCCACTTCATGGCGGGCCAACTGGACTCTCGGAGAGCCTGACGCAGTCCGACTGTCTGGGGTCGGAAACTTCTAGGAGCTTGCAGACTCCCTATCGTCTCCACTGCCGTCTTCACTTGGCTGGCCTGCTGGTAGCGGCGGGCGGGTTCCTTCTCCAGG
>CAMLMI010000388.1 GCA_946480965.1 uncultured Verrucomicrobiales bacterium | reverse complement strand
ATTTCCCGCAGCTCCGGCAACCGCTCCAAGGCCAGTCGCAGAGCCAACAGATCGCGGGCGTTGCCGGAGCCGAAGGCCAGCCGGCTGATCGTCCGCTCCAGATCGCGCACTTCCTTCAGGCTGATGCGGAATCGCTCCATCGGCTCCGGCGCGTTCAGCCAGGCGGCGACCGCTTCCTGGCGACGCTCGATGCCCTCCACGCTCGACAGGGGCTGGGAGAGCCAGTCGCGCAGGCGGCGCGCGCCCATCGGCGTGACCGTGCGGTTCAACGCGCCGTAGAGGCTGGTGTTGCGCGGCGCGTCGTGCCGCTGCGGCTCCAGCACTTCGAGATTGCGCAGCGCGATGCCGTCGAGGGCGAGGAAGTCGAGGCGCTCGTAAAATTGCAGGCGCGTCAGCGGCGACACGTCGCGGCGGAGATTCTGGCTGAGATAGTGCAGCACCGCGCCGGCCGCGCCCGTGGCGACGTGGCGGTCCTTCAGGCCGAAGCCGTCGAGCGAAGCCACCTTGAACTGTTCCCGCACGGTGAAGACCGCCGTCTCGGGAGCGAAGGTCCAGTCGTCGTAGCCCGTGGTGATCGACTGGCCGGCCGCGAGCAGCGCCTTCAGCGAACCGTTTTCCGCCGGGTAGATGATCTCGGCCGGGCGCACGCGCTCCAGCTCGGTCATCAAAGCCGCTTCGCCTTCGATCTCCGTGGCCTTGAAGTCGCTGGTGGTGAGATCGACCAGGGCGAGGCCGAAGCGCTTGCCCGAGGCGTGGACGGCGGCGAGGAAGTTGTTCCGCTCGGCGGCGAGCATCCGTTCGTCGAAGTGCGTGCCAGGACTGAGGATCTGGGTGACCTCGCGTTTGACCAGTTGGCCGGGCTTGGCCTCCTCCACCTGGTCGCAGATGGCGACCTTGCGGCCGGCGCGGAGGATGCGGGCGATGTAGCCGTTGGCCGCATGGAAGGGGATGCCGCACATCGGCACGACGCCGCGTTTGGTCAGGGCCACGTTGAGCACCCGGGAACCTTCCTGGGCGTCCTCGAAGAACATCTCGTAGAAGTCCCCGAGACGGAAGAGCAGCAGGGCATCCTTGGGCAGCTCGCCCTTGATGCGGCGATACTGCGCCATCATGGGCGTCAATTGAGGTTCGGCTGCGGACATCTGGGCGCGGATTGTTCCGGCCCGAGACGGGATGAACAGGACTTTTTCCGGGAAGACAGACCGAGCGCCCCCGCGAGCGGCGCTCAGACCTTGGGGGAAGACGGGCGGGGGGCTTTGGAACGGCCTTTCCCGGGCTTGGACCGGAGGCTTGGGCGCACCTCCACCTCGAACGCGTCCTCGACCCAGCGCGACAGCAGAAGCGGCCGGGCATAGGTGAAGAGATTCGCCGCCGGAAGCGGCTGCGCGGGGTTCGGATGGATCTGCGGTTCCAGCATGACTTTCACTCCCGACATCGGAGTCCCGATACAATCCTTGAGACGCCAGCGCGAACGATTTGGTTCCTCTCGCGGCAAAGTTTTTCGGCGCGTCCGGTCTGCGGGCAAAGGTGTCCAGATTTGCGGAGTAGCCTGGATGCGAATGGTGGACGGGATTGGGCAGAAAGAGGCGGCGGGGTTGAGTCGTTGAGAAGTCGTTTGAGGTGGGCTCGCCTCCAGATTCCATGAAGCAGAGGCAGGCCTGCCCAAAGGTGGTTTCAAACAGGCGCTGAAGCAGCCTGGAGCTGTCGGCGAAGGTTCCGGTCGGGCGAGCGGGCCAGGTTCGCCCGGCGGGCGACTCCAAAGAGAACGGCCGTCGGCTTTGCGCCGACGGCCGGAGAACGGTTCAAACCGGAGGGACTACTTCACCTGGGGTTCGGCGCTGCCCTTCTCCAGTCCGGTCGCCCAACGGATGCCGCCGACGAGGTGCTGCTGGAACTCGGGCATTTCCCAGACGTATTCGTTGTGGCCGAGCGAGGTGTAGAAGACCTTCCCCTTGCCATACATCTTGCACCACGAGATCGGGTAGTGGCCGGGGGTGCCGTCGTTGGGATGCTTGTCGAGGCTCAGCAGGCTGCGGACGGCCTTCTGCTGGTAGCTCTTGAAGAGGTAGATCTCCTCCTTCTTGCCCTGGATGTCCCAGCTCGCGCCGAGATGCTTCGTGGACGGGTGCTGCGGGTCGTTGTTCACGCAGTTGACCACGACCTGCGCGCCGTGGCTGAGGAACTCGCCGCCGATCATGTCGATGAACGGGCGGTAGCCGTGGAAGGTGTCCGTCGCGCTGTGCATCCCGATGAAGGCGCCGCCGTCCTTGATCCACTGCATGAAGGCTTCCTTGTCCGGGAGCGGCAGGTCGCCGGTGGTGTTGGCGAAGATGATGGCGTCGTAGTTCTTCAGTGCGGCGGGGCTCATGGTTTCGGCGAGCACCTTGGTGACGGCGTCGTTGTAGGCGGCGCGCTCCTTGGCGGCGGCCTCCTTCTGTTCCGCGGTGGCGTTCGGCCCGGCGCTCCGGGGCATGCCGACCGGGGCCGGGACGCTGGCGATGGCCGTGATGGCGAAGGAGCCGGAATCCTTGGCGATCTGGGCCAGCACCTTCTCCGCCGTGGGAATGGAGCTGTGCCGGAAGCCGGTGGTGGTGGTGACGAGCAGGGCGCGCTTGGGCGCGTCCGCGGCGGTGACGCAGCCGACGAGGGCGACGAGCGCCACGGGGGCGGCGAGGAGCAGGGAAGCTAGGATACGGCGTTTCATGGAGTGGAGATGGATGACCGGTGGTTGATGTGGGGTTGCGTCGCCGGATTCACCCAAGGCGACGGAACAGGGTCAAGCGCGCAGAAGCTGGGACAAAACCGAGAGCCCGGCGTCGATGGAGCGAATGCAGGGTTCAATACGGTTAAGCTGAATCCAAGATTGCTTTGGCGTTTTTTCCAGGCGCACCGTCTCCGGAAAATGGACTCAAGGAGATGGAAACGGCTTCTGTGCCTAGCTCTTGTCATGGCTTTGGTTTGTGAGCTTCCGGCCCAGATCCAGGTCGATGCCGTGTGGGAACGTAAACAGGTGCAAAGACCGGGCTCGGAGCCAAGAGCGTCTGAAAGCGGAATCCGTATCACGGTCGAAAATCCCGGAGCGTTGATGATCACCAATGTCGCTGCTGGTTTCCCCGGGACGCACGGGTATGCCCTTCTCGCCACCAATTGGTTTCCGAATTCGCCTTGGTCGTTCCGCTACAGCTCAAGCAATCGGCCGATTGAGGAGATCTTCGGCGGAAAAGTTGTGCTCAATGTGTTGGCTCATGGGACCAACTGGACGGTCGAGTTTGAAATGCCGGATTGGCCGCCGCATCTCGGGATGTCGAACCTGACGGCACTGCAATCCGTGGACGTCTCGAACGACTTTGCCTTCGAGTTCGAAGCCGGCGGCGATCCCGGGCACTCCGTCTTCATCGGCATTCATGACATCAACGGCGGAGTCCGGGACATGCCGCACCCTTTGAACGGCTCCTCCAACCACCTGCGGATCGCCGCCGGAACTTTGCCGGGAGGAACCCGCTTCGGTCTTAGCTGGGAAACCAGGGCCAGAATCCACGTGCAGACCAATGGCTTGGAGGTGCGCTCGGAAGCGGTTTCCCGGACGCGGTCCCAATTGGTCACTGTGGGAGGCGATCCCATTCGGTTGAGTCGCCCGAGCTTTTCCAACGGAAAGTTTAATGTCGTCGCTACGCTCAACGGCGGCGGACAGCCCTATGCGTTGCAGCGAAGCTTTGACGCGACGAATTGGACTTATGTCGCCAATGCGTGGGTTGAAACTTCCGCCTACACGGACCTGGTGGAACAGCCCTTTGAGGACAACCGGGCAACGAACGCCGTGGTCCTCTACCGGGTGGTCAAAGAAGACTTGGGATTGGACGATGACGGCTTGGGCTGGGACTGAGTTCTTGATTGTCGCGAGGGGGAACTCGTTTTCCGGTGACCTGTCAGATAGCTGAGGCTTACGCCATCTCCAGCGCCTTGACCATCCCCTCGATGTTGTGCGGATCGGCTTCGACGGTGGGTTTGAGGCCGAGGGCGTGGAGGGCCTTGCTGGTCTCGGGACCGA
>CAMLMI010000387.1 GCA_946480965.1 uncultured Verrucomicrobiales bacterium | reverse complement strand
GTGTCCACGAGGAGGTGGCGTTTGCGGCCCTTGATCTTCTTGGCCGCGTCGTAGCCGACCGGGCCGCCGTGGGCCGCGCTCTTCACGCTCTGGCTGTCCAGGACTCCCGCCGAGGGGCGGCAGTCCTTGCCCGCAGCCATGCGCACCAGCGCGCGCAGGCGGGCGTTGAGGGTCTGCCACAGGCCCTCGCGCTGCCAGCGGCGGAAGACATGGTAGACCGTCTTCCAGGGCGGGAAGTTCTTGGGGAGCTGCCGCCATTGGCAGCCGGTCTTGGTGAGGTAACAGATCGCGTCGAGGATGCGGCGCAGATCGGTGCGGGGCCGGCCGCGTTTGGCGGCCTTGGGCAGGAAGGGTTGGATCGTGGCCCACTGTTTGTCCGTGAGGCAGCTCGGGAAAACGGCGTTCTTCATCGCCCGAACGGCGCTGCCGCGAAGGTTCCGAACCGGCACCGGCCGCCGTTTATCAAGCTTTTCCCAGAAAAAGGCCGTCTTTGTTCGGGGTTATACCTTTTTCAGACGGGCTCTTATTACTCCACCTGGCCCCAGCCCGGATCAGTGCTCCGAAGCCGAGGCGAACTTGAGCCCCACCACGCCCGCGACGATGAGCGCGATGCAGGCCACGCGCAGCGGCTCCTTCGATTCGCCGAGGAACAGCATTCCGATGATGGCCGTGCCCGCAGCACCGATCCCCGTCCACACCGCGTAGCCCGTGCCCACCGGGATGGTTTTGAGCGCGGCGGCCAGCAGGCCAAAGCTGGCGATCATCGCGGTGATCGTGGCCACGCTCGGCCACAGCTTGGAGAATCCCGCCGTGTGTTTGAGGCCGATGGCCCAGCCGATTTCGAGCAGGCCGGCGATGAGCAGATAGATCCAGGGCATGGTTTCAAAGGTTCGGAAAACAACGGAGTTCGCCCGAACGGCTCCAGCCTCCGGGCAAGGCCGGGGAAGTTTCTCCGTTCCACCGGCGCTGGCAACCTCCCGCGCGCGGCGATTGCCCGGGGCCGACGGATCTGGTTCCCTGCGCCCCGCATTCTTCGCATGCCCGATCCGCTGCCCGCCAAACCCACGCGCCTGCGTCTCCGCGTCGCTCCGACGGCGGAACGCCATCTGCGCGGCGGGCATCCGTGGCTCTTCGACGAAAGCATCCGCGAACAGAACCGCCCGGGGCAGGCCGGGGAGTTCGCGGTCATTTACGACAAGCAGGACCGCTTCCTCGCCATCGGCCTCTTCGATCCGGACTCGCCCATCCGCGTCCGTGTGCTGCATTGCGGGAAACCGGCGACGCTGGACGACGCCTGGTGGCGGGCGCGTTTCGCAACGGCGGTGGAGAAGCGGAAAGCACTCTTCGGCCCGGAGACGACCGGTTACCGCATCGTTCACGGCGAGAGCGACGGCTTTCCCGGTCTCGTGGTGGACCGCTACGACGACGCGCTGGTGTTGAAGCTCTATTCCGCCGCGTGGCTGCCGCATCTCGCATTGCTGAAGGCGCTGCTCGTCGGGGCGTTTCCCGCGTTCGCCATCGTGCTGCGCCTGAGCCGCAACATCCAGGAAGCCGCCGCGCGGGCGAAGCTGACGGACGGCATGGTTTGGCAGGGTGCGCTGGCGACGGAGCGGCAGACCTTTCTGGAGAACGGCATCCGGTTCCACGCCGACATCGTGCGCGGACAGAAGACCGGCTTCTTCCTCGACCAACGCGACAACCGGTTAAAGGTCGGCGGCCTTTCCTCCGGGCGCGACGTGCTCAACGCCTTCAGCTTTTCCGGCGGCTTCTCTCTCTTCGCCGCGCGCGGCGGGGCGCGTTCGGTCATCAGCTTGGACATCAGCGACCACGCCTTGCGGGAAGCGCGGGAGAACTTCGCCCTGAACCAATCGATTCCCGCTGTGGCCGCCGCGCGGCATGAAACCGTGCAGGCCGACGTCTTCGATTGGTTCCGTCGTCGCGAAGATCGCCACGCCTACGGACTGGTGATCGTGGACCCGCCGTCGCTGGCCAAACGCGAAGCCGAACGGACCAAGGCGATTGCCGCGTATCGCCAGCTCGCGGCCTCGGCGCTGGAGAAGGTCGCGCCCGGCGGCCATCTCGTTTCCGCCTCCTGTTCCGCGCATGTGTCGGAGACGGAGTTCTTCGACGCCGTGCGCGCCGCTGCCGCAACCAGCGGTCGGAAATGGGCCGAATTGGAAACTACGGGACATCCGGCCGATCACCCCGCCGAGTTCGCCGAAGCGCGGTATTTGAAGTGCCTCTATCTCCGGGTTGACCGTTAACGGAACTCCGGGGCGTCGAGGAATTTGCCCAAATGCCCGCTTGACCGTGCAAACTTCGCTGATATATGGGTTTACACACAGTTCAAAGGACGGCGGGTGCCGCCCACTTCCCCGAAAGCCTATGACAAAGCGTGATCTCGTTGTCCGGATTTCAAATGAAACTGGGCTCATCCAACAACAGGTCTTGGAGGTCGTGCAAAAGACGTTGGACTACATCTCCGAAGCCGTCGCCAAAGGAGAGACCGTGGAGCTGAGAAACTTCGGCGTGTTTGAAGTGAAGGTTCGCAAGGCCCGCATCGGCCGCAATCCCAACAAACCCGAGACCGACGTGCCCATCCCGGAACGCGCCGTGGTGAAGTTCAAACCCGGCAAGGAGATGCGCGAGCTTGTCCTCGACCTCTCCCCCGACGAGCCCAAGGCGTAAACATTTCGCTCGAAAGCCCGGGCGCTCCCTCCCAAGGTGAGCGCCCTTTTTGTTTATGGAACGTCTGCCCGGATTCCGCGATTTCTATCCCGAACCGTTGCCCAGCCCCGATGCCTGGAGCGCCGACGCCCGCCAGCACATCTTCAACGCCTGGCGCACGACCGCCCGACGCTACGGTTTTCGGGAATACGACGGTCCTCCGTTGGAACCGCTGGAACTCTTCACCGCCAAGAGCGGCGAGGAAATCGTCGGGCAGCTCTACAACTTCAAGGACAAGGGCGACCGCGAGATCGCGCTCCGGCCCGAGATGACGCCTACCCTGGCCCGCATGATCGCGGCCAACGAACGGAACTACAAAAAGCCCATCAAGTGGTTCGCCGTGCCCCAGCTCTTCCGCTACGAGAAGCAGCAGAAAGGCCGGCTCCGCGAACACTTCCAGTTCAACGCCGATGTCTTCGGCGAGAACGATCCCGCCGCCGAAGCCGAGCTGATCGCGCTCCTGATCGACTCCCTCCGCGCCTTGGGCCTGAAGTCCGACGACTTCGTCATCCGCCTCAGCAGCCGCAATGCGTGGCAGCAATTCTTCGAGCAGCGCGGCGGTTCGGCCGGCAACGCCTACGCCTTCTACCAGGCCATCGACAAGATGGAGCGCGAGAAGCCCGAGGTGACGGCCGAGAAGCTCGCCGCGGTGGGCGTGAAGGCGGAGGACGTGCAGGCGTTCATCGCCGCCGCCGTGCCGACGGCCGAACTCCAGTCGATCCTCGACAGCCTCGGCGCGCGCGGGTTGGGCGAGTTCGTGAAGGTGGACTACCAGGTCATCCGTGGGCTGGCCTACTACACCGGCGTCGTCTTCGAGGCGTTTGATCGCAAGGGCGAGTTCCGCGCCATCGCCGGCGGCGGCCGCTACAACAACCTCGTGAAGCTCCTCAGCGGCGGGAAAGTCGATCTCCCCGCGCTCGGCTTCGGCATGGGCGACGTCGTCCTGCTGGAGCTGCTGAAGGCGCGCGGGCTGTTGCCGAAGTTCACCGCGAACATCGACACCTACGTGCTGATCGAGGACGAGGCGCTGCGGGCCCAGTCGCTGGGCGTGGTGCAGAAGCTGCGCGAAGCCGGCCAGGCCGTGGAGTATTCCCTCACGCCGCTGAAGGGCGACAAGCAGTTCAAGCGCGCGATGGAACTCGGCAGCCGCCAGACCCTGCGCCTCGTGGCCACGCCGGAAGGCGTCGTCGCCAAGGTGAAGGATCTGGCGACGCGGGAAGAGAAGACGGTGACACTCGAACAGCTCCTGTAGAAGGCGAAGCCTCGCCATCCATCTTTCCGGTCAGGCAGCATTTTATTGACGCGTCTGCCCGGAAAACAATCGGCCTCGACCGTTGACCGGGGGCGGTCCGTGGAGTATCGACAAG
>CAMLMI010000386.1 GCA_946480965.1 uncultured Verrucomicrobiales bacterium | reverse complement strand
AGGCCGCGCCACGGCGACTTCTGGTGGGATGCCTGTGCGGGCGAGGGCGGCAAGACGCTCCACCTCTGCGACCTGATGGAGAACAAGGGCGTGGTCTGGGCCACCGACCGCGCGGAGTGGCGGCTCAAGCAGCTCCAGCTCCGGATGAAGCGGGCCAAGCTCTTCAACTACCGCGTCGCCCCGTGGGACGGCGGACCCGTGCCGCCGCGCGAAGGGAAGTTCAACGGCGTCCTCGTCGATGCGCCCTGCTCCGGTCTCGGCACCTGGCAGAAGAACCCGCACGCCCGCTGGACCACGCAGCCGAAGGACGTGGCCGAACTCGCCGCCGTGCAGCTCCAGTTGCTGGAGAACGTCGTCGGCAGCCTCAAGAACGGCGGCCGCCTGCTCTACGCCGTCTGCACGTTGACCCGCTCGGAAACGACCAACGTGGTGAAGGCCTTCTCCGCGAAACACCCCGAGCTCGTGCCCTGTCCGCTCACCGAGAACGGCCCGGCGGAGATGTTCCTCTGGCCCCAGGACCTCGGCGGCAACGGCATGTTCATCGCCGCCTGGAAGAAGCCGAAGAACAAGGCGGGGCAGAGCGACGAATCCGCCGACGAAGGTTGAGCGGCACAACCGCCGCGCCCGAATTTTTCCTTGAGCCGAAAAGGGGCGACAGTGACCTTGCCCGAGCCCAATGGAGACGGACCCTTCCAACCGCTGGTGTCGGATCACGACACGCCTGTGCTGCTTTCTGCTTGGGTTCGCTGCCCTCTTCCCGAATGCCCGCGCGGCCGTCTGGCATGTGCGGAAGGAAAGCTCCGGCCCGATTCCCGACGGAGTTTCCTGGGCGTCCGCCCACAGCTCCATCAATGCCGCCCTGACCAGCGCGGCTCCCGGTGACGAGATCTGGGTCGCCGCCGGCGACTACCGGGAAAGCATTGAGGTCCCCGACGGCGTCGCGCTCTTCGGCGGATTCCAAGGGACGGAGACGGCTCGGGAACAGCGTCGCTGGATGGTGCATCGGTCCGTGCTCCGAACTCCGCCACGGATCCACGAGGCGAGCCTCGTCGAACCTCCGGGACCGTTGGTCCGGTTCGGTCCGTCCGCCGGTCCAGCGACGCGCTTGGATGGATTCCATCTGCTCGGCAACAGCTCCGACATCGCTCCCGCCATCTACATCCCGGGCGGTGCCCCGGTCGTGGCCAACAACGTGATCGCCTCCCACAGCGCGGATGGCGTTGTGGCTTCTGGCGCCATCGCCGTGGACCAGAGTTACCGCGTGCCGACGATACTGCCGGTGGAATACTTCGAACGCACAGCCAACTGGCTTTTCGCCCGGCACGGTCTGTCGGTCCGGACCACGAACCTGATGGTCTGGCCGCACAACCAATGGACCCCGGAAGTCCAGCGTCTCTTCCAGCTCGCAGCCAACCTGTGCGATGCCGAGATGCCCGTTCCGGGATCGGAACAACCGAGATTCCCTCGTGTGTTTCTCCCCCGCGTGGCCCGAGCGGCCGAGGGGCAAGGCGTCGTCCTTGCCGGCTTCCGCGAAGTGACCGACCAAAGCGAGCTTTCAGCGATTGCACCGCTGGAACTGAGTTCATTGGCCGACCAGATCGTGCCGCCCGGACACATCTTCCCCGGCAAGATTTACGTCGGCTTGCCCGTGGTCGTCAGCTCTCGGCCGGGTTGGCCCTCATTGTCCGAGTTCGCGTCGCTCTCGGCTTCGGATCTCGTGCGCCATCTGGAGTTCTGGAAATCGTCCCCGGCCGCAACGGGCGCCAGTATCACGAATCAAGTTCTCCAGCTTAGTTTGGAAAACTCCGCCGCCGTCGAGCTGGCGAACGCTTCCAGACAGGATTTGGACCGGGAAGTCCGAATCGACATCGGGCTCCAGTCAAAGGCGTTTATCAGGGTCTACGGCTCCACCCGGACCTCCCTTGCCTACTCGAACCTGTCGAGTGCGGTTGAATCGTTCAGCTCGAACCGCTGGGCGGCGGGGGCAACGGCTCTTCCGGCGTTCACGAATGTCTTTCTCGACACCAACCTGATCTATCATTGGTCGCAGCAGATCTTCGCGTCGCTGGAAACGACCAATTCCCGTTGGGCAAGCTATCGAGATACATCACTGACCGCTCTTGAGTCCCGTGTCTCCGTCAGCAACCAGTTAACCCTATCGATTACTGACAGGGCCTCGGGACGCTTGGTGGACGTGGTTTCTCTGCCGTGGCTCGGCACGGAGTTCAGCCTCATTCGGACCGGTTCACCACCCCGACAACCAGGCGTCCACCATTCGCCATGGGAGACGGCTGGAACGGTTCTGCCGAAATCCGCCAGGCCGGGAATCCAGAACCAAATCGCCGTTGCTACTGGAGATCAGGAGCCGTCTTGGAACGACTACGATCCCAATTATTCGACCTGGGGCGAGCGGCAATACGCCGTTGCTCTCACGCGAGATTTTCTGGGACTTCCGGAATTGCCCGGGATGCCGCTGGGACCAGGTCAGCCGCATCTGACTTATTTGAAAGCCAAGCTCTCTCCGGTGAAGCGAAGCGTATTCGTCTCAAGACTCGTCGCCACAGATGAACTTTTGCACTCCACTCCCGAGGACCTAAGTCGGGAAGGGAACCTTGGCGGGACTGTTGAGTTTCAAATGGGACTTTCGTTGGGCTTGCCGACCTTGGAGCAAATCAATTTCGGTTCCTCGTTTCTGTCGCTTGGTCGGTTGGAAGATCCAATCGTCCTCCAATCGAGCCCGCTCGTGGTGATTTCCAGACAAGCCTTTCCTGAGTTCCAGTTTCCGGTCGGCGGTCCGATCCATTTCGATTGGCTGACTCGGGTCCATCGCGGCTCTCCGCTCCAGACGGTATTGCTTGCGCCAACCTGGTTCTCGCGAACCAACCGCGACGACGCCCTCGCGCTCGGCCTGCTCCAAGGGGAACTGGGCGTGCCGCTGCTGCCCGAGCCTCCCGCCCGTCCCGTCATCGTCCACAACACGTTTGTCGGGAACGACCGTTCGGCGCTTTGGCTGCATCCCTCGGCCCAGCCCGTGGTGATCAACAACCTCTTCGCGACAAACTCGGCCGGCATCGACGTGGGCGGCCCCGGCAGCCAGGCGCTCGTCGCCGTGAACGGCTTTTGGAACAACGCCTCCTCCGTGACGGGCTCTCCCGCGCCGTTTTCCCAGCCGATGCCCTTGGCCAATCCGGCCTTCTTCACCAGAACGGCGGTCGATGCCCGGCTGCAAGCCGTCTCCCCGGCGCGCGATGCGGGCTCATTCCTGCCTTTGGACAATGGCTGGGTGCTGGCCGAACCGTCCCGCTGGCAAGGAGCCGCTCCCGATCTCGGCGCGCATGAAGTCTCCGAGGAAGATCCTCCGCTCCTCACCCTCGCTGCGCCGAACCCGCCCGCGCCGGGGCAACCTTCGACTCCTTGGAGTTTGGACGCCACGTTGCTCGCTCCGGGCGGCGCGGTGCTGGAAGCCTCCACCAACCTGGTCGAATGGTGGCCGGTCGCGACCAATACGCCCGTCGCCGGAGCGATCCACTGGACGTTGCCGGACGAAGAAACGTCGGCGCTCTTCTTCCGGGTGCTGCGGCCCTGAGCATCCATCCCGCGTTGTCGCGGAATCGTTGCATCCACCCAAGCAGGTTTCGCGTAGAGAACGGACACGGGCGGCTTGACGGCGGGGCGCACTTTGGGCGAAGCACTCGCAGCCACCTAGAGCAGCGATGGCGGGAGCGATCCCGTAGCTGCGAACGCGGGTGGCTTTTTTCTGCCCGCATCTCCGGACCGACAATGATGCGCAACCTCCGACAACAACTGATCGCCGGTTTCTTGGCCCTGTGCCTGGGGGCCGCTGGGTTCGTCGGCTTGAGCCCGGGACTGCATCGGCTGGTGGAACACGCGGGCCAAGGCCCGGCCCACATCCATAGCGGCGGACATATCCACTGGCACGACCACGGCGACGGGCGTGTCCATGCCCACGGGTTGGAGACCGACCCTGCGTGGCGGGGCGAAGATTCAGCGGGCCTCGCTGAATGGACGACTGGGGGTGAGTCTCGCCTCCCGAAACCCACCCCTGACCCCTCCTCGGAGGGGTCAGGGGTGGGTTCAGGGCGGGGACAGAACGAAGGGTT
>CAMLMI010000385.1 GCA_946480965.1 uncultured Verrucomicrobiales bacterium | reverse complement strand
GACCCGACGGGCCCGCCGATGCCGATCCGAACGGCGCGTGAGAAGCGTTTCATGGTTGGTATGGCCGCAAAAAGGCGCAGATGCCGCAAAGGGAATTCCTGTTCCGTGCGGTTTTCGGCAGACGATTGGAAGCCGTCCGCCTCTGCGGAGCGCGGAGCATCGATCCGCAAAGGCGCGCTCGTTCAGAAGGCCGGACAAAGGCGGAGGCGGCTGCGTTGTCGGATGGAAAGGACATCCGTCCGGCTATCGGCGGAGCGATGCTCCGCGCTCCGGGCCTGTGGATGGCCGGTCCACGTTCTGGAACCCGCAGGGATCTTAAGTTCGTTTTGCGCATTTTGTGCCTCTTTGCGGCTAGGAAATGAAAATCCGGGTGTAGGCCGTCTCGTGACGGGCGCTGGCGATGTCGAGCGTCGGGCTGAACCAGCCGATGTCGTTCTCCGCTACTGCCGCCGAAGCGGCCACGATGTGCGGACCGAGCCGGAGGCATTCGCCCAGGAGCGACTGGGCTCCGATCTGGCCCAGACGGATCAGCTTCATCGCCGCGCTGATGATCGCGGCGAGCGACTGATAGAAGTAGCTGAGCAACGCGGCTTCCAACGGAGTGTCCAGCAGCGCCGTCTGGACGCCGTGGATGATCGGTGCTTGGGCGAAGAAATGTCCCGCCTGTCGCGCCTGCTCCAATTCGGCCAGCAGCGGCGTCGGCGAAATCTGGAGCAGCATGGCCAGCCGCTGCGAACCGATCCGGCTGCCGGCTTGGCGCAATTCCGCCGAGCCTTTCAAGGCAGTGCAGAGCTCGTCCAAGGCGAGGAGGCGATGCACGGCTCCGGTCTTTCCGTCTCCCTCGCCCCCATCGGGGGAGAGGGCCGGGGTGAGGGGGCGGATTGGTTCCGCTAGGTTGCCTGAACCCCTCACCCTAGCCCTCTCCCCTTCGAGGGGAGAGGGAACTGAAACGGCCTCGTGCGCCAAGCGGACGAAGGGCAGATCGACGTGCTGGAAGATCGGCAGCAGGTGTTGCAGCAGCAGCTCCCGCAGGCTCTCGCGATCCGTCACCACGCCGAGCTGGACCAAGCTCTCCAGCCCGAACGAATGCGCGTAGCTTCCGCTGGGAAAGATCGAGTCGTTGGTCTGGAGCAGTTGTGGCAACCAGGCCAACGCGGAACTCGGAACTGGGATCGCGGAGTCCATTCAGTGTCGATGACCGGAGCTGCCGCCGAGAGGTTGAAAGACGCCGGTGGTGGTCTCATACGCCACGCCTTCGCGCTCCAGCACTTGGCGCAGGATGGGATCGTCTTCCACCAGCAGATGATCCGCCGCGACCTGGATGGGGCAGTGCATGTTGCCGATCTGCCACGCGGTGGCGGCGGCTTGGTTCGCGGAACCCAAGGCCACCTTCAGCAACGGCTCCGGTGTTTGTTCGATGCGATACACGTGGGTGTCCGTGGCGAAGAAGGCATCGCCGTGGCGCAGCGGGCGCTCCAGCTCGAAGCCGAACTCGCGTCCATCCGCCGCCTTCCCGCGCCAGCGGCGTTTGGCCAACGTGAAGCGGTCGATGGTGAGGGCGATCACGGCAAACGACGGATCAACATCCCCGAGCGGCACGCGCACAATGTCCAGCGAGGACGAGTTGCGGAACAGGGTGAACATGGAAGATCAAACTATCTGCTATGCGGCCGGACCGAAGAATTGGTCTGACACATAGCAATCCGAGAGATTGTGTCGGAGCCTCAACTCCAGCGCGAATCCGTCCAAATCGGGAAAAAGGAGACTCTGGCGAATCCCAAGTTGATAGAGCTGATACTGAATTGTGGAAACTAGGTCCTTCTCGAAAAGAAACTTCTTTATCCAGCGATACTGGCAGGTTTCAAAAGAGGTATGCAGTTCCTCGTCTGGGTTAGGCTGAATCGTGAACAGGCCGCCTTGCCCAGATATTCTTGGGGTTACGTGAGGAGGCAAGAAGATGCCAGGGGTTTCGAAGGCGAACGGATCAGGATTCTGATCTGTCGATATATATGAGCAGTCGTGAAGCGCATAGACTGCCGCATGATCGGCAGAAGGAAGCTCGATCTCTCCGGTTGCTCCGTTTAGTCGGGGTTGCGTCGCAAAGTAGAGCGCAATCAGCGGGCTAAAGCTCCAGTCGAGGAGACGCGTTGGGAGACCATGGTGCTGGGCAAGGGCCAACCATTCCCACTCGTTGAAAGGAATCGAACGTAGGACACCTATGGATCGCAGCTTGAAGGAGTGGAGAATCTCTCTTTCATGCTCCTTGAGGCTATACTGAGAACCTTTCTTAAAGCCATCGATACGTCCGACGGAAGGAATCAGGGTGTGTTTGGCCGCGTCAGGCACTCCTCGGAATACCGCGTGTCCGCAGCCGCACCCACCAATGGTGCAATCTCGTTTTGTGCAATGCTCCATGAAGTCATGAAGCGAACTGACATTAACAGTTTTCATTCAGGAGCGGTCGCAAACACACATCCTTTAGAACCGATCAAAACAAAAAATACCGCTGCGCCATCGGCAAGACCTTGGCGGGTTCGCAGGTGAGGATGCGGCCGTCGGCCTTCACGGTGTAGGTCTCGGGATCGACCTCGATCTTGGGCAGGGCGTCGTTCCAGAGCAGATGCTTCTTGGTCACCTTGCGGGTGTTCTTCACGGCGACGAGACGTTTGCCGAGGTCGAGGTCGCGGACCTTGCCCTTTCGCAGGGACGCTTCGCTGACGAAGGTGACGCTGGTGCTGAACTTAGCCCGGCCGTGCGCGCCGAACTGGTTCCGGTAAAAGGTCGGCTGCGGCGTGGGGATGCTGGCGTTGGGATCGCCCATGTTGGCGTTGGCGATGAGGCCGCCTTTCAGGATGACCTCGGGCTTCACGCCGAAGAACGCGGGCTTCCAAACGACGAGGTCCGCCAGCTTGCCGACCTCGATGCTGCCGACCTCGTGGGCGATGCCGTGGCTGATGGCGGGGTTGATGGTGTATTTCGCGATGTAGCGGAGCGCGCGGAAATTGTCGGCGGCGGCGTGGGCGGCGACCGGGGATTCCAGCTTGCCGAACTGCACCTTCATCTTGTGCGCGGTCTGCCAGGTGCGCGTGACGACTTCGCCGAGCCGGCCCATCGCCTGGCTGTCGCTCGACATCATGGAGAACGCGCCGAGGTCGTGCAGCAGGTCTTCGGCGGCGATGGTTTCGGGGCGGATGCGGGATTCGGCGAAGGCGACATCCTCGGGGATCTTCGAGTCGAGGTGATGGCAGACCATCAGCATGTCGAGGTGCTCGTCGATGGTATTCACCGTGAAGGGGCGCGTGGGATTGGTGGACGAAGGGAGGACGTTCAGTTCGCCCGCCACACGGATGATGTCGGGCGCGTGGCCGCCGCCGGCGCCTTCACTGTGAAAGGTGTGGATGGTGCGGCCCTTGAAGGCCTTGATGGAATCCTCGACGAAGCCGGATTCGTTCAACGTGTCGGTGTGGATGGCGACCTGGACGTCGAGCTCGTCGGCGACGCCGAGGCAGCAATCGATCGCGCCGGGCGTGGTGCCCCAGTCCTCGTGCAGCTTCAGGCCGATGGCGCCGGCGAGGATCTGTTCACGGAGCGGCTTGGGCGTGGCGCAGTTGCCCTTGCCGAGGAAGCCGAGGTTCATCGGGTATTCGTCGGCCGCCTCCAACATGCGGTGGATGTTCCACGTGCCGGGCGTGCAGGTGGTGGCGTAGGTGCCGTGGGCCGGACCGGTGCCGCCGCCGAGCATGGTGGTGATGCCGCTGGCGAGAGCGTGGTCGATCTGCTGCGGGCAGATGAAATGGATGTGCGAATCGATGCCGCCGGCGGTGACGATGCAGCCTTCGCCCGCGATGACCTCGGTGGTGGCGCCGACGATCATGGCGTTCTTCTTCTTCGTCTTGGGATCGGCGTAGACGGAACCGACGCCGCGCTGGATGCCGGGATTGCCGCCGTGGCCGATGCCGACGATGCGGCCGGCCTTGATCCCGATGTCGGCTTTGATCACGCCGAGGACGGCGTCGATGATCGTGGCGTTGGTGATGATCAGGTCGAGCGCCTCGGCGTCGGAAGCGGTGGGCGACTGGCCCATGCCGTCGCGGATGACCTTGCCGCCGCCGAACTTGATCTCGTTGCCGTA
>CAMLMI010000384.1 GCA_946480965.1 uncultured Verrucomicrobiales bacterium | reverse complement strand
CCGAGGCCAAGGAGGCGATCGGCGGCTATTTCCTGCTGACCGTGAAGACCGAGGAAGAAGCCCTCGCCATCGCGCGGCAATGCCCGGGGCTGCCGCACGGCGCCATCGTGGAAGTGCGCCCCATCGCCAGCAATTGCGGCGTCGCCCAGGACGCGGGCATCGAGATGCGGCACACGGTCGCGATGGCGTAAGCCGAAGCCCCCACCCGGCATTCAGCCACCCTCTCCCCATCCGATGGGGAGAGGGCCAGGATGAGGGGCTTCCAGAAACCACGACGCTCTTATCGGATCTTTTCCCGAGAATCACCTTTCACCAACCAACAACCCGCAACCAACAACACACCTATGCCCAAGCTCTACGTCGATGGATTCGTCATTCCCGTGCCCAAAGACAAGGTCGCCGCCTACACCACCATCGCCAAGAAAGCCTCCAAAATCTGGATCGAACACGGCGCGCTCGAAGTGCGCGAATGCGTCGCGGAGGACTCGGACGTGAAGTTCGGCATCCCGTTCCCGAAGCTGGCCAAGGCCAAGGACGGCGAGACCGTCTTCTTCTCCTGGATCACCTACAAATCCCGCGCCCACCGCGACAAGGTGAACGCCAAGGTCATGGCGGACGAACGTCTGAGCAAAATCTGCGATCCCAAGGACATGCCCTTCGACTGCAAACGCATGGCCTACGGCGGATTCCAGTCCGTGGTCGCGACCTAGTTCCCGCCCTTCGCGCGGCGAGGCGACGGTTGTCCCTCGCCGCCAACTCCCCCCCGTTCCTCCGCCATGGACTCCCCTTCTTCCGAATACCTGCTGCTCTTCCGCGACACGAACTGGGACCAGGGCCTTTCGCCCGAGGAGATCCGGCGCACGCTCGACGCCGTCCAGGCGTGGCTCGACGGCTTGGTCGCCTCCGGTCGGATGTTGGGCGGCCATCCGCTCGGCCCCGAAGGGCGCAAGGTGACGGGGGCCAAGAACAACGCGGTCGCCGACGGGCCGTTCCTGGAATCCAAGGAAGCCATCGCGGGCTACATCCTCATCCAGGCGGCCGATCTCGACGACGCCACCGCCGTGGCCCGGATGAATCCGGTTCTCGCCCTTGGCGCGACCATCGAGATCCGGCCGGCGTTGCCGGAATGTCCCGTGACGCGGCGGGCCAAAGAGCGGTTGGCCTTGGCCGGGTTGTAAACGCCCTTCACTGAAATGACCTCGACCGAACCTTTGCCCGCCGTGCCGTCGGCCGCGTCCGATGTGCCCGGCGCGGTGGAGCACCTCTTCCGCCACGAGGCGGGCAAGATGGTGGCCATCCTCACGCGCATCTTCGGCGTGGAGCACCTCACCCTGGCGGAGGACGTGGTGCAGGACGCGCTGGCCCGGGCGCTCCAGACCTGGCCGTTCTACGGCGTCCCGGAGAACCCTTCCGCCTGGATCATCCGCGCCGCGCGGAATCGGGCGCTGGACGTCGTCCGCCGCGAGCGGAACTTCCGCGAGAAGGAGGCGGAGATCGTCCGCGTCTTCGACACGCCGGTGGCCACGCCCGACGCGGGGGCCGGGTTCGAGCAGGAGATCACGGACGACCGGCTGCGGATGATGTTCGTCTGTTGCCATCCCGAAGTGCCGGCCGACGCGCAGGCGCCACTGGCGCTGAAGACGCTCTGCGGCTTCGGCGTGACGGAGATCAGCCGGGCCTTCCTCAGCACGGACGCGGCGATGGCCAAGCGGCTGACCCGCGCCAAGCAGCACATCCGCGAAGCGGGCATCCCCTTCGAGATCCCGCAGGGCGAGGAGCTGGCCGCGCGGCTCGACGGCGTGCTGCACACGCTCTACCTGCTTTTCAACGAGGGCTACAAGGCGTCGGTCGGCGACCGGCTGGTGCGGGAGGACATCTGCCACGAGGCCATCCGGCTCGCGACGCTGCTGTCCGAACATCCGGCCGGGAACCGGCCCAAGACGCATGCCTTGCTGGCCGTGATGCTGCTGAACGCGGCGCGCTTCCCCGCCCGGGTGGACGACGAGGGCAACCTCCTTCGCCTGAAGGAGCAGGACCGTTCCCGCTGGGACCGGACGGCCATCGCTCGGGGGATCTTCCATCTCGCGCGTTCCGCCAGCGGCGGCCAGGCGTCCGCCTACCATCTCCAGGCGGGCATCGCCGCCTGCCACACGGCCGCGCCGAGCTACGCGCAGACGGATTGGCGGCGCATCCTCGGGCTCTACGACCAGTTGCTGGAGTTCGACGCCTCGCCGGTCGTGGCCCTGAACCGGGCCGTCGTGGTGGCCCATGTGGCGGGACCGCGCGCGGGGCTGGACGCGGTGGCGGCGATCCCGCAGCGCGACAAGCTGGAGAACTACTACCTGCTCTACGCCGTGCTGGGCGAACTGGAGTCCCGGCGGAACGACCCCCTGACGGCGGCCGGCTGGTTCCGCAAGGCCGCTCAACTGGCCGAGCTGAAATCCGAACAGGAATTCCTCTCCCGTCGCTGCGAGGAATGCGTGGCGGCGCTGGACGGGAAGTAGAACTGGCGGATGGATGGCGGCAAAGAGGCGCAGAATGCGCAAAAAAGAAGGGCGGAGTTTTTTGCGCTTCTCTGTGGCCGACTCACTCCATTGTTTCGCGTGTCCTACGGGAACTGCGCCGCAGGCGGGAAATTGAACTCGTTGGTCATGAAGTAGTGTTCGGGATCACTGCGGAAAAGGGCGGAGGAATCCAGATTCAATCGCCGCGCAACGGGCTCGACCGCATTCCCCACGGTGTTCCAGAAACCAGTGGGTATCCGTGTGAGCCGAAGAACTACGCGAGTCGGCCTCGAAGGAACCGGGACACGCACCAGGCCTCGCAACTGATGGTCGCCGGAGAGGGTTTCAGGCCGGGCCCAGTCGAACCAACGGGCGGCGGTTGAATTCCAAACGACCCAGTCGGTGCCGTCCCAGTGGCTGACCTCGATGGTTTCCCACGAGGAGGCTTCGGCGGGGATCTGGGTGAACCCGAAGAGCGCGTTAGTCGCGGGCGCTCCGGCCACCGTGTTGGTGAAGCCCAGGAAAGTCATTTGCGTGGCGGGCTTCCATGTCTTGACCGATGGCCCCATCAACCAAACGACCATGAATGCGATCAGCGCCACCGCGATGACTACAATGGCGGCGGTTCGTTTCATGGGTTTCGGCGAGCGAAGCTTTTGCTGATTCACAAAAGCCAACTCACTCCCTCGCCAAGGGCGGCCGGGCAGGCTCTGGAGCCGTGCCCTGCATCATCGCCTGGAGACGGGCGTCGAGATCGGCGGCGGGGTTCTGGCCGGAGAGGCGCAGCTTGATCTGGAGCGCGGCCACCTCGATGAGGCGGGCGAGGTCGCGGCCGGGACGCACGGGAATGGTCATGTGCGGCACCGGCACTCCGAGGATGTCCACCGTCTCGATGTCCAGGCCGAGCCGGTCCACGTCGGGCACGTCGTTCCAGCCCTTGAGCGTGACGACGACATCGACGCGCTTGTCGTGGCGGATGGCCTTCACGCCGAAGAGCGAGGCCACGTTGATGATGCCGATGCCGCGGACCTCCATGAGGTTGCGGGTCAGCTCGGGGCTGGTGCCGATGATCTCCTTGCCGTCGAGCAAAGTGACCTTGGTGATGTCGTCGCTGACGAGGCTGTGGCCGCGCTCGATCAGGGCCAGCACGCTCTCGCTCTTCCCGATGCCGCTCTCGCCCCGGATGATCGCGCCGACGCCGAGGATATCGACCATGCTGCCGATCTCCGTGCCGCGCGGGGCGAAGATCGACTCCAGCGCGAGGGTGGCGTGGTTGATGAACTTCATCGTGATCTGCGGCGTGCGGAACACGGGCAGGTCCATCTCCTCGGCCAGCTCCATCGCCATCTTGTCCGGCACGAGGTTCCGGGAATAGACCACGCAGGGGATGCGGCGGCGGAAGAGCTCGCGGTAGCAGGTGCGGCGCGCCTCGTTCGGCAACTGGCGAAGGAAGGAATACTCCGCGTTGCCGATGACCTGGACACGCTTGTAGGCGAAGTAGCGGTTGAACCCGGCGAGGGCGAGACCGGGCCGGTTGACCGTCGGCTCGCGGATGATGCGGTCCAATCCGGCCTCGCCGCCGACCAGGGTCAACTGGAGCGGTTCCTTCTGCTGCTCGTAGAATTCGCGGACGGTGAGGTCGATGGGTTTCATG
>CAMLMI010000383.1 GCA_946480965.1 uncultured Verrucomicrobiales bacterium | reverse complement strand
ACGCCCGGGTAGAGGACGCGCTGGCCGATGTCCATGTAGAGCTGCGTCTTTTCCTGCTTCTCCAGATGGGTGGCGATCTCGATGGCGGGCTGTTCGTTGAAGGGGATCTCCTCCAGCACGACGCCGGTGGGTTCGGTGCCGATGGCGTTGGCGACGATCTGCTTCAGCTTGGTCAACTCCTCCGGGGTGCGGACGACGGCGGTGCGGTTGGTGCCGTTCACGGCGAAGATCTGGGCGAGCATGACGGAGGCGGAGACCTTTTTGATCCCGCCGGCGGCCTGGAGGATGTTGCTGGTGGACTTGTTGACCTCGTAGCTCTTCGTGGTGGTCTTCTTCTTCGTGTTGGAAGAATTGACCGCGGCCAGGTTGTTCGTGTCGCCGATGTTGCTGGCGGTGCCGACCGCGCCGGAGCCCTGGGTGGTGGAGGTGATGACGTTCTCCTCGTCGATGGTCTCGCTCTTGGGCACCTGGCCCTCGGGGTCGAACTTCTCCTCGGTGCGGGTGATGGAATCCCAGTTGATGTCCACGGCCACGCGCACGACGGCGTTGCCCGGTCCGAGGACCTTGTCGAGCATCGACTGGGCCTGCTTGGAGAGATACTGCTCGTGCTGGCGGCGGGCGGAGAACTGGCTGGAGGAAAGCCCGGCGGGGGTGCTCTGGTCCTGGTTTTCCGAGAGGACGTTGCCGCGATGGTCCACGACCGAGACGTTGCCCGGGGTGAGGCCCTCGACGGAGCTGGAGACGAGGAACTGGATGGAATTCACGGCGGAGGACGGCAGGTCGGCGTTGCCGCGCACCTTCACGAAGACGGAGGCGGAAGCCTTGCGCTGCTCGTCGAGGATGAGGCGGTTCTCCGGCATGACGATGAGGACGCGGGCGGACTCGATCTGGTCGAGCTGCGAGATGGTGCGGGCCAGCTCGCCCTGGAGGGCGCGGCTGTAGTTGGCGCGCTGCACGAAGTCGGAGATGCCGAAGTTCGGCTTGTCGAAGATCTCGAAGCCGACGCCGTTCGGGGCCTGGGGCAGGCCCTTCGCGGCGAGGTTCATGCGGGTGGAATAGACGAGGTCCATCGGGACCATGATGGTGCCCGCGCCCTTGATCTGGTGGGGGATCTTGGCGTCGTTCAGCGCGGCGATGACCTTGCCGGCCTCGGCCTCGTCGAGCTTGCCGTAGAGGAGGGCGTAGTCCTTCTGGTTGGAGAACCAGGCCAGGGAGGCGAGGCCCGCGAGGACGGCGGCGGCGGCCAGCACGATGCTGATGCGCTGGTTCAGGCCGAGCTGCTTCCAGATGGCGACGATCTGTTTTCCGAGCTGGGAGAGATTGTTCATTTAGGCGTCACACCTGCATGCGCATCAGCTCCTGGTAGGACTCCAGGAGCTTGTTGCGGACTTCGACCATGAGTTGGAAGGAAAGGCTGGCCTCCTCGGAGGCGATCATCACGCGGTGGAGCGGGACGTTCTCGCCGGACAGCAAGGCGCGGGACATCTGGGCGGACTCGGCCTGCTTGGCGCTGACCTCCTTGACCATGCCGGTGAGCAGGTCGCCGAAGTTGCCGGGCTTGGCGGCGGAGGCGGCACCGAGGTCCTTGAGTTCCGCGCCGGGGATGAGCCCGGCGGTTTTCCCGAGGCCTTCCGAGCGGTTGAGCAACGCCGGGTTGAGGCCCTGGAGATCCTGGGGCATCGCGGCGCGGAGGGTGGAAAGGGGGTCCATGGCTCAGGAAAGGGCCGGGATCAGCGTTTTCCGAGGCTCAGGGTCTGGAGCACCATCTGGCGGGAGGTCTTCACCACCGAGAGGTTGGCCTCGAAGGAGCGGGACGAGGCGATCAGGTCCACCATCTCCTCGTGGATGTTGATGTTCGGCATGGCGACCATCTTGGTGACGGGGTCGGCATCCGGGTGGTTCGGCCGATAGACCATGAGGGGAGGGCGCTGGTCCTGGACGATGCGGGCGACGGTGACGCGCTGGGCGTTGGCGGCGTCGGTGCCGGACATGGCGTTGTTGAGCTGGCTCTCGAAGACGACGTTCTGCCGCTGGTAGGGGCGGCCGTCCGGGCCCTTGGTGACCTGGGCGTTGGCGATGTTCTGGGAAACCACGTCCATGCGGATGCGCTCCGCTTCGAGGGCGGAGCTGGTGCCTTGGATTCCTGGAATGAGGTTCATCATACGCTTCAGCCTTTGCCGGTGATGGCCAGCCTCATGCGGAGGAGGCTGCCGGTGATCATCTGGAGCTCTAGGGCGTGTTCGGCCGAGTTCTGGCTCAGCTTCAACAGCTCGTTCTCCACCTGGACGGTGTTGCCGTCGGGCCGGAGGGATACCGCCGTCTGGTCCACCGCGAGGGAGGGCCGCAGGTGGCCGACCGCCGCGGCGTTCCCGGCGGCCACGGCCTTCGACAGCTCCTGGCGGAAGCCGGGGGCGAGATCGACTCGCTTGTAGCCGGGGGTCTGGACGTTCGCGAGGTTCGCGGCGATCCCTTCGTGGCGCACCATCGTCGCGTCCAGCATGCGCTGGGCGGCAACGTAGTTTGGACTGGAGAACATGCCTTCGATCATGGCGACAACGGGTTCCCCAAAGCAGCGGCGGTGCCACGGGGCAAAAAAGGCCAGATTCCGGGGATTCCGCCCTGCCGGGCACCGGCAGCCGGGAAAATGTTGCCAGCCCTCCCCCCGGTTGGTCCCGCACCTAGGCAACCTTGACCCGGCAAGCCCGGACCGGGTCGGAGACGGCAAGGGCGCGTTTTATTGTAACTCTGTCCCGGCCGGTCCGGTCTTCTCCGCCAGTTGAACGCCCGCCTATGAAAGCTTTTGTCATCGGAACCCTCGCTGCCAGCGCCGCCGCCGGAGCCACCTACGTGATGGTCGCGAACAAGGCCCCTTCCGGGGATTGGTCGAAGGAAAAATCGGCGCTGGAGGCCGCTTTCCAGGCGGAGAAAGACAAGCTCCAGCAAGAACTGGCCAAGGAGCGGAAACGCTCCGGCCGGGTGGACACCGTGGAGGTGGAGGTTTCCAACGCCTTGGCCCCGGAGGAGATCATCGAGCGGCTGAAAGGCGTCCATGCCGACGGGAACCGGGCGAAATCGCTGCGCGAGGTCATGTTCCATCTCCAGAGCCTCGTCGTCCACGGCGAGGCGGCCGTGCCGGCGATCCGCACCTATCTGGCGCTGAACGAGGACATTCCCTACAGCTTCACCGAGAACGGACGCGGCGGTTTCGGCGGCCGCCGGGGCGGCAACGAGCCCCAGCCGACGGCGCAGGCAGGCCAGGCCCAGGAACAGAACAACCGCCAGGGCCGACAGCAGCGCGGTGGCCCGAACGGTCCCGGAGGCCCGGGCGGCGGCGACCAGAACGATTTCCGCCAGATGTTCGGCCAAGGCAACCGGAGCGAGACCAATCCAACCTTGGACTTCGCCCTACCGCCATCGCTTCGCATCGCCCTGATCGACGTGCTCCGGGACATCGGCGGAGCCAATGCCGAGGCCGCCTTGGCCGAGGTGCTCAAGACCAGCGCCCGCGGCGTCGAGATCGCCCTCACCTACCAGCATCTGGAGCAGATGGCCCCCGGCCGCTACACGGACGTCGCCGTGGCCGCCGCCAAGGAACTCATCCCGAACCTGCCGGACATCGAGAATCCCGACCGGCTGGACCGCAACGCCAAGGGCTACCTCTACGGCATCCTCAAGCGCGCCAACGACGCCACCTTCGTCGCCACGGCCAAGACCCTCCTCGTGACGGACAACGGCCAGATCGACAACAACGCCTTGGACTACTTGAACACGGTGCTGAAGGGCCAGGCCGTCGCCATTCTTCTCGAAGCCTACAACGATCCTCGCATGGCCAACCCTTGGGCCAAGGCGCCTCTCACCCAGCAGATCCTTGCCCAGGTCGGCGCAAACGCCCAGGCCAACAAGTTCTTCTTCGATCTCGTGGCCAACCCCGAGGAGAACGCCATGACCAAACGCATGGCCATCGCCGGAGTGGCCGGCGTCGGCGGTGGACGCGGCCCCTTTGGCGGCGGCGGGGGCGACAACGAGACGGCCTCCGATCCCGCCACGCTCCAGGCCCGCCTCCAGGTGCTGAACCAGACCGGCCAATCGGTCGATCCCAACGACCAGCAGACCCTGGCCGTGCTCGAGTTCGCCCAGCGCAACCTGAACAACCAGATCAACGGCCAGCCTCAAGAGGATATTCGGACCCTCTTCCAGCAAATGGGCGG
>CAMLMI010000382.1 GCA_946480965.1 uncultured Verrucomicrobiales bacterium | reverse complement strand
GCGCTACCAAGGTCCGTGTCGAGCTGCCCAACCCGTTGCTCGCGACCAACGACACGCCGCGTCGCGCGCTTTCCCATCGTCTCTTCGCCAAAGCCGCCGTCGCCGCTGCCTTCGATGAAGTCCTCACGGTGCCACGCAGCGCGGTTCTCAATCCCGACGGCCAGCCGCTGCTTTACGTCGAGAAAGCCCCCGGCAGCTACGAACCGCGCCGCATTCGGCTCGGCCGCGTCGGCGACGAACTCGTGGAAGTGTTGGACGGCGTCGCCGCCGGAGAACGCGTCGTCACCACCGGCAATCTGCTGATCGACGCCCAGGCCCAGCTCAACCACGGCGTCCACGACCACGCCGCGCCCGCCGCCGAAAGCGGGAAATCCCAAGCAGCTCCGCTCACATCACAGCAGACCGAAGCCGTGCAGCAGCTCTTCGCCACCGCCGAGGCGCTCGGAGCCGCCTTGGCCGCCGATGATCTCAAGCGCTTCAACGAAGCCACCCATCCGCTCCATGCCTTGGCGCCGGCACTGGCCAAGGCTTTGACCGACGACCCCGCACTGGCTCCCCTGGCCGAGTCGATCAACCGCGCCGCCCATTGGCCCGAACCGGACACGCTCGAAGCCGCCCGCGCCCGCTTCCACGGTTTCATCACGCCTGTCACCGATCTCGCGCTGCGCCTTCGTCCCCAGTTGGACACCGCGAAGGCTCCGAAGGTCTTCCAGTGTCCGATGACCAAGCGCGCCTTTCCCGATGCGCCCAATTCCGCCCGCTGGCTCCAGTTCGGAGGGCCGCTGCGCAACCCCTACTACGGCGCCGCCATGCTCGATTGCGGAACGGAGGTGAAATGAAACGTGTTCTGCCGAAACGGGGCGCGCCGCCCCTCGTAGCGCAGGCTTCCAAGCCTGCCGTATCGCAAGTTTCCAAACTTGCGCGGCGCGGAAGTCTTCGCACGCGCGAACCCCAGGACGCCCTGCCGACTTGGAAGTGCGGCGACACAGCAGGTTGGGAAACCTGCGCTACGGCCGATGGCCCCGCCCTCTTCACCCATCCCTTCTCTCCCGCCTCTCGCCCCGTCGTCCCATGATCTCCCGCATCATCGAATGGTCCCTGCGCAACCGCTTCCTCGTGGTCTGCGCCACCCTGATCCTCGTCGCTTGGGGCGTGCGCGCGCTGCGCACCACGCCCGTCGATGCCATTCCCGACCTCAGCGAGAACCAGGTCATCGTCTTCGCCGATTGGCCCGGCCGCAGCCCACAGGAGGTCGAGGACCAGGTCACGTATCCGCTTTCGGTCAATCTCCAGGGACTCGCCGGCGTGAAGACCGTCCGCGCGAACTCCATGTTCGGCTTCTCCCTCGTGACGGTCATCTTCGAGGACAAGATCGACAACTACTTCGCCCGTTCGCGCGTGCTGGAGAGGCTGAACTACCTCGGCAACCTCATGCCGGAGGGCGTCACCCCGTTGCTCGGCCCTGACGCCACCGGACTCGGCTGGATCTACCAATACCATCTCGCGGTCGATCCGAAGGCATCGCCCAACGGCGGCTACGATCTCGGCCAGCTCCGTGCTTTGCAGGACTACTTCGTGCGCTACCAACTCCAGAGCGTGGCCGGCGTGGCCGAGGTCGCGAGCCTCGGCGGCTTCGTGAAGCAATATCAGGTCGAGGTGTCCTCCGCGAAGATGCGCGCCGTCGGCGTCTCCCTCCAGCAGCTCATGGAGGCCGTCGGACAGGCCAATCTCAATGTGGGCGGCAAGGTCGTTGAAGAGAACGGCATGGAGTTCGTCGTGCGCGGCGTCGGCCTGATCACCAATGCGACGGAACTCGAACTGACCGTTCTCACGCATAAGGACAACACGCCCGTCTATCTCCGCGATGTGGCCACCGTGCAGATCGGCGGCGATTTCCGCCGGGGCACCCTGGACATCGACGGCCACGAAGCCGTCGGCGGCATCGTCGTCATGCGCACCGGCGAGAACGCCCAGCGCGTCATCGCGGCGGTGAAGGAGAAGATCGCCCAGATCACGCCCAGCCTGCCGCCGGGCGTGACGATCCGGCCGTTCTACGACCGCTCCGATCTGATCACCCGCACCGTGGACACGCTGCGCCACGCGCTCATCGAGGAGATCATTCTGGTGACGCTGGCGCATGTGATCTTCCTGTTCCACTTCCGCAGCATCCTCATCGTCACCATTCCCCTGCCAGTCTCGATCCTTGTCTCGTTCATCCTGATGAACTGGTTCGGCATTTCGTCGAACATCATGTCCCTCTCCGGCATCGCCATCGCCATCGGCGTGCTGGTCGATGCGGGCATCGTCATGACCGAGAACGTTATCCGGCACTGTGAACGGGCGGAGGACGACAAGGCACGCGGGGGAGCAGAGGCGCAGGGGAGCAGGGGTGCAGGGGAGCTGGGGAGTGCTGAAGCCATCTCCCCTGCCCCCGCCTCCCCCGCTCCTCTGCCCACCGTCCGCCTCACCCCCTCCGAGACGTGGCACATCACCCTCGCCGCCGCGCAGCAGGTCGGCCGTCCGATCTTCTTCGCCATGGCCATCGTCATCCTGGCGTTCGCGCCGGTGTTCGTGCTGGGCGGACAAGAGGGCAAGCTCTTCCATCCGTTGGCTTGGACCAAGACCTTCGCGCTCGTCGGCGCCACGCTGCTCGCCGTGACCATCGTGCCGGTGCTGTGCTCGCTGCTGGTGCGCGGGCCGTTCCATGCCGAGGACCGCAACTGGATCATCCGCGCCCTGCTCGCCGTCTATGAGCCCGTCCTCGACTGGGCGCTGCACTGGCGCAAGACGGTCATCGGACTCGCCGCGCTGATCCTCGTCGTCTCGCAGGTCATGGCCTGGGGCTTGCCCAAGACGTGGATTTCGAGCCTTGGCCTTCAGCCTTCCTCTTTGCCCGCCAGGATGCTCTCGGGCTTCGGCCGCGAGTTCATGCCTCCGTTGAACGAAGGCTCGCTCCTCTTCATGCCCGTGCTGCTGCCCAGCACCTCGCTGACCGAGGTGAAACGCATCATGGCCTGGCAGGACCGTGTGATGCGCGACACGCCGGAGGTAGAATCCGTCGCGGGCAAACTCGGCCGCGCCGAGACCGCGACCGATCCCGCTCCCGTCGAGATGATCGAGACCACGATCATGCTGAAGCCGGAATACATCGCCGACGGTTGGCGGGTGAAACGCAATCCCGCGTGGCGCGACGGCATGACCATGGAGAAGCTGAAGGCCGAGCTGGCCCACAAGCTCACCACCGTGCCCGGCTACGTCCCCGGCTTCCTCCAGCCGATCGAGAACCGCATTCTCATGATCAGCACCGGCATCCGCGCCCAGGTGGGCGTGAAGATCCTCGGCGACGATCTCGACGCGCTTCAGGCCAAGGCTTTCGAGGTGGAGAAGGTCATCCGGCAGATCCCCGGCGCGGTCGGCGTCGCGCCGTCCCGTGTGCAGGGCAAACCGTATCTCGAAGTCCACGTCCGCCGCGAAGCCATGGCGCGCTTCGGCCTCTCGGCCAAGCAGGTGCTCGACGCCGTGGAAACCGGCATCGGCGGCGCGACCGTTTCCACCACCATCGCCGGACGCGAACGCTACCCCATCCAGGTCCGGCTCCAGCGCGATGAACGCGACGACCTGGAACGCCTCGGCGAGATCCTCGTCTCCACGCCCGCCGGGCAGGTCATTCCCTTGGGCCAGGTCGCCGACATCCGTCGCGTCATGGGCCCGAGCGAGATCGCCAGCGAGAACGGCCGCCTGCGCGTCTTCGTCCAGGCCAATGTGCAGGATCGCGACCTCGGCGGCTTCGTCGAGGAGATCCGCGCCCGCTTGAACGCCGAGATCGTCCCGCATCTCCCGCCCGGCATGACGATCGAATACAGCGGCCAATACGAGAACCAGCTCCACGCCGAGCAGACGCTGAAGGTGATCATCCCCATCGTCTTAATCGTAATCTTCCTCTTACTCTTCATGACCTACGGCTCCCTGAGCGAAGCCGCCCACGTCCTCCTCGCCGTGCCCTTCGCCTTGAGCGGCGGCGTGTTTCTCCAATGGTGGCTGGGCTACCACTTCAGCGTCGCCGTGTGGGTCGGCTACATCGCGCTCTTCGGCATCGCCATCCAGACTGGCGTGGTGATGGTCGTCTTCCTGGAAGAAATGCTGGCCAAGAAGAAGGCCGAGCGCGGCGACGCCTTCAACGCCGCCGACCTGATCGAAGCCGTGAAGGACGGAGCCAAGCTGCGCTTGCGTCCCAAGGTC
>CAMLMI010000381.1 GCA_946480965.1 uncultured Verrucomicrobiales bacterium | reverse complement strand
TTGTTTCTCAGAAGACATACGATTCACTCGATTAGTATTGGAGGCGTCTTGTGGATCAAGAACTCCTTCAACACACCCTCACCATCGCCTTGATCACGCCCGTCTCCGGCTTCACGTAGCCGGGGAAGGCGTCGATCAGACCGTCGAAATCGGTGCGGTGGGTGATCCAGGGAACGGTGTCGATCTCTCCGTCCTCGATCAGCTTCACGATGCGGGTGAAGTCGCCGGTGAGGGCGTTGCGGCTGGCGAGGATGGTCAGCTCGCGGCGATGGAGCGCGGGGGCGTGGAGGAAGGAAATCTCCTGCTGGGTGATGCCCACATAGACGAGCCGACCGGCGAAAGCGCAGTAGTTGAGCGCGTGGGCCATCGACTTGTTCGAGCCGGTGGCGTCGATGACCACGTCGGCGAGTTGGCCGTCGGTCAGTTCGGCGAGGCGCTTGAGGTCGTCTTCGTTGCCCTTGGCCAGAAGGGTGTCGGGCACGCGCATCTTTTCGCGGACGAACTGGAGGCGCGATTCCACCATGTCCATGACGATGGTCTTGGCGCCGCTGATGCGGGCGAATTCGATGGCAGACAGGCCGATGGGGCCGGCGCCGATGACGAGGACGTGTTCGCCGGGCTTGGGCGCACCGCGGTTTACCGCGTGGCAACCAATGGCGAGGGTCTCGACGAGCGCGAGCTGCTCGAAGTCGAGCTTGCGGGAGACGTGGAGCTTGCGGGCGGGCAGGAGGATCTCGCGGGTCAGGCCGCCGTCCATCATCACGCCGAGGGTCTTGTGCTGCTCGCAGCAGTTGGTGAAGCCGCGCCGGCACGAGTAACACTGTTGGCAGTTGATGTAGGGCTCGACCGAGCAGCGGTCGCCTGGCTGGACATTCGTGACTCCGGCGCCGACCTCCAGGACCTCCACGCCCAGCTCGTGGCCGGGAATGCGCGGGTAGCTGTAGAAGGGCATCTTGCCAAGGTAGCCGCCGAGGTCGGTCCCGCAGATGCCGACCTGATGAACGCGGACGCGGACCTCGCCGGGGCCGGGCCGGGCGGGTTCGGCGATGTCGATGAAACGGAAGGACTGGGGCTTTTCGAGCTGGATGGCTTTCATGAACGCGGGGACGGGTCTAAGGCGCGCGGCCGGGAGCGTCAACGCGCGGCGATGGCGGCTTTCTGCACGCCGGGATGAAGTTTGGCGGGAGCGAAGGCGACCCGCCACGGAAGCCCGGCTGGAGGATTGATGTCCGGAGGCTTCGTCGCCGAAACTGCGGGCGTGTCGTCCCAGCCCGTCTGGAAAACCTATCACGTCGTCACCCTCGTGGTGGCGGTGTTCACCTGCATCATCCTGGCATCGCTGCTTGGGCTGGGCGCGAGCCGGTTCGTGCTCGGCTACGAGCCGGGCGGCGAGCGGGAGAAGACGGTGACGCAGATCTTCGGGACCTTTCTCGGGATGCAAATGGCGGGGCTGTTCTGCTTCCATCTTTTCCTGAAATGGCACGGGGTGGGTTGGAGGGACGGGTTCGGCATCCGGCGTCCGGTGTTCGCGGCGCTGGCCGGATGGATCGCCTGTCTGGCCTTCCTGCCCCTGGCCTGGGGGCTCCAGAAGCTGATCCAGTGGGCCCTGCTCTCCCTGTCGGTCGAGCCCAAGCTGCAATCCACCGTCGTGGCCATCCAGGACCAGGCCACGCCCGCGTGGCAGCAGTTCGCCCTGACGGGCCTGGCTTTGATTTTCGCCCCGATCATCGAGGAGCTGATGTTCCGGGGCGTCTTCTACCGCTGGATGCGGGACCGGGGACGGCCGCGCCTCGCGCTTTGGGGCACGGCGCTGCTCTTCGGATTGATCCACTTCAACGTGGTCGCGTTCATCCCGCTCACGCTCTTCGGCGCGCTGCTCGCGTGGCTCTACCAGCGCACGGGCAACCTGCTGGTGCCGATCTTCACGCACTGTTTCTTCAACCTCTTCAACGTGCTGGCCATCTTCTACTGGGAACCGGTGATGAAATGGCTTTCCGGCAATCCCTGACCGTCCCGCATGAACGAATTTGAACTCATCGCCCGGCTCACCCGGGACCTGCCCACCCACGACGCCGTCGCCGTCGGTCCGGGCGACGATTGCGCCGTGCTGCGGCTGGGCGGCGCGCACGACCTGCTCTTCAAGACCGACGCGGTGGTGGAAGGCGTCCACTTCACGCCGCAGACGGAGCCGGAGCGCATCGGCCGCAAGGCGCTGGCCCGCGCCTTGAGCGACATCGCGGCCATGGGCGGCAAGCCGGTCTCCGCTCTCGTCACGCTGGGAATGCCGAAGGGCTACGACACCGGGCGCGTGGAGGGCGTCTATGCGGGTTTGGCCGCCTTGGCGCGAAGCTGCGGCGTGGCGGTGAGCGGCGGCGAAACCACGGTGAATCCCGGCGGCCTGCTGCTCTCCGTGGCGCTGCTGGGCACGGTGCCGACGGGACGCGCGGTGCTGCGCTCGGGCGCCAAGCCGGGCGACGCGATTTTCGTGACCGGGGAACTGGGCGGATCGATCCACGGCAAGCATCTGGACTTCGCGCCGCGCTTGGCCGAAGGCGCTTGGCTGGCGGAGCTGGGAATCGTCCGCGCGATGATGGACGTGAGCGACGGCCTGGCCGGCGATCTCCGGCACATACTGCGGGCCGGGAACGTGGGGGCGGAACTGTTGTCCAAGGCCATCCCGATCAGCCGCGCCGCCAAGCTCCAGGCCAAGGCCGATTACAGCGCCAAGCCGCCGTTGCTGGCCGCGCTGACCGACGGCGAGGACTTCGAGCTGCTCTTCACCGTGGCGAGCGGCGACGCGGTGAAGCTGCTGGACGGATTCAAGGCGCGGTTTCCCGAAGTTCGCCTGAGCTGCATCGGCAAGATCACGGCCGAGCCGGGCCTGCGGCTGCGCGATGCGCGCGGCCTGCGCGAACTGGGAACCAAGGGCTATGACCACTTCGGGCAGAACTGAGCCGGAAAGATCCGACGGTATCGTTCCGGTTGAAAGGCTCCCTTCCCGCGCATGAACTTCTCCGCCGCACTCATCGCCGGAGGACGCTCCACGCGGATGGGGACGGACAAGGCTCAGCTCGATTGGCAGGGACAGCCGCTCTGGCGGCATCAGTGGGGAACGCTGCAACGCTGCGGGGCGGAGGTGACGGTGGTCTGCGCAAGGAAGGGACAGGAGTTTCCCGGAGTCCGGGTGTTGCTCGACGAAACAGAGGATCTCGGCCCGTTGTCGGGCTTGCTGCGGGCTTTGGAGACGTCAGCGCAGCCCCTCGTGCTCGTGCTCGCGGCGGATTTGCCACAGATGACGGCGACCTTTTTGCGCGGGCGACTGCTGGCCTCCGTGAGAGACGAGATCGGCGTGGTGCCGAGGCTGGAGGGCTTCTACGAACCTCTGGCGGCGATCTATCCAGTCCGGATGGCGGAAGAAGTTCGGCGAAGATTGCAGGCCGAAGACCGTTCGCTCCAGTCGCTGTGTCGTTGGGCAGAGCAGAACGGTTTGATCCGATCGGTCGATGTCGCGCCGTCGGAACGGGGACTTTTCCGCAATCTCAATAGGCCACAGGACTAAGTTCCATCCGTGATGGCTCCGAGGATCCTCCGTGATCGCGGCGAAGAGCGCCTTTTTTGGGGAGGCTTGCCTCCTGCACGATGATGCGTGCACCGGGAATGATTGGCGGAAAGTGAAGCGGACGTTTAGGGCGGGTTTCGGCATCGATTTTTCCACAAGGGTTCCATTCCGGAAAACCGCCCACGAAATCGTGAGCGGAGGCGCGGAAGATTGGGCAATCCAATGAGAGCGGGAGACTTGCCGTCCTGAGCGCGCGTCTTTGGCTCGATGTTGGTCCCGGCGTTTCAAGGGTCCATCACTGCGAACTTACGGTCGTCGCGGAACTGGTGGCATGGATCGGGCTAAAATGGGTCATATCCCGACTCATTCAGAGCGGGTGCAACGCATTCTCATTATGTCTAAAAAATCTGTATTCTGCATCGCCACCACCCGTCGCCAGGCCGAGGACATCGTCTCGGCGCTGAAGGTCTGCGGCTTTTCGAACAACGACATCTCCGTGTTGTTCCCCGATCGGGAAACCACCCGGGACTTCGGCCACGAAAAGAACACCAAGGCCCCTGAAGGCGCCGTAGCAGGTGCCGGAACCGGCGGAGTTGTCGGTGGCATTCTTGGCTGGGTCGCGGGCATTGGCGCCTTGGCGATTCCGGGTGTCGGTCCCTTCATCGCGGCCGGTCCCATCATGGCGGCCTTGAGCGGCGCCGCCG
>CAMLMI010000380.1 GCA_946480965.1 uncultured Verrucomicrobiales bacterium | reverse complement strand
CACCTCGGTCATCCTCACGAGCGCGACGCTGGGGACGAAGGAGAACGCCACTCCGAAAACTTCCGCCGAAGACGCCGATCCCGTGGCGTCCGTCAGCCGTCTTGCGTCCCAGCCCGCCGCCTTCGAGTCGTTGTCCTACGTGATTAAGCGCGTCGGCGCGGAATCCGCCCACGCGCTCCAAGTCGGCTCGCCGTTCGACTACGAACGGCAGATGAAGATCTACGTGGCCGGGAAGATGCCCGATCCGCGCGAGACAAACTACCAGCGCGAATTGGTGAAGTGGATCGAACACTTCGTCCGCGCCACGCAAGGCAAAGCCTTCGTGCTCTTCACCAGCACCCGGCTGATGCACGACGTCGCCGGCGTGATGGAGCCGATCTTCGACAAGATGGGGCTCGAAGTCTTCGTGCAGGGCAAGGGCATCCCGCGCCACACGATGCTGGAGCGGTTCAAGGACAACGTGGACAGCGTGCTCTTCGGCACCGACAGCTTCTGGCAAGGCGTGGACGTTCCGGGCGAAGCCTTGAGCAACGTCATCATCACCCGGCTGCCCTTCGCCGTGCCGGACCATCCGCTCATCGAGGCCCGGATCGAAGACATCGAGGCGCGGGGCGGCAACTCCTTCATGGATTTCTCCGTGCCCGAGGCGATCCTCAAACTCCGCCAAGGCGTCGGCCGCCTCATCCGCACCAAGAGCGACACCGGCATCGTCGTCCTCCTCGACAACCGCGTCCTGACCAAGCGCTACGGCAAGCTGTTCCTCGATGCCTTGCCGAAGTGCCCGGTGGAAGTGGTGTGAACTCCCCGTAGCGGCGAACGGGAGTTCGCCGGTGGTTAATTGTGGCAGCCTACGGGATGGCCGAAAGATTCCGCTCGAACCAAGCCCAGCATCGGCAAACGTCTGCCGCTTTGGAGGTGCGTTCGAGGTCATCTGTGATCTGAGAGATTTCGTTGAGAGAACTGCCGACGACTTGCCGCGTCATCTCGACCAACTCAGGGCGCTTTCTCCAGTCGAACGTATCGGCCCGCAAAACTCGGCAAAGCAACCCGAGGATCAGCGGATCTTGCAACAACCGCTCCAAAACCAGCGGAACGACCACCTCCGAATCAACCGTGATCTCTACAAGGCGGGCAAGGTCATCGTCTGTCAGTTCCGCGATGGGTTTTCGCCGAAGTTCATGCCGAAGACGGACGAGTTCCCGGCAGTCCGGCGGTGGCGGACCCCAGTCGATGCCGGTTATTTCCGTGAGCGACTTGGAACGGTTGATCATGGCTTCAACTTTTCAAAAGGCTTCTTTAATGCAACGCGTCAACAACCTCGGCGGCTTCCCGTCGTCGCCGCCCTTGCCTCGGATTGGATCATGTGCAAGAAGTTGTCCATGACTGTGAGTGTCGCAGAAGCCCGGGCCCGGTTCAGCGAGTTGATCCGCTTGGCCGAAAGCGGCGAGGTGGTGGAGATCACCCGCTACAATGGCCAGCCGACGGTGAAGCTGGTCGCGGCCAATCCGACGGGTCCAGTGCCGTTACCCAAGGGCTGCGTGCCGGGGACGGACTGGGCCGAATTGGATCGGCCGTTGGACGAGTGGCAGGAAGAACGCTGAACCATGTCCCGCTACCTCTTGGATACGAGCGTCTGGTGGCGCTTCGTCACCAGCGGCCCCTTGGACCCAAAAGCCATCCGGTTGCTGAACCAGCATCGGTTGGACCTTTGGCTCTCGCCGCTCAGTGTGATGGAGGTGGAGCGGAAGATCGCCTTGGGCAAGCTGGTGGAGCCGAACGTCCCGGCATGGCGCGAACAGGTGGTCGCGGGGTTCCATGTGGCGGAACTGACCTTTGCCGCCGCCCGCCTGGCCGCCCAGTGGAGCTGGGAACATCGCGATCCGTGGGACCGGATGCTGGCGGCCATCGCCAAGACCGAGGATTTGACCCTGCTCCACACCGACACCGTGCTGAAAGAGCTGTCCGGCTTTCCCCAGCGCTATTTCGCGGGCGTAGCCGAATAGTGCCACCCGCCATTGAACAATCGCTACGGCAAGCTTCCTGGATGCGCTGTCGAAGTGTCCGGTGGAAGTGATGTGAAATTCTCCGAGCAGCGAAAAGTGTTCGCCTGTCGGCTCGCCTCTTCCGCTGTTTTCTTTTCCGGTGACCGTGGCAGTTTCGCCGCCATGTCGAAGATCGTCGGTATTGACCTGGGCACCACCAATTCGCTGGTTGCCGTCGTGGACAGCGGCTTTCCCTATGTGATCGCCGATGCCGATGGCCAGCGGTTGACGCCTTCGGTCGTGCATTTTCCCGGGGCGGACCAAGCCCCCGTCGTGGGCCACAAGGCCAACCGCGTCCGCGCGCTCCACCCGGCGCAGACCGTGTATTCCGTGAAGCGCTTCATGGGGCGGCGCGGCGCGGAGATCCCGCGCGAGGAGATGGTCGTGACCTATCCCGTGCGCGGCGAAGGCGGCGGTCCCGTGACCATCGACATCCACGGCCGCGCCTACACGCCGGAGGAGGTGTCCGCCGAGATCCTGAAGAAGCTCAAGGCCGACGCCGAAGCCAGCCTGGGCGAGCCCGTCACCCGCGCGGTCATCACCGTGCCCGCCTACTTCAACGACGCCCAACGCAACGCCACCAAGAAGGCCGGTGAACTGGCCGGATTGACCGTCGAACGCATCGTCAACGAACCGACCGCCGCCGCGTTGGCCTATGGTTTGGACAAGCTGAAGGAGCGCTCGAAGATCGCGGTTTACGACCTCGGAGGCGGCACGTTCGACCTCTCGATCCTCGAACTGAACGCCGGCGTCTTCCAAGTGCTCTCGACCAACGGCAACACGCGATTGGGCGGCGACGATCTGGACAAGCGGCTGGTGGATTTCCTGGTGGAGAAGATCGAGGAGCAAGCAGGACATGCTGCCAGCCTGTCACGTAGCGCGGGCTGCCAGCCCGCAGCGACGCCCGACGAAACGGCGACGAACGGGCAAGCTGCCCGTTCTACGAGCCGGGCTAGCAGCCCGGCCTACTTGCCGCGGCTTCGCGAAGCCGCCGAGGCCGCGAAGATCCGGCTCAGCTCCGAGACGGAGACCGAAGTGCAGCTGCCGTTCCTCACGCCCGACTTCAGCTTCAGCTACCGCCTTACCCGCGAGGAGCTGGAGAAGCTGACCAAGGACATCATCGAACGCACCCGCGCCCACTGCCTGCGGTCGCTCTCCGACGCCAAGCTGGAGGCGAAGGATCTGGACCAAGTCGTTTTGGTTGGTGGCCAGACCCGGATGCCGTTGGTGCGGAAACTGGTTTCCGAATGGTTCGGCTGCGTGGAGTTCGAGGAAAACCGCGGCGACCTGCGGCTCGGCGAGGATTTCCACAAGACGGAAGGCCCGCAGCTCAACACCGGGCAGAACCCCGACGAAGCCGTGGCTCTCGGCGCCGCCATCCAGGCGGAGATCCTCAACGGCGGCTTCAAGAACGTGCTGCTGCTCGACGTCACGCCGCTGTCGCTCGGCATCGAGACCTTCGGCGGCCTGATGAACGTCATCATCCACCGCAACTCGACCATTCCAGTGAAGGCCGGCGAGATGTTCACCACCGCCGTGGACAACCAGAAGTCGATGCTTATCCATGTGCTCCAGGGCGAGCGCGAGCGCGCGAAGGACAACTGGAGCCTCGGCAAGTTCGAGCTGGAATTCGAGAAGGCGCCGAAGGGCGTCCCCCGCGTCGGCGTGCAGTTCGAGATCGACGCCAACGGCATTCTCCAGGTGCTCGCCCGCGACGTGAAGACCGGCCACCAGAAGATCGTGCCCATCAAGTCCGCCGTGGATGTGGACGACGCGGACGTGCAGAAGATGGTCGAGGAATCCGTGGCCCACGCCTTCGACGACCTGCGCTACCGCCAATGGACCGAGGCCAAGATCAAGGCCGGCGAGAACCTCATGGCCACGCGCAAGACCATGGCCGAATACGCCGCGGACCTGGACCCGGAATACAAGGAACAGCTCGACGCCGCGCTGGAAGCGGTCGAGGCGGTGCTGGCCACCGAGGATTCCAAGACCAAGTCCGGCGATCCCAAGAAGCTGAAGGAAGCCAACGCCCAGCTCGACGAAGTGACCAAGCCGCTCGCCGACCACGCCATGGACAAGGCGATGGAAGCGATGCTGCGCAAGCGTGGGATGCTGCCGCCGGCCTAGCCATGCCGATCTAACCGCCGATGAACACGGATGAACGCAGATCCAGAGCAGGACAGGTTTCCGGCTTGTCCCACGGCCGGGTTGGTAGGGCG
>CAMLMI010000379.1 GCA_946480965.1 uncultured Verrucomicrobiales bacterium | reverse complement strand
GGCTGAATCCTACCCGGTCGTTGTCGTTTTGCGCTTCTTGTGCCCCTTTGCGGCGATGCCAAACCCTTTCCAAGTTCGGAAGGGACTGGCCCGTCAGGAAGACCGCTTCGTTTCCGGCTTCGCTTTGCGGTGGTCGTCCATCGGGCGGTGACGCCAGCGGGGGATGTCGCGGTTCAGGGCGAGCAGGCCGACAAGGTGGCTGCCGACGGGAATGGTCGCGACTTGGAAGAAGATCGCGAGGAGGATCTTGAGGGCGGTCTGTTTCTCGCCGAGATGGACCCAAAGCCCCAGCAACATGAGAAAAATACCGAGCGTAAGCGCCTTGGCCACGGCGTGGGAACGGCAGAGCACGTCGGGCAGCCGCAGCACGCCGATGGCCGCGGCGAGGATCAGCAACGATCCGCTGAGGACGAGCGTGGCGGTTATGATCTCAGACATGGTCGACGTCTCCGGTCCGGGTTCTCGGCGCAGGCTTCTCCTGGCCCTCGGGTCGCTCCTCTTTCGCCAGCTCGTGCTCCATCGTGCCGGGGCGGCTCAGGTATTGGACGAAGGCCACGGTGCCGAAGAAGCCGAGGAGCGAGAAGACGAGGATCAGTTCCAAATAATGCGGCGTGTCCCACAGAATGGACAGCAGCACGATCATGCCCACGGCCGAGGTCGTGATCAGGTCGAAAGCCATGATGCGGTCGAGCACCGAGGGGCCGCGCACGAGGCGCACGAGGGCGATCCCGATCGCGAGGGTCAGGATGCCGAAGGTCACATGGAGGACGGTCTCCATCATCGGGTGAAGCGCAGGATGCCGGGGCGCATGACACGGTCGAGGTAGTCGCGCACGGACTGGGCGTCGTCCGAGTCGATCGAATGCAGCACGAGGGTCTTGAAATCGTCGGACACCTTCACGGTCGTCGTGCCGGGCGTGAGGGTGATGCAGTAGGAGAGCAGCAGGATCTCGAAGGGCGTCAGGCCCTCCACGTCGTAGGTGAGGAAATTGGGGTGCAGGGACTCGCGCGACCGGAAGAGCGCGGCGCGGAGCACGCTGATGTTGGACAGGACGAACTCGCGGAGAAAGACGAGCAGGAAGCGGGCGGCCCCGAAGGCGCGCCGCACGTAGTCCCCGCTATCCAATACCCCGGCGAAGATCCCGAGCAGCGCGAAGCCGATCAGGAACCCGATGATGAAGACCGCGACGGAGGGGTCCTGGTTCAGCAGGAGCCAAACAACGGCGATGAGGAGGTTGATGCCGAAGTATTTCATGGCGGGGTCCCCTTCCCGAGCACGCCCAGCACCGCGCGCGCGTAGGCCTCCTGGTCCAGGACGCTTTCGGCCGCGCGCAGCGAGACCTGGGTGAAGAACTCGACGCCGAGGCCGATGCAGAGCGAGACCACGGCCAGGCCCGCCACGACCCACGTCATGCCGCGCGTCCGGCGGCTAGGTTTCGGAACCGCCACGTCGGCGGGCGCGGCCCAGAAGGCACCGTTCCAGATCTTCAACATGCTGAACATGGTCAGCACGCTGGCGAGGATCGAGGCACCGACAAGCACATAGGCGCCCTGTTTGAGGCCCTCGGCGACGATGAGGTATTTGCCCCAGAATCCGCTCAACGGCGGGACGCCGGCCAAGGACAGGGCCTGGAGGAGGAAGAGCACGCCCAGCCACGGGAAGTGCTTCCACAGATGGCCCATCTTGGTCAGGTCATCGGTGCGGTTGAGTGCGGCGGCCACGCCGCCGACGAGGAAGAGCGACGCCTTCACCACGATGTGGTGCATGATGTAGAGCACGCAGGCCGCGATGGAGAGGGGCGTGAAGAACCCGATGGCCAGCACCATGTAGCCGATCTGGCTCAGGATGTGGTAGGAGAGGATGCCGCGGACGTAGTTCTTGGAGATGGCTCCCATGACGGCCAGGACCATCGTGAAGCCCGCCAGCCACGCGAGCAGCGCGTGAAGGCCGGTCAGCGAATGGGGCATGATGGTGGCGAAGAGCCGGAGCAGCACATACACGCCCACCTTGGTCAACATGCCGGCGTAGAGCGCGCCGATGGGCGCGGCCAGCGTGGGGTAGCTGTTGGGCAGCCAGTAGTAGAGCGGGAAGAGGCCGGCCTTGACGCCGAAGACCACGAGCAGCAGGAGCGCCAGCATCGTCACCCGCGCGTCGCCCTCCATCGCGAGGGCGCGCTGGGAGATCTCCGCGAAGTTCAACGTGCCGAAGATGCCGTAGGCCAGCCCCGCGGCGCAGATGAAGAGCGTGCTGCCGACGAGGTTGATCGAGAGGTAGGGGAAGGACTGTTTGATGTTCCAGTCGTCGGCCTCCAGCGTGAGCAGGGCGTAGGAGGCGATGAGCAGGATCTCGAAGGCGACGAAGAGATTGAACAAGTCGCCCGTGAGGAAGGACAGGTTGATGCCCATCACGAGGAACTGCACGAGCGGCTGACGGAGCGGATGCTCGATCCTCGGGGACGTCTCCGCATGGCCGAAGAGGATCACCGCCAGCGCGGTCAGCGACGACAGCCCGAGCATCACCGCCGACAGCAGGTCCGCGACGAGCACGATGCCGAACTGCGCGGTCCACCGGCCGACGGGCAGGACCAGCGTGCCCTCATCGAACACATGGGCGGCCAAGCCGAGAGCGACGACCAACTGCGCCAGGGCCGACAGGGCGACGAACCAACGGCGTCCGGAACCGGGCTTGCCCCAGAAGAGGCAAACCAAAGCCGTGAGCAACGGCAGGACGATGGGGGCGATGACCCAGTTCATGGTTTCCCGTCGCCCTTCTCCTCCGCGAAAAGCTCTGCGGCGTTGGTGGTCCGATGATCGAGGAAGATGCGGTAGAGCAGCATCACGAGGTAGGCGGTCACGCCGAAACCGATGACGATGGCCGTGAGGATCAGCGCCTGCGGCAGGGGATCGACCATCGGGGCCTGCTGGTCCAACACCACGGGCTCGCCCTTGCCGTCGGGCCGGCCGGACATGGAGAGCAGGACGAGGTTGGCGGCGTTCGTCAGGATGATGAACCCGAAGAGGATCTTCACGAAGCTGCGCTGCATCACCAGGAAAGTGGCGACGCTGAACATCACGCCGATGAGCAGGGCGGTCTCAATCTGCATGGGGCCTCCTGGTTGGTTCCGGGTCCGACTCCGGTCCGGCTTCCTCCTCGATGGGCCGTTCCACCGGGGAGCTGTAGCGTGCTTCCTCCGCCGCCATCAGGGCGGGCATCCCCTGCGTGGAGGTGCCGAAGACGAAGAGGATCTTGCAGACGATGCCCACGACGACGAGATACACGCCCACGTCGAAGGCCAGCGGCGTGCCGAGATGCACGTCGCCGAGCAACGGGAGGTCGTGCAGGTGGGTGTCGAAATGCTCCAGGAACGGCCGTCCGAAAAGCACCGGGGCCATCCCGGTCAAGAGCGAGACGGCCAAGCCCGCCGCCGCCACCCGCATGGGATCGAAGCGCATCAGCCGATGCGTCGCCTCCAGGCCGATGGCCATGCTGAGAAGGAGGATGGAAATGGCGGTGGCCAGACCGGCGATGAACCCGCCGCCGGGCAGGTTGTGGCCGCGCAGCAGCAGGTAGAGCGCTACGATGTTCGCCACGAAGAACAGAAGGCGCGCGGCCGCCTTGAAGATGAAGGACTGCGGCCCGGTCATTCGGACTCCTTTCCGGGTTCGGCCCCAGTCAGACCGGGCGGCCCCATGAGGCCCCGACGGTGCTGCTCGGGCGTCCGTTTGTAGCGCATCAGCAGGCCGAGACAGCCCAGCGTGGCGATGACGAGCACGGTGACTTCGCCCAACGTGTCGAAGCCGCGGAAGTCTACCAGAATGGTGTTGACCGCGTTGCTGCCCTTGGCCAGCTCGACGGTGTGGGCCAGGAAGCCCGGTCCGATCGGTTCCGGGTGCGGTCTCGCCGTGGTCGCAAGCACGAGACCCGTGACCATCGCGCCCACGCCCAGCGACAGGACGATCTGGCAAAGGAGGCGGGAGCCGGTCGGGCGGCCGCTCTCCTCGCCCTCCTGCGCCGAGCGCGGAAACCGAGCCAGCAGCAGCAACACGAGGATCAACGTCACCGTCTCGACGAGGATCTGCGTGAGCGCCAAATCCGGCGCGCGGTAGAGCACGAAATAGAAGCAGGTGAGAAATCCCGACACCGACAGCGCGATCAGTTGCGAGGTCCACCGCCGCAGCAGGATCACCGCGACGACCGCCAGCGCGATGAGGAACGCCGCGAGCACCCGGACCGGCCGCACCGTGGACCAATCCGCCTCGATCCCGCCGTAGAGCTCC
>CAMLMI010000378.1 GCA_946480965.1 uncultured Verrucomicrobiales bacterium | reverse complement strand
GTTGTAGCCGCGGCTCGTGGCTCCGTTGATCGCGGTGCCGTTGCGGCGCCACTGATACGCGGTCGGGAGCAAGCCGTTGTTGGTAGCCCCGACCAAGAAGGTCACAGGCTGGGTGACGAGGGCGGATGCGCTGCTCACGTCCTGGGTGATCCCCAAGCTGGTCGCGGCGGGCACCAGCACGCCGACGCGAGGCCCGATCAAAGCCGTGGCCGAACCGTTGGCCGGATCGGGATCGCCGAGACGGGTGAAGGTCACGGCGAGGTTCTGGCCGCCACCGCCCTGATGGTTGACTGCCTCAATGTAGTAGCGGGTTCCAGCCGTGAGCGCGATGCCGTTGGCGAAAGGCGTTTCACCCGTGTTGGGATCGGGGACAAACTGGTCGGAGCGACGCTGCGACAACGTGCTGCCGCCACCAACCGTGTTCCAGTTCTTGTTGCCGCTCCAACCGGACTCGTGGGCGATCAGGCGCTTGGTCTCCGCCTTGTCGTTGGTGCCGAGATACACGTCCGTGTCGTCGTCCGCTGCGAGGTAGAAGACGTAGTTGCCGCTGGTGGCCGGCACGAAAAAGCCGGAAACACGCAGAACGTAGTCCGATCCACTGTCGGTAATGTCGAAACCCGAGGTCACATACCGGACGGAGTCGGCTTCGCGGACGGTGCCGATGGCGTTGGCCCCGATGATCGCGCGGGTCATATCCGTGCCGTTCCAGCGTTCCAGCTTGAGGGTTCCTTCGGCGAAGACGCTCTGCTGCACGGTCAGAGTCGCCGTGCCGCTGGAGTAGTTGGTCACGCCAGGAATGCTGATGTCCACCGAGTAGGTGCTGCCGCTGTCGGACAGCGCCGCAACCCCGGAGAGCGAGCTGCCGGTGGCTCCTTGGATGGCCACTCCGCCTTTCTTCCACTGATAGCGGGGGGAGATCTCGCTGTCGGTCGTCACAATGGCCTCGAACTTGTAGTTCAATCCTTCGAAGACCGTCACATTGGCCGGCCCCGCGACGTTGAACGAAGTCACCGGGCTGGTCACATAGCTGATGACCGCGTTGGTGAGCGTGGAGGGATCATTGTCCGCAGGGATGCCCAAATCGGCATCAGACTTGAGCACGGCGGTCACGCTGACGCCGTTGCCGCCGCCACCGGCGCGATGGATCGCTTCAATGTAGTAGCGGGTTCCGGCAACCAGATTGATGCCGTTGGCAAAAGGCGTCTCTCCCGTGTCTGCATTAGGAACAAACTGATCCGACCGTTTTTGGGCCAAGGACCCGTTCGCATCACCCAAGGTGTTCCACGAACGATTGTTGCTCCAGATCAACTCTTGGGCGATACGCCGCTTGTTGCGGGGTTGATCATCGGTGCTCAGATACAGGTCCGTGTCGTCGTCCGCCGCGAGGAAGAAGACATACGCACCGCTGGTGGCCGGGGTGAAGAAACCGCTGACCCGCTCGGCGTAGTTGGCACCGGCGGAAGGCACGTCAAAGACGTTGACCGCCGACGCGACGCCTTTGCCGCCGTTGCCGTTGTTCACGTTGGTCCGGACATTGGCCGTGGTGTAACCGGCCATGACCTGGCGCTTGAGGAACCCGTTCACCACCACGCCTCCGGTCGCCGGCACCGTAACGGTCGCCACCGTCGAGGTGCGGGTCAGGATGGCGGTGCCGATGGCCGGCACGCGGACCACGCAGTCAAAGGTCGCCCCGGTGTCCGTCGAGGACGCCATCAAGGTGTAGTTGGCAGAGGTGGCGCCTTCGATGGCCGTTCCGTTGCGACGCCACTGGTAACCCGCAGGCAACTCGCTGTCGGTCGAAACCGCCACGTTGAAGTGCGCCGCCATACCCACGTAGGCCGTGGTGTTGGACGGATTCACCGTGAAGGAGAGCTGCGTCGGGGTCTGGATCTCCAGTCCGATCAAGTTGCCCGTCAGCGTGGTGGCATCTCCGGAGGTGGGAACTTCCCCCGCAGGCACCATGGTCACGGCGAAGTTGTCGCCGCCACCGCCTTCGCGCTGGATCGCTTCAAGGTAGTAACGCTGACCTGCCACGAGCGGAATGCCCGCAGCGAACGGCGTGCCCAGAGAATTGGTGAATGTGGGCGACGATTGCTGGCCACCGCGCCAAGCGCGCACACCGTTCCATGAAGGCTCATGGGCAATCAGGTATTTGCCCGTCGGACTCGAATTGGTGCTGATGTAGAGGTCCGTGTCGTCGTCCGCCGCCAGGTAGAAATCATAGTTTCCGGAAGTCGCCGGAATGATCACACCGCTGTGCCGCGCCGTGTAGTTTTCTCCTCGATCCGGAAGATCCCACTGGCTCTCTGTAGTAACGATGGGAGTGGGCAGTCCTGTTCCGGCGGTCACCTGCGCACGGGTGGCTCCGTTGAACTGCTCGCGTTTGTAAACTCCTGGAATCAGAGTTGTTGCCGCATCCGCCGATGCAGCAATCACAGCGGCCGTCGCCGCCATGAGCAGGGTTTGTAATACTTTCATGGAATGCCTCACTGACAGCGGCTTGAGCCGATGTTTTTTGGGTTGGGGTGTGTTGTGGGGTTGCATTGGTTCATCACGCGCTTTCGCGCTGTCCCGAACGAAGACACCTAGAACGACTTCTGAAATGAAACGTGCGAACACATTTCACGGCTTCTTCGCGAATCGGGAGATTGCGAAAACGATGCCTGCCACCCTCGAAGTATGTCACCCTAGCCAAACGGCTAATTGTTCCCGAAATGTGACATTCGATGCACACGCAAATTGCCCATTGCGCCCCACTTACATAACGGCACCTGCCTCACATCTTGCTGGGCCGCAGAGCATCCCGTGCCCATCTCGAAACCGCCTCCTACTCATTTCCCGAGGCGCACGATTCCCCGACTGATGGCCGCCACAGCGGCTTGAGTGCGGTCGGTCACACCAAGCTTTGCCAACATATTGGAAATGTGAAGTTTAACCGTGGCCTCGGACAGCTTCATCTGCCCGACGATTTCCTTGTTGCTGAACCCGGCCACCACGAGTTGGAGCACTTGTAGCTCCCGGGGACTGAGCCCGCCCCGGCGGCGGCGCTCCGTCAGTTGCTCCGCCAGTTCTCGGGAATAAAACTCGCCGCCTTCATGGACCCGAACAATGGCCTCGGCCAATTCCCGAATCCCCACCGACTTCAGCACGTAGCCCCCGGCTCCGCTTTCCGCCGCCCGAAAGACCTCCTCGTCCCGGGCGGCGACGGAAACCATCAGGACCTTCAATCCGGGAAACTCCGTCCGTAGCCGTGCCAAGGTTTCCAGCCCGTCGATTCCAGGGAGATGCACGTCGAGGAGCACCACATCGGGCCGGGTGGAGCGACAGAACTCGAGGGCTTCTTCCCCCGTCGCCGCTTGACCGATGGCTTCGGTCTGGTCCGACACCGCCAAGGCGTTCGCCAGTCCCAGCCGCACCAGCGGATGGTCGTCCACGATCAGGACTCGGACTTTGGGGAGCATGTGCCTCGAATTGAACGGAGCGGGTTCCCGGAGCGCAACCCCCGGCATCGTCACCGGGTGTTCCTCCCTGTTCCCCGGCGGAAACCCATTGCCCCAGAAATCAGCGCGACGTCGGCAACCACCGCTCGTTGCCCCGAGTCAGGTTGGTGTATTTCGCCACTGCCTGGCCTCGCGAACGCACATGCAGCTTCTCGTAGATGCGGCGGATGTAGGTGCTCACCGTGGTCACGCCGATGCTCAGCATGTCGGCGATCTCCTTGAAGGCGTAGCCGCGCGCCAGCAGGTCCAGCACCTCGCGCTCGCGCTGGGAAAGCTCCGCCGTTTCCGGAGCCTCGACCTTCACCGGTTGCTGGAAGGACTGCACCACCTTCCGCGCGATGCCGCTGGTCATCGGCGAACCGCCCCCGTGCACCTCAGCCAGCGCCTCCAACAGACCCTTGCGCGAAGTCCGCTTGAGCAGGTAGCCGCTCGCACCGGCCGACAGGGCGTCGAAGATGTGCTCCGCGTCTTCATAGACCGTGAGCATGAGGAACTGCGTATCGACGAGCTGCGGCTTGAGCTGGCGCACGCATTCGATGCCGCTCATGCCGGACAGGTTGATGTCGGTGAGGACCACGGCCGGCTTCAGCTTGGTCAACCCGGCCACCGCGCTTTCCCCGTCGGCAAAGTCGCCCACGCAGTTGAAGCCCTTGGACTGCCTCAGCCAGCCGCAGATGATCTGCCGGATGGAGGCGTCGTCCTCGATGATGGCAACGTCGATGTTCACAATGGCTTTCATATACCGTTTATCGGCCGGGGCTGTGGCGTCCCCAGTATGAACGACGG
>CAMLMI010000377.1 GCA_946480965.1 uncultured Verrucomicrobiales bacterium | reverse complement strand
ACCAACGCGGCGGCGCAGCTCCACGCGAACTTCAGCCTGTCGGCCAACGGCGAATACCTCGCCCTCGTGCAGCCGGACGGCGTGACTGTCGCCTCGGCCTACAGCCCGGAGTATCCCGCGCAGACGGACGACGTGTCCTACGGCGTGGTGCAGGGGACGAACTACTTCTTCAATCCGCCCACGCCCGGAGCGTCGAACGTTGTCGGTTTCCTGGCCAAGGTGGCGGCTCCCGAGTTCAGCGTCGGGCGCGGCCTGAAGTTCGCCCCGTTCACGGTCGCCCTGAGCAGCGACACCCCGAACGCCATCATCCGCTACACCACGAACGGCTCCGTGCCGCTGGCCACGAGCGGCAGCATCTACGGCGGCCCCATCGCGGTGAACGGCACCATGACCATCCGCGCGACGGCGTTCCGCACCGGCTACCAGGCTTCGGACTCGGTGACGACGACCTACCTCTTCCCGGCGGACATCGTGAACCAGTCGCCGACCGGCGCGGCTCCCGGGCCCGGCTGGCCGGCACCCCGGACTTTCGGCGGGCAGGTCTATGACTACGGCATGGACCCGGCCATCACCGGCGGCGCCACCTACGGCTCCCTAGTCACCAACGCGCTCCAGGCCATCCCCTCGGTCAGCGTCGTGATGGAACTGGGCGACCTCTTCAACCCCTCCACCGGCATCTACGCGAATCCCTCCGGCGACGAACGGACGTGGGAACGGCCCGCCTCGGCCGAGCTGATCCACCCGGACGGGAAGCCGGGATTCCAGATCAACTGCGGCATCCGCATCCGGGGCGGCTTCAGCCGGAGCACGGACAACCCCAAGCATTCCTTCCGCCTGTTTTTCCGGGGCGACTACGGCCCGTCGAAGCTGGACTACCAGTTCTTCGAGGGCGGCGCGACGGAGTATGACAAGATCGATTTCCGCACGATGCAGAACTACTCGTGGGCGTTCCAAGGAGACGGCCAGATGATCTGCGTGCGCGACATCTTCTCGCGCCGGACGCAATGGGAGATGGGCCGCCCGGCCACGCGCGGCGACCAGTTCTTCCACCTCTACCTCAACGGCGTCTATTGGGGCATGTTCAACTTCCAGGAACGGGCCGACGCCAGCTACGGCGAGATGTATTTCGGCGCGGACGCCGAGGAGTTCGACGCGGTGAAGGTGGACCCCGACCTCGGCTACCAGGTCGAGCCCACGGACGGCAACCTGAACGCCTGGCGCCGCCTTTGGCAGGCCGCGACCAACGGGTTCACCAGCAACGCCGCCTACTTCCGCGTCCAGGGCCGCAACGCCGACGGCACGCCCAATCCCGCGTTCGAGAACCTCCTCGATGTGCCCGGGCTGATCGACTACATGCTGATCGTCCTCTACGGCGGCAATCTCGACTCGCCCATCTCCGCCTTCCTCGGCAACACCTCGCCGAACAACTGGTTCGGCATCCGCCACACGAACGGCCTTTCCGGCGGCTTCAAGTTCTTCATCCACGACGCCGAGCACACCCTGCTCAACGTGAACGAGGACCGCACCGGACCCTATCCCGCCGGCGACCCGGGCCAGGGCTCGAACTTCAGCAAGAGCAACCCGCAATACCTCTGGCAAAGGCTCCAGGCGAACCCCGAGTTCCGCCTGCTGGTGGCCGACCATGTCCAGCGCCACTTCTTCAACAACGGAGTCCTCTCCGTCGCGGCGGCGCGGACGCGGATGAATTCGCTGAGCAACCAGCTCGACCTGCCGATCATCGCGGAGTCCGCCCGCTGGGGCGATTCCAAGGTGGCCAATCCCTACACCCAGGCCACGTGGCGCAACGCCTTCCGCAATGTCGTGAACGGATTCATCGGCGGCCGCTCCGGCGTGGTCGTCAACCAGCTCCGCACCGACGGGCTCTTTCCGGCGAACATCGTCGCGCCGACCTTCAGCCAGCGCGGCGGCATCGTCGCCCCGGGCTTCGCCCTGACGCTCACCGGCGGCACGGGCACGATCTACTACACCACCGACGGCTCCGATCCGCGCCTCGTCGGAGGCTCGATCTCCGCCTCGGCCAAAGCCTACACCGGCCCCGTGACCATCGACCGGAACCAGCTCGTCCGGGCCCGCCTGGTGAACGGCGCGCTTTGGAGCCCGATCGACGAGGCGCTCTTCCTCGTGGACCGGCCGCTCGATGGTCTGCTGATCAGCGAGATCATGTATCACCCCGCTCCGGACGGGGCGGTGGACGGAGACGAGTTCGAGTTTATCGAGCTGAAGAACGTCTCCGCCCAGACGCTCGACCTCGGCGGCGTGCGCCTGACCAATGCGGTGGAATTTGCCTTCCCGCTGGGAACCGAACTCGCCCCGGGCGAATTCATCGTCTTGGCGACCGACCCTGCGCGCGTCGCCAGCCGCTATCCCGGTTTGTCGGTCTTCGGCGCGTTCTCGGGCCGCCTGAACAACTCGGGCGAGACTCTCCAGATCCTCCGGGCCGACGGCAGCCTCTACGGCGGTGTGGCCTACGGCACGCAGGCGCCTTGGCCCACTTCGACCGACGGCACCGGGTTCTCGCTCGTGCCGCGCAATCCCGCCGCCACGACCAATTCCTCGGCTGCGTCCGACTGGCGGGCCAGTTCAGCCATCGGGGGATCGCCGGGAGCCGACGATCCGGCGGCCGGCATCGCCCCGATCCTCATCACCGAGGTGCTGACCCACACCGATCCGCCGCTCCTGGACAGCATCGAGCTCTTCAACCCCACGGGAACCAACGTGGACATCGGCGGCTGGTTCCTGACCGACAATCTGGGGCGTCCGACGAAGTTCCGCATACCCGACAACACGGTGATCCAGGCCGGGGGCTACCTGGTGTTCGACGAAGAAGACTTCGACCGGCCGTTGAATTCGACCAATCGCTTCACGCTCAATTCCCACGGCGAGGAGGTCTATCTCCTGTCCGCGAATCCGGTCGGGCAATTGACCGGCTACGCCGATGGCTTCGTCTTCCCGGCGGCGGCGAACGGCGTGTCCTTCGGTCGCAGCACCAATAGCGAAGGCCGCCTGCTCTATCTGCCGGAGATCTCTCTCACGCTCGGCGGCGCCAATTCCGGCCCGCGCCACGGTCCGGTGATCATCAACGAAATCCGCTACGCTCCCGAGGAAGGCGAGGCGGAGTTCGTCGAGCTGAAGAACCTCGCCGCGTTCGAGGTGCCGCTCTACGACGCGGAGGCTCCGACCAACACCTGGCAGATCAATGGTCTCGGCTTCTCCTTCCCGCAGGGCGTCGTGCTGCCGCCCGGTGGCATTGTGCTGGTGGTCGGCTCCGATCCCGCCGCTTTCCGCGCGCGCTATTCCGTGCCGGCGCAGGTCGGGGTCTATGGACCGTTCCCCGGCGGCTTGCAGGATGGCGGCGAGATGCTGCAAGTGCTCCGGCCGGACAAACCCGATCTGGCCGACGACGGCTCGGGCACTTTGATCGTGCCCTACTTGCTCGTGGACCAGGTCCGCTACGACCAGACCGCGCCCTGGCCCAATACGGTCGCGGGCACCCTCGCCTCCATCGAAAAGATCGCCCCGGCAACGCTCGGAGACGAACCGCTCAACTGGCGCGCCAGCCCCGGTGCCCCGTCGCCCGGCTACGACAACTTCGTCAACCGCCCGCCCATCGTCTCCGTGTCTCCGGACCAGGCGTTGGTCGTGGCCGGATTTCCGGTGAACGTGCCGCTGACCGGTTCCGTGCTGGACGATGGCGCGCCCAATCCACCTGCCGCAGTCACCGCTTACTGGCGGGTGGCCGAAGGTCCGGCCCCGGTGGCCTTCGCCGATGCGTCCGCCTTGTCCACCACCGCCAAGATCCAATGGCCAGGCCAATACCGGCTGGAACTCGTGGCCACCGACGGCGCGTTGACCAACGTCGGCGCGACCGTCGTCACCGTCTCACGCCAATCGGGAGCCGCCACGCTGGTCGCCGCCCGCAGCACCTGGCGCTATTCCGACACGCGCGGCGATCTGGGCGCGGCCTGGAGGCAACCCGGCTACAACGATTCGGCCTGGTCTTCGGGACCGGCGCCGTTGGGCGGAGGCGACTTCCATATCGCGACCCCGCTGAACCTCGGTCCCGAGGGCAACCGGACCATCACGCACTACTTCCGCCGCCAGTTCTTGATCGGCACCAAGGCCGATGTTTCAAGCCTGCTCCTGCGGCTGATGCGCGACGACGGCGGCGTGGTCTATCTCAACGGCGTGGAGGTCTTCCGCAGCAACCTGGCCGAGGGCGCGGTCGGTTTCTCCACTCCCTCCGTCTATGTGGTGGCCGAGCCGGAAGAG
>CAMLMI010000376.1 GCA_946480965.1 uncultured Verrucomicrobiales bacterium | reverse complement strand
CGGCGACCCCACCCAGCTCCACCAGGTGCTGCTCAACCTCTGCGTCAACGCCCGCGACGCCATGCCGAACGGCGGGCGCCTCACCATCGCCTTGGAGAACACCGTCGTGGACGAGGACTACGTGGCGGCCAACCCCGGCTCCAAGCCCGGCACCTACGTGCGCGTGCAGGTCGCCGACAATGGCACCGGCATCCCGGCCGCCATCCGCGAACACATCTACGAGCCCTTCTTCACCACCAAGGAGTTGGGCAAGGGCACCGGGCTCGGCCTCTCCACCACGCTGGCCATCGTCAAGAGCCACGGCGGCTTCATCAACCTCTACTCCGAGACGGGGCGGGGCTCGATCTTCAAGATCTACCTCCCCGCCTCCGCCGCGTCGCCCGAACCGGAACCCGGCTCAATGCCCACCATCGACCTTCCCCGGGGCACCGGCCAGACCGTGCTGGTGGTGGACGACGAGGAGGGCATCCGCAAGGTCGCGCAAAAAACGCTGGAGCGGTTCGGCTACCGCGTGCTCGTGGCCCAGCATGGAGCCGACGCCTTGAGCCTCTACGCCAAGGCCGGGGCGGAGATCGACCTGGTGCTGACCGACATGGCCATGCCGATCATGGACGGCCCCGCACTGATCGTGGCGCTGAAGAGCATGAACCCGAGGGTGAAGATCGTCGCCTCCAGCGGCCTGAACTCGAACGGCGGCGTGGCCAAGGCCATCGGGGCGGGCGTGAAACACTTCATCCCCAAGCCCTACACCACGGAGACCCTGCTCAAGACCCTGGCCGAGGTCCTCGCGGGATAGCGGCCGCCAGCTACGACAGGGCGGCCATGAGACCGCCTTGGTTCCAGTTGTCCCAGCCTTCGACGATCCGTCCATCGACGATCCGCAACCAGGTCGTGCCCCGGAACCTGGCTTTTTTCCCTGACGGCGGCAGACCCAGACCTTCTCCCGTATGGGTGGCGACTGCGGACCACCGCACGCAGACGTTCTCCCCTTCGGCGATGATCTCCGCGACCTCGACGCGGAGATCCGGCAAGGCGGTCAGCAGCGATTGGCGGAAGGCGATGAAGGGTTCGGGGCCTATGATGTCGATGCCGCCTTCCAAATGGCCGGTGGCGTCCGTCGACAGCAGTTCGCGGATGGTCTCGACGCTTCGCCGGTTCCAGACATCGTCGAACCAACGCCGGGCAATTTCTTTGGGAGAAGGCATGGAGAGAAGGAAGTGGGAGACGGTTTTCCGGGACGACGGAGCGGAATGAAACGGGTTGCCCGAGGGAGATCGACCGGTCTTGGATTCCTTGTCCCCTTTCCACCACCCGTGTTTCTAACGGGTGGTGGAGCCGAGGGGATTCGAACCCCTGACCCCCACAATGCCATTGTGGTGCTCTACCAACTGAGCTACGACCCCGACCAGCGGACGCGCAGCTTATTTATGAGCCGCCTCGTGTCAAAGCGTAATTTTGCCGGAAGCGAAGATTCTTCTCCGGGCCGTTTGCCCGGTCGCGAAAAGCGCTTCGAGCGAGGCTCAGGACTCAGCAAACCAGAGTTTCAATTTCCCGGTCGGAGGTTCCCAGCGGAAAGGCTTCTTCCACGAGATCGGCGGCTTGCCGCAAACCGTTGGCGCGTTGGATCTCGCCCCGCATCCGACGGGCGGCTTCGCGGTATTTCGGTTCGCGCAGGACGGATTCCACCAGCTTGCGGAGTTCGGGAACGTTGAGCCGATCAAAGGGCAACAGTTCCCCCGCCCCGCAGCGGCGGATGCGCGCGGCGACACCGGGTTGATCGTTGGTCACGGGCAACGCCACCATGGGCACCCCTGCCGCCAGGGTCTCCAGCGCGGTGTTCAGTCCGGCGTGGGTGATGACCAGCGAAGCGCGCTCGAGCAAGGCGAGTTGCGGAGCCATCGGCACGATGATCGGTTTTCCCGGCAGGTAGGGCAGCGGCGTGGCGTCATGCGCTCCCTGGGAAATGACCAGTTGCGCGCCCAGTCCCTGACACGCCTCGGCGATGAGGCGGAACACGTCGCCGATCCGGTTCTGCAAGGTGCCCATCGAAGCGTAGATCAAGGGACGGCCATCCAGCTCGTTCCACGGAAACCACGGTTCGCCCCGGTTCTTCGCCCGGACCCACGGCCCGGTGAACCGCAGCGTCGGAGGAATGCGCCGCTGCGGGAACTCGAAGGCCCGGGGAATCTGCGCCAAGACGCCTTCCTTGGATTCGCCGAAACTTCCCGGAGCCAGTCCTCGCAGGCCGAGAGCGCGGCGCTGGCGGTTGATGGTGCGGAGCAACGGCAGCGCCAAGGGCAGGACCGACATCCAGGCGAGGAAGTTTCGCGCACAACCCAACCGGCCCTGCATCGCATCCAAGGTGGAGATGAACGGAGGCACCGTCAGGTCCAAGTTCACCGGCAATGCGTGGCAGAGCGTCCAATAGCGATGTTTCCCGTGTTCGGCCACCGAAGCCGCGCCCGGCTGCACCTGGTCCACCAAGAGCCCGTCCGGTCGCCAGCGGCGCAGGGCTTCCGGCAGATCGGCGAAGTGCATCTCCGCCTCTTGCTGGAGACAGCGGAGGATCCAGCGGCAGGCCTCGCGCCCCGAAAGTTCTCCCTGATGCCGCATCTGCTCGAAAACCGTTCCGGCAGGCATGGAACGCTCCCCGATGACGATGTGCCGGATCTCCGCCGAGCGGCATTTCGCGGCGGCATCGGCCGGCCCGAAGTAGGCGACTTCATAGCCCCGGTCTTGAAGTTCTCCGGCCAGAGCCAGCGCGGGATTCAAATGGCCGCTGATCGCCGGGCAAATCACCCCGATTCGGCGATGCGCAGTGGAGTTCACGGGTTTCATCCGGATTCTCAGACGGAACCGAGCGGGAAAACATTACACCCCGTTCCCGGCGGAAGTCTCCGGCCCTCCGAACGCACGGGAGACCCTGCGGCCACCGGCTTTCGGGAATTTCTCGTTGCCGCCCCGAGGGGAGCGGAGGGAGATTCCGGCGCGATGAACCTTCCCGTGGCCGCAGCTGTGCTCGCCCTGCTGGGCTCCGCTTACACCATGTCCGCCGCCGAACGCCGCACCCCGCCCCCGAACACCCGTTCCCCCGAAATCGCCGCCGATGGCCAAGTGACCTTTCGCCTGCTCGCCCCGCAGGCCGAGGCCGTGGCGGTCCAAGGCCAATGGCCCCAAGGCCGCGTGCCGTTGACCAAAGGCTCCAACGGCGTCTGGACCGCCACCGTTGGCCCCGTGCCTGCGGGCGTTTGGGAATACAGCCTAACCGTGGACGGCCTCGGCATGGTCGATCCCGGCAATCCGGCGGTGAAACCCCAGCGCGAACCCCGCACCAGCATCCTTCATGTTCCGGGGAATCCGCCGTTGATCCACGACTTCCGCGACGTCCCGCACGGCGTAGTCCGCAGCCACGACTACCGTTCCAAGTCGGTCGGCCGCGTGCGTCCGTTGTCGGTCTATACCCCGCCCGGCTACGACCAGAAGACGCGCACCAAGTATCCCGTGCTCTTCCTCCAGCACGGCATGGGCGACAACCAGGCCACCTGGACCACCCACGGCAAGGCCCATTGGATCATCGACAACCTCATCGCCGAGAAGAAGTGCGTGCCGATGATCGTGGTGATGATGGACGGACACGCGTTCGTCGGCGACGCCAGTCCCGGCGGCTTCGGGCAGAACACCGCGCTGATGGAGCGCGACCTGATCGAGGACGTGCTGCCCTTCGTCGAGGCCAACTACCGCGTGAAGTCCGGCCCCGAGCACCGCGCCATCTGCGGCCTCAGCATGGGCGGCGGCCATTCCCTCACCATCGGACTGCGCCACACGGACCGCTTCGGCTACATCGGGGCCTTCAGCGCGGCCACGCCCCAACCCAAGGACGTCGCCGGCGCGCTCGACGACGCCAAGCTCACCAACAAGCGCCTCAAGCTCCTCTGGATCGCCATCGGCAAGGACGACTTCCTCCTCCAGATGAACACCGCCTTCGATGCCGCGCTGAAAGACAAGGGCCTGCGCTACGAATACCACCTGACCGACGGCGACCACAGCTGGCCGGTCTGGCGACGCTACTTGGCCGACTTCGCCCCTCGCCTCTTCCAGTGAATCCTGTCCGGCGACTCATCCGGCGGTTCGCGGCCCGGGAAATCGAACCCGCCGAACTTCGCGCCATCGCGGTGGGCGGAACGGAAATCCCGCTGAAGCTGGTCCGCAACCCGCGCGCCCGCCGCTATGTGCTGCGCCTGCGCCCCGACCGGACCGCCCGCGTGACCGTGCCGCGCGGCGGCTCCATCGCCGATGCCCTGCGCTTCGCCGAA
>CAMLMI010000375.1 GCA_946480965.1 uncultured Verrucomicrobiales bacterium | reverse complement strand
GCGAGGGAAGCCGACTACGATTCCGTAGAGGAGCCTTTGGCGGAGCGGAGGAAGTCGCGGAGTGAACGAGCCAAGCTCCCAACGGAAGCGGCCCCGCGACTACGGAATCTGGAACAGCCGTGACGAGCGCGCATGGAGGGAGGCGGAGGGAGGCGGAGGGAGGCGGAGGGGGACGGTGCGGGGTCAGCACGGCCCCCGGAGAAGACCGAAAGCGCGTTGGTCACGCCCCCTGGAACAGAAGCCAGATGGATCGAGCGTTGCTCAGCAAACGTAGAAATCCGTCAGATTCCTCGACTCGTTGGTCGGAACCATAGAGTCGGCAACGGCCAAACGTCTTCGCTTCAGTTCCGGCAACCATTCTCCTTGGTGAAAGTAGCGATGTCGTCCCAGGCGGAGGCAAGGCTGACAGGCCGGAGTCTTGAAGTGCGGATGCACAAGCGGGATGTCGTGGATGGTCAATGGCGCGCCGCAGATCTGGCAGTGCCCCTCGGCCTTGACAGTCTGACGTTGCATCCACGAGTCGCTGTTTCGCCAGCAGTTCTCCAATGCGTCGTCGATCAAGCCGATCTTCCCGTTCCACCTGAAATCGTCCTCACGATCCACCAGAATTCGGCAGATTTTGGGGGAAGTGGCGGCATCTTCGTGCAGCGGGCTGCGGCCAATACGATAAGGTTCGGACGTGCCGATCAGGTCCGGGGGCGTGAGACAGCGAACTTTGGCGCTCCTTCCGCACGGGCACATGAGCCGGAAATCTCCGAGGTTCTTTTTGACCAGAAAGTGGCCCGGAAAATCTTCTCCGTCCTCGACCCGGCGCTCAAAGGGCTCAGTGACGACAAAGGTTCTTGTGCGGCGACAAGCCGAACAAAAGATCACCCGATAGCTGGGCCAAACAACCCGATCCGCATCATGCGGACCGAGTCGTCGCAGAATGGCTTCACGATGCAACGGAGACGGCTGCTTCGATTTCCAGTCCCGCTTGGTCTCCAACCAAGTCCGATGGACGATGAGGGGTTTTCGGCCCGACAAAAAGTCGAGATCGCCCTGTGTGGCTTTCCAGGAACCTGGCCCTCGGCTTGTGATCGGTTTTTGACTGATCGCGTGCAGCCACAGGCGGAAGGTCAGGTCCAGGTCTCGTTCGTTGTAGCGGTGCAGCTCGGCCTTGTCGGGCTGGGCTGCGAGTTTTTTCATGGGTTTTCCGAAGCGCGTCTTCCAGATACCGAGATTCAGGCGGCAAAGGTCGTTCAAACTGAGGCCGCGGTGGTAGCCCACGCAGGAACACAGCCAAAGGAACAGATCGACGCTTCTGGCGGCGACTCCCTCAAGATCCACGACTTGTTCAAGGAAGTAGTAGTCGAACCCGAAGGTGTTGTGCCCAAGGATCAAATCAGCTGGTTCGCCAAGCCGCCTCCGCAGCGGCTCCCAATCGGGCAGTCCATCGAAGGGTTCATAGGATGATGGGCGGTAGCCGCCAGCCTCCAGATTGAACTCTTTGAGACCAGCCAGAGCAATTCGTTCAGGCGAGGGGCCTTCGTCCAGCTTTCCAGAGGTCTCGATGTCGAGGACCAGAACCTTTCGCGGGAGATTGGGTGTCTGCACGGGGACCAGTACCGTCGGTCGGATGGCCCGCAGGTTCTTCGCCTCCCTGCGTCTGCGCTCGATGTCCCGGCGAATCTCCCAATCCTCTTTCAACCAGCGGTTGAGCGTCCGGGGAAAAACGTGCCCGCGCGGATCTTTGTAGAGATTCAGCGGCTCGGGCCGCCCCTCTGCGTCAACCTCGACCAGAAAGCCACGCCGAGGACTGGAGTAGAGCAGGCTCCATTTTCCGGGGGAGAAGACGCGCAGCTTCTCGTCGATGAACAGGCGCTTGCCCCGATGCCTGCGTTCCGGGACGAAGCCTTTGAGCAGCACCTTTGCCGTCAGCGGTTTTGTTTGCGGAGCATCAGGCTTCATCGGTGGCAGACCATGTTCATGGGCATGGCAAGGTGTAGGAAACCTTCGTGCCATCCTGTTGAACCACGCCCTTTCGGCACAAGGCGTCGAACAATGCGGTGAGTTGCGAATCGGATAGCTCCTTCTTGAAGAGGGCGTGGAGGGTGTTGAGCAGGGTATTACGCGTGCGCGGCCGGGCTGTCTTGCGGCGCACCAAGTCAGCAATCGCCAGCTCCAGTCGCTCCTCGGTGGTCGGCGGCGAGCCCGGCGGGCTTGGTAGCGCATCCCGGATCGACGTGATGCGACGGACGCATACCTGTCGCCCAGTGAGATGCTTCACCAGTGAATCGTAGCCGGAATCTTTCGCCACGACATGAAACGAGGCAGAAGGCTCCTGCGTGGAAAGAACGCCCAGATGATAGGCAATGTGGAAGTCCAGGGCGTTCGCTCCGGCGGTCTCCACGCAGACATACTCCGCATCCTTGCCGAATGGCTGGAGCGCTGCGGCCAGCGCGATGGGAACCTTGGTCTGCTGTGGGCCAAGAAACACCCTGATCTTGAAGGCACCGACTTGTAGCAGCGCCAAGTCTTTCGGCTGGATGCTCTCGTAGTCGATGAGGACGTAGTTCATCCGCGTCCTTTCATCTCGAATCCGCCGTCATCGAGCGCCAGCTTGCCGCCGACGGAACCTCGTCTAAGGGCAGGACAAAGCTGCAACGCGGATACCGTGGACAGCCCCAGAACTTCTGGCCCACGTATGCGCCCTTTTGCGCGGTCTTCAGTTCCATGCGGGAGTCGCACTTGGGACAGCGTTTCTCGGGATTGACGAGGAGGCTTTGGAGTTCGCGGTCATAGGGCAGGTCCAAGGCCATCAGCATCGCCATGACATCGGCTTCCTGCATCAAGATGATCCGCTGACGGCTGGCCAATTCCCGTGCGTCGTTGGTAAACCCGGTCAACGTTAGGATCACTCCGCTGGCGAGGCCATGATCGGTCATGGCTCCGACCAATTCTCTCACCGGACGCACGCCCACGTCCTGCGCCCTCCAGAATTTGCACTGCACCGCCATGCGCTCCCCGTTTTTCTCCGCGATCAGGTCGATCCCGCCATCGGCCTTGGCCCCGCCCCGTTGTTCGACCCGATAGCCCTGTCGCCGGTAGGCGTGCGCGGCCAGCCTCTCGAACTGATACCAGTCCAGCGCCCGGAGCCGCGCCGTCCAGTCGGTCGATTGGACCGCTGGACGCGGCGGAGGGCTGGTTTGAGCGGGCGGCTTCGTCCGTTTGAGCTGCTGAGGGGACGCGATCTGAGATTCATTGGGGGAATCCGTAGGCGAGGGAGGGCCTGCATTTCGTTTTGAACGCCACCACCAGAGGTGGCCGAAGACCAACACAGCCGCACCGATCAAAACCAGAACCGCCGTCACCAACAGCGAGACAATGGCGTTTAGCCGCTCAGGAAAGCCCTTTACTCCGCCAGCCAAAGCCGCAAGCAAGATCAGCCCTCCGACGCCTTTGGCGATGGCTTCCCAATCGTTGGATTTCCTTCGTCCCATGATGACGCACGGGAGCTGCCTCCAGTGTGTTAAAAATCCATCGGCACGGAACTCTTGTCATTTAGCGAAGACCGAATCGAAATGATGGGAATGATCGATTCACGGGGTTTGCTGACTCGGATGGTGGCATCTGCTTACTTCCTCGTTTACGCTTCATGCGCCTGGGAACTGATCTGGAAACACATCACAGAGGCATTTGCGCAGCCGCTTAAGAATGCCCTCCAGTTTGTTCAGGGTCAGGTGGTGTTCCCCCCGTTCGACACGATGGAGCGTGGTGTGGGAGACGCCGACCTTCTTTGCGAAATCAGCGTAGGACATCTGGCCACGCTCCTTTTTAAGAAAGGTCGCGAGCTGCCGGTCAAAGTTGCCTTGCACTCGGTTGACGGTGCCGGGAAATCCGTCACACATGCGTGATGGTTTTGCTTTACTGAGCGACGGGTTTCGGATTCAGTTACGGCGCATTTCGGAGGGCGTGCGGGGTGAGTGGCGCCGGAGGGAGCACCAACTAAACATTTTTGACTGAGAATGCAGTTGATTTGAAAGAACCGGGTTTGCCGCCCCGTATTGGAGAAGGAAAACCATGACCAAATTCGCCAGACATCTCATAACTACGCTGCTACTCCTGATCGCCGGAGCAGTGGCTTTGACCGCCGCGTCTCCGCGCAAGGTGGCGAACCCGTCGGCTCCGAACCTCCTGCTGGTGGAGGCGGCTCCGGTGGCGGGGACGTTCTTCTCGATGCCGTGGAGCTGGGCCGGCGAGACCGCCAGCTCCGGCTGCGGCAGCCCGACGCCGCCGGCGTAGGTCCAGACCTCTTTCTCCAAATTCTTCAGCTGGTTGAGCGCCACATACAGGAAATTGCCGCTGCCGCAGGCC
>CAMLMI010000374.1 GCA_946480965.1 uncultured Verrucomicrobiales bacterium | reverse complement strand
CTCGATCTCGGCCATGCGGGCGCGGTATTCGGAATCGTCGAGGAGAACCACGACCTGGCCATTGGTCACGCTGTCGCCCTTCTTGACGCCGATCCAGTTCACCACGCCCATGAAGCGCGGGCTGATCTCGATGCGTTCGCGGGCGATGATGTAGCCGCTGACGGACAGGAGCGAATTGCCGGCGGCCCGGTCGCTGGTCGTCGGCTTCGCGGCGGTGGCCATGCCGAGGCCGGAGGAGGAAGGCTGGGCACCGGGCAGGGAATTGGTCGGAGCGTCGCTGCCGGACTTCATCCCGGTGCGGACGGAATCGGAGTCGCGGGGAATGGCGAAGAAGCCGATGACGAGCGTCACGAGCAGCACGCCGCCGACGATGATCCACGGGGAAAGGCCGGAACGGCGCTTCTGTTCGGAGGCGATGCGCAGCTTCTGCAACTGGTCTTCGTTCATGGGATGAATCCGGCGAGGAAGCCCGGACCCGGCGCCTCCGCGACACGCGAGAAGCTGCGGCGGGAAGGGAGACGGCGCAAGAGGCGGGTGAAGTTGGACGGAGTGATTAACCCACCCCTGCCCCCTCCCAGGAGGGGATAGGGCAGGGCGACCCGCGACCACAGAACGCGCTCAACCCATTCCCCTCTTGGGAGGGGTCAAGGGTGGGTTGCCCCGAAGTCTTTGCGGTTACATCACCGTCTTCTTGCCCGCTTTTTCCCAGGCCTTCATGCCGCCTTCGACGTTGCGGACATCCTGGAACCCGAGTTCGGCCATCTGCGCGCAGGCTTTGGCGCTGCGGCCGCCGACGGCGCAGAAGACGACGTAGGTCTTGGACTTGTCGAGCTTCGCGACCCGGGCCTTGAAGTCGTCCGCGTAGAAGTCGATGGCTTGCGCCCCCTCGACCTTGCCCTGGGCGACTTCCTTGGGCGTGCGGACGTCGAGCACGACGATGTCCTTCTTTTCGGCGATCTGTTTGTCGGCTTCGTCGATGGAGATGTTCTTCACCGTGGCCTTGGTTGCGGGCGTCTCAGCCGCGAAGACAACGCCGGGAGTGAAGGTGGCCGTGGAAACGGCGGCGAAGAGAACCAGGAGTCGAATCAAGCGCATGGCCTGAGCCTAGCCGGACAGGACGCTTCGTCCACTGCGGTTCTCAATGCCCAAGGCTTCTTGCCCAAGGTCGCATGGACGTTCGGACTCGGGACCGGCTACGGTCCTGCGTCCCCGATTCCGAGGGCGATTCCCATGCGAACCTCTGGAACAACTACTTCATCCGGGGGCTCCAGAGCGGCTCCTCCGCCATTGCGGGCGGCAACGCGAACTTCCACGTCTATGCGATGAACAACTTGCTCGACGCGAACCGCGACGGCCAGTTGAACGGCACGGAAATGTCCTTCCCCGCGTATGGCCCGATGGATCTCCGGGGCACGCCTTTCCCCTATCCGATCACCACGGCGCTGCCGCCGCTCACCGCGCTCAAAGCCGTGGTCGGCGTGAGGTCGGCGCGTCGCTGCGGACCTTCCAGGACGGCCAAGCCGTGCGGTTCGACGACTTGGGTTCGGCCATGTCACCGATGCGGTTGGAGGGGCCATTGAACTCCGTCACGGTCAACGGCGGCGGCGCGATCCGGCCCCGGTGGCGGTGTGGGCGCATTGATTCTGGGCGGTGCGGTGACGATGGCCGGCGGTTCGCGGTTGGTGCTGGAACTCGGTTCAACCAGTGATCGGTTGGTGGTCGGCGGCACGTTGAATTGCAGCGCGACCATTGAGGTGACAAATGCTCCGGGCTTCGGCTCCGGCACCTACACGCTCGCCATCCACGGCGGAGCGCGCAGCGGCATACCGGCCTTGGGCGCAATGCCGGAGCGCTGGATTATGCCGTGGCCGGACAGATCCGGCTCGTCGTCCAGGCGAAGACTCCTCCGAGCATCGCGAAGCCGGTCCCGGCAGGGAGCGGGCTGGTGTTGATCGGCAGCGGCTGGGCCTTCGAACCTCCTCTTCTACCTTCTCGGTTCGACCAATGTCGCGCGCCCTTTGCCCGAATGGGACCGGATCGGGACGAACCGCTTCAGCGGCAGCGGGACTTTTTCCCCGACCAATCCCTGGTCGGCGGCGATGCCCGAAAGCTTCTATTCGATCCAGATTCCTTAGAGCGACGGGGCGCCGATGGATCCCAAGAAGGGCGGGTGTTTCGTGCTATTGGACGGGGCGGGTGGCCCGAAAGTGAAGGCGGGGGATTCCGGGGATTCGCTAGCTTCTTCCCGCACCCACAAACCTCCGCATGAAAAACTCCCTTCTACGACGCTCCCCCGTGCCTTTCCTGGTCCTCGCGCTGGCCGGAGGCACCGGCTCGGTCCTCGCCCAGGTCTCACTGACCACGGCCGACGGCTTCGGCGCGGACACCTATTTCTCCAACGACAGCCAGAACGCGAGCACGGGCGCGGACGACGCCCACGGCGCGGAGACGACGATCCAGCTCCGCTATCTGCCCGGCACCCGGCTACGCATGCCGGTCCTGCTGTTCGACGTTTCGGCCGTGGACAAAAGCACGGCGGGTTGGGCCGCAGGGATCAGCCTCCAGCTTGAGCTGACGACGGCCCAGAACAACACCCGCACCCTTTCGCTCTATGGAATCCCCGACTCGATGGACGAGCTGATCACGGACGCGACCTCCTACGACGACGCGGGCTTCATCAACCAGCCCGGCGAAACCGGCGTGGCCCACAACAGCGGCAACTGGCAGTTCGACGGCGGCACGGCCAACACGTTCGAGGGGCTGACCTTCCTCAGCTCGTTCTCCAATCCCGCCGCGAGCATCGGCGTGAAAACGTTCGCCAACTCTGCCGCGTTCGAGAGCTTCGCCGAGGCGGACAGCAACGGACGGCTGCTCTTCCTTGTGGGCGGGCCCACGGCGGGGGAGACCTACACGATCGCAGCGCAAGAACACGCGACCGCATGGGCCCCGACGTTGAGCCTCCCGGCCGCCGTCGTGCCCGAGCCGTCTAGCATGGCGCTGGCAGCCCTGGGCGGGCTGGCTCTGCTCCGCGGGGCGCGGTGGCGTTCTTGAAGGCGTTTTTGAACGGATCGGAACGGAACGCATCCGGGATCTTGGCGTGGAGCGTCACGGTTCGCGCCTCGGGGCTCGCCGCCTTCTGAGCCCGGTTTCCGGGATGGCTTGAGACCGGGGGCCAATGGCCTGGATTGAATCCGCCGGCCTTCCGTCGCATCCAGAAAAACGCCTTGCCCGGCGAACGGCGGTTCACCTAGGTTCCCCTCCCGCTGGTTTCGCGACCGGCACGCTGGGTCGGTAGCTCAGTGGTAGAGCAGCGGCCTTTTAAGCCGTTGGTCGTGGGTTCGAATCCCACCCGACCCACCACTTCCAGGAAAATTCCCCGTTCGATGCCGCAAGGGCCGAGGCTTATACGGTCTTGGGCCCGAGCTTTCGTCCTGCGAACGGATCGAGCATCCAAGCGCAGCCAAAGTGTTGACCGGTGGGCGAACGATCCGGGACATCTAGCGGACCAATCCATCCATGGTCGGCGAACAGGCACAAGCCAGCGGCAGGTCGGCGGCTCCTTCGTGGGCCTGGCTGCTCGTGGCCTGCGTTCTGGCGGGGCTGGCCGGCTACGGGTTGTTGAACGTCGCTTCGGTGTCCCGGGAAGTGGCGTTCATGGCGGCGATCTTCGTGCTCGCGGCGGTGCTCTGGATCACCGAGGCGCTGCCGCTGTTTGCCACGTCGCTACTGGTCATCGGATTGCAGGCCATCCTGCTGGCGAATCCGGGCGGTTGGCCGGGGCTGGGCTTCGCGGAAGGGCCTTCTCCCTCGTATCGCGCGATCTTCGGGGCGGCGGCCGATCCCGTGCTGGTGCTCTTCTTCGGGGGATTCGTGCTGGCCCATGCGGCGGTGAAGGAAGGGGTGGACCGGGCGATGTCGGGCTTGTTGCTGCGACCGTTTGGCGGCGAACCGCGCCAGGTGCTGCTCGGCATCATGCTGGTCACGTTTCTGTTCGGGATGTGGATGAGCAACACGGCCACGGCCACGATGATGCTGGCCCTGTTGTCGCCCATGTTGGCGGTGCTGCCCGCCGGGGAGCCGTTCCGCAAGGCGCTGGTGCTGGCGGTGCCGTTGGCCGCGAACATCAGCGGCATCAGCACGCCCATCGCTTCGCCGCCCAACGCCGTGGCGGTGGGGTTCCTGCACGACTCGGGCCACAGGGTGCCGTTCCTCAACTGGATGCTGGTGGCGGTGCCGTTGGCGGTTGGCCTGACGTTGTTCGCGTGGTGGTTGCTCTGGAGGTTCTTCCCGCCGCGCACCGCCGGGCTGCGGTTCGAACCCGCGGAGGGTAAGCTCTCGGGGCGCGGGCGGATCGTTGTCGGCGTGTTCGTG
>CAMLMI010000373.1 GCA_946480965.1 uncultured Verrucomicrobiales bacterium | reverse complement strand
TCGACGGTGGGTTTGAGGCCGAGGGCGTGGAGGGCCTTGCTGGTCTCGGGACCGATGGAGAGCGTCTTCAGGCCGGGGAACTTCTTCAGCATGGCGAGCAGGTCGAAGCGGGCGTGGAAATTCTCCACGGTGGAGCTGCTGGTGAAGGTCACCCAATCCGCGCCTTCCTCGACAAACTTCGCGGCCGCGCCGTTCTGGTCCTCGGTTTCGGGCACGGTCCGATAGACGGCCACGTCGTCCACAATGGCGCCCAGCTCTTCCAGCTTCTTGGGCAGCTCGGGATTCGCCACCTCGGCGCGGAGGATCAGGACGCGGAGGTTCTCCATCGTCTCCACGGCGGCCATCGCTTCGGCGACTTTACCGGCGACGTATTCCTCGGGCATCGCATCCACGCGCAAGCGCAGCTCCTTGAGCTTGGCGGCGGTGGCGGGGCCGACGGCGGCCAGGCGGCAGAAGCCGAGGGCGCGGATGTCGTCGTGGACCTTGAAATAGTATTCGAAGAACGAGGTCACGCCGTTCGGGCTGGTGAAGACGAGCCAATCGATCTGGCCCAGTTCGGCGAAGGCTTCGGCCAAGGCCATGCGTTCCTCGGGCGGGGCGATCTTGATGGTGGGGATCTCCAGCACTTCCGCGCCGCGTTCCAGCAACTGCCGCGAAAGCTGGCTGGCCTGGTCGCGGGTGCGTGTCACGACCACGCGCTGGCCGAAGAGCGGCCGCTGCTCGAACCAGTTCAGCCGGTCCCGCAGGCCGACCACGCCGCCGATGATGGTGACGGCGGGCGCGGTGAAGCCGGTCTGCTCCACCACGTCGGCGATGGTCGCCAAGGTGCCGGTGATGGCCTTTTGCCGACCGGTGGTGCCCCAGCGGACCATTGCGACCGGCGTCGTGGCGGCGAGGCCATGCTCCACGAACTTCGCGGCGATCTGCCGGATGCGTTCCACGCCCATGAGCACGATCTTCGTGCCCGGCGTCTTGGCCAGCGCGGCCCAGTCGATGGCCGATTCGTCCTTGGTCGGGTCTTCGTGCCCGGTGACGACGGTGTAGGCGGAGCAGAAATCGCGGTGCGTGACGGGAATGCCGGCGTAGTTCGGCGCGGCCACGGTGGAGGAAATGCCGGGCACGACCTCGAAGGGAATGCCCGCCGCGGCGATCTCCTCGGCTTCTTCTCCGCCACGGCCGAAGACGTAGGGATCGCCGCCCTTGAGCCGGACGACGACCTTGCCCTCCTTGGCTTTCTTCACCAGGAGCTGGTTCAGCTCTTCCTGCGGGATGGCGTGGTCCTTGGCGCGTTTGCCGCCGTAGATGACCTCGGCGGTCTTGGGCGCGAGGCGGAGCAGCTCGGGATTGACCAGCGCGTCATAGACGAGGACATCGGCGCGCGCGATGAGCTCCGCGCCGCGGACGGTCAACAATCCGGCGTCACCGGGGCCTGCTCCGACGAGATAAACGATGCCTTTTGCTTTCAAGATGGGCGGAGCCTACGGAAGCCCGTCGCCGGACGCCAATGCGGGATTTGGGCGGAGGATGGACCGCAGAAAACGCGGAAGATGCAGAAGGGGAAACAACGGCGAACTTCCGTTCGCCGCTACGGGGTCTCGGGCTTCTTCACCGTGGGCCAGCCGTGCTGGTCCCAATACAGCGGAGCCAAGGCGAGCTGGGAGCGGCCGCGGCGTTCGCCGTCGTAGTAGTGGTAGCTGAACCAGTCGGCGTTTTCGTGGGTGAAGACGGAGACGTGGCCGGGGCCGATGAATCGGCCGGTGGTTTCCAGGAACTTCGTTCCGCCGCCTTTCACGAGATCGACGCCGTCGCGGTCCAGATAGGGACCGGTCACGGTCTTGGCGCGGCCGACGCGGACTTCGTAGGTGCTGTTGGTGCCCTGACAGCATTTGCCCCAATTCACGAAGAGGAAATAATCGTCGCCGCGCCGATGGATGGCGGGGGCCTCGATGGACTGACTCCAGGCGAGGTGGTGCAGCGGCGAATCGGGCGCGAGGCGTTTGCCGGTCTTGGTGTCGAGTTCCACCAGGTAGATGCCTTTCCAGAACGAGCCCCAAGTCATCCAGAGACGCTGGTCGCGGTCGAGGAACAGGGCAGGATCGATGGCGTTGAAGGGCGTGTCCTTGCTGGAGGTGATGACCGGGCCGTGGTCGGTCCAGCGATGGTCGGGCGAAGCGGGATCGAGCGTCGGACTGGTGGCAAGACCGATGGCGGAGACCTGTTTCCCGAAGGAGGAGACGGAGTAGTAGAGCAGGTAGCGGTCGCCGAGCTTGATGACGTCGGGAGCCCACGTGTGGCCGCGATATTCGGGGACGGCGTTGGTGGTCCAGTCGGGCGGGGGATTGAAGACGGCAGGGCCGTTCTTCCAATGGATCAGATCCGAGGACGACTTGGTGGCGATGCCCCGGCCGGTGGCGAAGAGGAAGTAGTTCGTGCCTTCCTTCAGGATCATCGAAGGGTCGTGCACCCCGGTCTCGCCCTCCAGCACGCGGGGTTCGAGACGGGTGTCGGCTGCAGGAACGGAAACGGCAGTGAACGCGATCAGGCCAAGCAGATGGGCAAAACAGCGACTGGACATGGAAGCGGAGACTCGTCGACCGGCCGTCCGGTGGCGAGCTTCCTTGATCCCCGCTGAAGAGGAGGCAACGAGGGCTGGAATTCGCGCACGAGATGAGGAATGGTCCGCGCGTCCACCCGAACGCAACCCGCAGCCCAGCCGCGCCATGCCCTTCCTTGAATTCATCGATGTCCGCAAAGGCTTTCCCGGAGTCCAAGCGCTGGATGGTGTCAGCTTCTCCGTCGAGCGCGGGAGCTGCCACGCGTTGATGGGCGAAAATGGTGCGGGCAAGAGCACCTTGGGCAAGATCCTGGCCGGAGTTTACACGGCGGATGCGGGCGAGATCCGTTTGGACGGACAACGCATCGAACCGGCCGATCCCTTGAAAGCCCGGCGGCTGGGCATCGCGATGGTCCATCAAGAACTCGCCTTTTGCCCGAACCTGACCGTCGCGGAGAACCTTTGCCTGGGAGAATTGCCGGGACGTGGCGGTTGGTTGGATCGAGGGGAAATGCGGCGTCGCGCGCGGAAGATGCTGGCGGAGATCGGGGCCGAGATCGACGTGGACCGGCCCATCGGGGAACTGACCACGGGACAGGAACAGATCGTCCAGATCGCGGCGGCGTTGGGCACGGACGCGCGGGTGATCGTGATGGACGAGCCGACCAGCTCATTGTCCGTGGCCGAGAGCGAGCATCTCTTCGGGCTGCTCGGCCAGCTCCGTGAGCGCGGCATCACGGTGATCTACGTGTCGCACCGCATGGACGAGATATTCCGCCTGTGCGACCACGTGACCGTGTTCCGCGACGGTCGCCATGTCTGGACCGGCCCCGCGTCCACGACCAGCCCCGACGAGGTCATCCACCAGATGGTCGGGCGCAAAGTGGCGGCGATGAACCCTCGTCACTTGGAGCAAGAACCGGGAGCCGAAGTGCTGCGCGTGGAGAACCTCGGTTCGCCCGGGAAGTTCAGCGACGTCTCGTTCACGCTCAGGGCAGGGGAGGTGCTCGGCTTTGCCGGACTGGTCGGCGCGGGCCGGAGCGAGATTGCCCAGGCGATCTTCGGCCTGGACCCGGCGGCGACGGGCCGTGTCTGGGTCAAGGGACGCGAGCTGCCGCTGGGCGATGTGCAGGCCGCGCTCGCCGCCGGCATCGGGCTCTTGCCGGAGGACCGCAAGCGCCAGGGCCTCGTTCTCTCGATGAACTGCCGCGAGAACACTTCGCTGGCGACGTTGGGACCGCTCTCGCGTTTCGGCTTCATCCGTCGCCGCGAGGAGTGCGCCGTGGCTTCGCGCTACGGCGAACGCCTGCGGGTGAAGGCCCCGTCCATCGAGTCGTTGATCGCGGGTCTGAGCGGCGGGAACCAGCAGAAGGTCGCCCTGGCCAAGTGGCTCGCCCGCGAATGCGACATCCTCATCGTGGACGAACCGACCCGGGGCGTGGATGTCGGGGCCAAGGCGGAGATCCACGGTCTGCTCGACGAACTGGCCTGCCAGGGATTGGCGCTGCTCGTCATCTCGTCGGAACTGCCCGAGGTGATGAACCTCAGCCGCCGCATCCTCGTCCTGCGCGAAGGCCACGTAAGCGGGGAGTTGCCTCGCGCGGAATTCTCCCAGCCCGCGCTCATGCGGCTGATGGCCGGAGTGGCGCAGGCGGCCTGACAGCTTGGTTGAAAACATTGGAGGTTGCCCGAATTCGGATGGCGCTATGGAGTGCGCTGGCTCGACGGCGCTTTGGAGAAGCCGCAAAGGAAGAAGCCGCCGCACCAAAGCGGTGTCCAGCCACCGCACTCCAAGGCGACTTCCCCGTGTCTAGCCGCCCACTTCA
>CAMLMI010000372.1 GCA_946480965.1 uncultured Verrucomicrobiales bacterium | reverse complement strand
CAAAGCGCCGCGCATCCGCATGATCGCCGCCTCGGTGTCGCCGCGTTGCGCGAAGATCCAGGCCTCCCGGCCACGGAGGTCCGCCGGGGGACGGCCGCCGAACGCCGCAGGACGGCAGGCCTCCAACGCTTCGTTCCAGCGTCCGGCGCGGGCGAGCAGAAAGGCGCGCAGGCTCCAGGCCTCCACCAGGCGGGGGTTCAGCTCGGTGGCGCGGTCGAGCGTGGCCAGCGCCTTTTCCAGATCGGCGGGTGTGTCCAGGAGCCGCGCCAGCATCAGCCACGAACGGGCTTCGCCGGGACGTCGCCGGGCGAGCTCTTCCGCCAGCTCGATCCCGGTGCCGGACCGGCCCACCGCCGGGCCCCATTCGGACAGGCGGGCCCAGCCCCAGTCGTAGCCCGGCTCGATCAGGACCGCTTGGCGCACCAGTTCGAACGCCCCTTCGCGGTCGCCTTGCCGCCACAGCACCTGGCCCAGCATCCCGAGCGTGAACGGATCGAGCGGGGCGCGACGCCGCACGGCCTCCAGGATCTCGCGGGCCTTGGCCAGTCGGCCCTGGCTTTCGTGGGCGGAGGCCAGTTCCCGCATGGCCCAGCCCCAGCCGGGATTGAGTTCGCGCGCGTGTTCCATCGCCGCGATCTCGGCTTCCCGGTCGAGCCGGCTGCGGTGGACCTGGGCCAGATCCACCCAGACGCGCGGAACGAGTGGGAAACGCGCCGTCGCTCCGGCCGCGACCTGCAACGCGCGCTCCGTCTCGTTCATCGCCAGGAGCTGGGCGCAATGGCCGCTCCACGACTGCCACAGGTCCGGGCGTTCGCGGTTCGCGTCGGCCATGATCCGCAGCAGCTCCTCTGGTTCCAGATAGGGCCGCGCCGTGTCCGGGAACTGCAGCAGCCCGTCGCCGAAGGTGGTTTGCCGGGCCAGCTCGTCCCGGATGAAGGCGGCCGCCTGCTTGCGCTCCTCCAGCGAACCGGCGCTCTCCAGCAGGCCGCGCATCGCCTGGAGGTCGTCGGCCGACTTGCGGAGCGCCTCGCGAAAGGCGGTGCCCGCCCCGGCCGCGTCGCCCGAAGCGGCCAGCACCGTTCCGAGAACGGAATGGGACGTGGACGATCCCGGCTCGATCACGATCGCCGCCTCGGCCTGGACCCGCGCCTCGGCCTGCCGACCGAGGAGCGACAGCGCCAAGGCCAGCTCGCGCCGTGCCCAGGCATCCGCCGGGTTCGCTCCGACCAACTGGCTGGCGACGGCAACCGACGCCTCGGGCCCCTCGATCCGGGCCCACTCCGCCCGCAGGCGGTGCAGGGGAACAAAGTGGGGAAAGCGCTGGCCGGCCGCGTCCAGCAGGCCGATGGCCGCCGTCCTGCCCTCCAGCAAATGCAGCAGGTGAGCCGCCGCCTGGTAGGCGTCGAGAGCCATCGGCTCCTGCTCGAGGATGGTTTTCCAGTGCTTCAGGGCTTCCGCCGTTGCGCCCTTGCGTTCGGCCAGAGAAGCCGCCGCGCGCAGCCAGGTGCGCTCGCCCGTCAGGCTCTTCGCCTCGTTCAGCAACGCTTCCGACCGGAGGAACTGTCCGTGGTCGAACAGCCGTTCGGCCGCGAACAGCTTGAGATCGCCGTCTTCCGGGCGCTTGCCTTGGGCCGCCTTCAGGACCTCCAGCGCTTCCGCCGAGCGGTCCAGCTCCGTGTAGGCCCAGACCAGGCTCCGGCCGGGCAGGGATGACCGGGTCCCGTGCAGCTCGAAGCGCCGACGGAGGAACCCCAGCGCTTCCTCCGTGCGCTTCGACTGGCGGCACGCGCGGAAGTGGGCGAAGGCCAGGTCTTCCCGCTTGTCGTCGAGGCACGTGGCGAACCGGTAGAGCTCCACCGCCGACTCCAGCCTTCCCGCCGCCCATTCGATGCCGGCGCGAACGAGGAACGCCGACGCGTCGTGGGGCCGGGCCCGATCCACCCGGTCAAGGAGCCGCCGGGCCTCCGCGTGTTCGCGGGCGTCCTGGGCCAGCTCGGAAGCGAGTTCGAGGCACAGCAGAGGATCGGCCTCCCGGGACCGGCCCAGCTCCTTCAGGATCCGCATCCGGTCTTCCCGCAGGGCCAAGTCTCTCAGGCAGGACAAGCGGCCCAACTGGAAGTTCACATCGTCGGGGAAAAGCTCGAGGAGCCGTTCCAGCGCCGCCAACAGCTTCGGCGCGTCCCGGTCGTAGGCCGCCAGCGCCCGTTGGGCCTGGATGAACAGCCGGTGCTCGGGAGCCAGCGAGGCGAGCGCATCCAGCGCTTCCCGGGCCGCTGGACGGTCATGGCGGTCCAGCGCGTCCAGCAGCCGGTGGTGCAGGTCGTAGAGATCGGCTTCCGGCAGTTCGAGGCCGTCCAGCAAGGCCGCTTCCTCGCGAGGCACCATCACCATTCCCCGGGGACCGGAGGATTTTTGCCCCTCGAACAACGGCCCAACCAAAAGCTCGCGGCGGTTGCGCGAACCGGGATCGCGGATGAGCAGGCTGCCCCGGAAATCGTCGTAGCCCATGACCGCCTGTTCGTGGCCGTTCATGGGCGCCACGGTGGTCAGGGCGAACGGGATTCCGCGGTCGATCAAGGAACGCGTGGCGGCCAGCGTCACCTTGAACTCCCGGACGCACCATCCGTTCCGCTCCGCCCAACGCCGTTCGCTGTGGGACGGCGTCCCGTCGTAGCAGATTTCCTCGGCCACCCCGAGATGGTCCACGGCCCGTTGCCAGTGCCGGCCCAGGATGGTCAGGGTCGCGGGCACACAGGTCTTGTCGCCCTGCTGCACGAATCCCACCGGGAGCACCTTCCGGCGATGGTCCGGGTCCGGGTTCTCCAGCCGGGCCACGAAGGTCTTCCAGCACTCGTTGTCGCCCGCTTGTCGGCCCCAACGGATCGCGTCGGCGGTTTCCCCGAGCTGGTAGTGACCGGTGGACCGCATGGCCGCGATCCACTCCTTCAAGCCCGTGTCGGCAATGGGACTGAACCGTTCCAGGCGTTCCAGCGTCGCCAGGGCTTCCCGATGCAGATCCAGCTCCGTCTCCAGCGCGTGCAGCGACTGGCAGAGAAAGGCGGACTCCAGCGTCGCGGCGCCCCGGCGCAGCAGCGTCAAAGCCTCCTCGTCGCGCCCGAGACTCTGCAGGCAGCGGCCGGTTTCATGGATCAACGCCCAGTTGTCCGGCGACGCGGCGAGGGCGGTCTGGACGGTTTCGAGCGCCTCTTCGGTCCGGTCCTCGCACGCCAGGCGCCGGCTCCGTTCCACGGCCAACCACGGAGCGTCTCCCGCCGTCTTGTCCGCCAGGGCGAACCACCGGTCGGCGGTCTCGAAGTCCCGCAGGAACGCGGCGGTCCTTCCCCGCAGGATCATGAAGTTCGTCGCCAGCTTCGCGTCGTCCTCCGGTGGCGCTCCCCATTGCTCCATCCGCCGCCACACCGCGAACGCGCCCCGATAGTCCATCAAGGTCCACAGGAAGAAATAGCGCGCCTCCCAGTCGCCTGGGTCATGCCGCCAAGCCCGCAGGATCTGGCGCGTGCCCAGCGCCGACGACCCGCAGTGCCGCGCCAACCGCCCCGACCACAGTCGTCCCGATGTTCCCCGCCAGGATTCCAGCGGACCGATGCTCCGCGACGCCTCGAAAGCCCGGAGAAACCTCCCGGCCTCGTAATGTTCCACCATGGGAGCCAGTTCGTCGCGCGTCGGTAGCACCCCGCCTCCTTGATCCATGCTCATTGCTCGCGCGCTTGTCTATCGGTCCGGCCGCAGGGCGACAAGGACAAGCTCGGCGAAGGGCTCCTTGCCAATCGCTTGACGCTCCCCGGACGCGCCAGCAGCTTCGATCCGTGCCGCGCAAGATCCGCCAGCTCATCGCCGACCTGGAAAAAGCCGGGTTCGTGAATCGGGGCGGAAAAGGCAGCCACCGGAACTTCATCCACCCGACCGGCCGCGTGATTACCGTCAGCGGCAAGACGGGCGACGACGTTCCCCACTATCTCGAACGGCAAGCCCGCCGAGCCATTGAAGAAACCCGCCATGAGCAAGACTGAACTCAAAGCCAAGGCCGCCCGCTACGTGAAGATCGTGGAGTGGAGCGACGAGGACCAATGCTTCGTCGGCACCTGCCCCGGGCTGATGTTCGGCGGCGTCCACGGCCAGGACGAAGCCAAGGTCTATGCCGAGCTCTGCCAAGCGGTGGAGGAGGTCATCGCGCTGAAGGAAGCCGAAGGGCATCCGCTGCCCAAGCCGACGGCGAACCGCAAATTCAGCGGTCGTGTCACGCTCACTCTGGAGCCCAAGGTCCACCAGCGCCTCGCCCTCCAGGCCGAAGCCAACGGGGAAAGCCTGAGCAAGCTGCTGGCGAGGAAGCTCGTGGTGTCCTGATGGACAAGACCGAAGACACTCATCCCTCA
>CAMLMI010000371.1 GCA_946480965.1 uncultured Verrucomicrobiales bacterium | reverse complement strand
GAGAGATTTCCGGATTTCGGAGAGATACCTGTGGATTGAAGGCACCTCTTTCAGCACGGCCTCGGACCCTGCCTTGACGGTGAATCCCTTGGGCGACTCGTAACCGTGGGCAACGATTCCCTTCGCCTTGATCCTTAGGCGGACTGTTTGGGGAGCCGGCTCAGTCGGCGTTTCGAAAGCGGAAAGTCCAACGAGCGGGAAGCAAAGAAGCATTTCGTCGAGGAAACCTTCGACCTCAGCGACATCCGATTCGGAGAGGGATGGCGGCTGTGGGACGTTGCCATTTTCCAAGATGCTTCTCTTCGCTTCCTTCGCCAGCTGGATCAGGCGCGCCTCGATATATTGGATGTGAGCCTTGTTGAGATTCTCATCTTTACTGACGAAGAATATCAGTGTCGTCCAAAAGTCTTTCTTTGCCGCGTGGGAATCCAAGCGAGGACGAACAGGGTCGCCTTCGCCGACATAGATTTGTGGTAGCCCTCCGAGGCCGACAGGACCCACTAGGACATAGACCCCGGCTTTTCCGAAATCGTCCCGCTGCCTCGCTCGCGGGAACGCCGAACGGGGACAAACAATGCCCCGGCCGGTCCAGTTCGATTTTTCGATCGTGCGGAGTCCGTCTGGCGTTCCGTCCGCCAGAAAAATGGTCAGCTTAAAGCCGCGGACTCCCATCGCCTCAGGCTTCCTTCTTCACCGCCGCCTTCACTTCGATGTGCAGGTCGCGGAGCTGGCGCGGGGTCACCTGGCTCGGGCTGTCGGTCATGAGACAGACGCCCTTGGCCGTCTTGGGGAAGGCGATGACGTCGCGGATGCTCGGGGTGCCACAGAGGATCGCGATCAGGCGGTCGAAGCCGAGGGCGATGCCGCCATGGGGAGGCGCGCCATACTTGAAGGCGTCGAGCATGTAGCCGAAGCGGCTCTTCGTTTCGTCCGGGGGAATCTGGAGCAGTTCCTCGAAGATGGTCTTCTGCACATCGGGCTGATGAATACGGATCGAACCGCCGCCGAGTTCCACGCCGTTGACCACGATGTCGTAGTGCTGGCCGCGGACCTTCTTCGGATCGGTCTTGAGCAGTGGGATGTCCTCGGCCACGGGCGCGGTGAACGGATGATGGCTGGAATACCAGCGGTTCATCTCGCGGTCGAAGCCGAGCAGCGGGAACTCGACGACCCAGAGGAAGTCGAAGCGGGTCGGGTCGATGACGAGCTTGCCCTGGGACTTGAGGACGTCGGCGCAGTAGAGGCGGATCTTGCCGAGGATCTCGCAGGCATTGAGCCACTGATCGGCGGCGAAGAGGATCAGGTCGCCTTCCTGGATATCGAGCTTGGCGGTGAGCGCGGCCTTCTCGGCGTCAGAGAAGAACTTCACGATGGGCGATTTCCATTCGCCCTTCTCGACCTTGATGTAGGCGAGACCCTTTGCCCCGAAGCCCTTGGCGGTCTCGGTCATCGTCTCGATCTGACCCTGCGTCGCGCCGGCGAGGCCGCGGGCGTTGATGGCCTTGATCACGCCGCCATTGGCGACGCAGTTGCCGAAGACGCCGAACTTGGAGCCCTTGAACTCCTCGGTGAAGTCCACCAGCTCCATGCCGAAGCGGGTGTCGGGCTTGTCGATGCCCCAGCGGTTGAGGGCTTCCTCGAAGCTGATGCGCTTGAAGGGCGTGGGAACGTCGATGTTCAGCGCAGTTTTCCACACCTTCTTCAGCAACCCTTCGATCAGCGCGTAGATGTCTTCGCGGTCGATGAAGCTCATCTCGATGTCCACCTGCGTGAACTCGGGCTGGCGGTCGGCGCGCAGGTCCTCGTCGCGGTAGCAGCGGGCGAGCTGGAAGTAGCGTTCCACGCCGCTGACCATGAGGATCTGTTTGAACTGCTGAGGCGACTGCGGGAGCGCGTAGAACGTGCCGGGATCGCGGCGGTTCGGGACGAGGAACTCGCGCGCGCCTTCGGGCGTGGACTTGAAGAGCGTGGGCGTCTCGACTTCGAGGAAGCCCTGCTCGTCCATGTAGCTCCGGGTGGCAATGGCGACCTTCGACCGAACGCGGAGGTTTCGGATCATCTCCGGGCGACGTAGGTCGAGGTAGCGATACTGGAGGCGCAGCTCTTCGTTGACCTTGTTGGCCACTTCGGGGTCATCGACCGGGAAGGGGAGGACGGCGGCGTGGTTCAGGACGGTGCAGGACTTGACCAGCACTTCGACCTGGCCGGTGGGAATCTTGTCGTTGTTCGTGCCGGCGGGACGGATGCGCACGACGCCGGTGATTTCGATGACCGATTCGCTGTGCAGATGGGTGGCGGCTTCGAAAACGTCCTTCGGCAAGTCGGCGGGATCAAAGAGCGTCTGCGTGCGGCCCTCGCGGTCGCGCAGGTCGATGAAGAGAAGTCCGCCGAGGTCGCGGCGGGAATGAACCCAGCCGGTCAAAGTCACAGTCTTTCCGGCGTGTTCCGCGCGGAGCTCGTTGCAATGGTGCGTGCGTTTCATGGGTCTCGCCGAAGCCTGTCCGGCCCGGTCAATGGAGCGCGGATGTTGGCGGGTGGCGGGGCGAATTCAAAAGGAAAGTTGCGCGGCGTGGTTCCGGAGGGCGCGTCCCGATTCTGTGCCGAACAGGTTCCGGCCGCCGGTCCGACCTGGCGTTCCGGGTGATAGGACCGCCTGTGGAATTGACGTGACCTCCGCTGATGCGAGCCAAGAAATGTCACGTCACCGGGACGAAAGGCGCGAACTCGATATGGAGATCGCTGGAGACACCGATCCGTATGGGTCAGTTGTTCTCCGGCAACCCCTCTTTGTGCCCGAGGTTCTTCACGGGGCGGAAGATATCCAGCACTTCGGCCAGGAGCTGCTGGTCGATGGGCTCGGCGGCCCACTTGGCCCAGTTGCGGATGTTGTTCGGGTTCGCGCTGCCGCTGACGGTGGTCGTGATGTCGGGGTTCGCGAGGCTGAACTGGAGCGCGAGCTTGGCGATGTCCACGCCTTTGGCCGCGCAATGGGCGGCGGCGGCGCGGGCGGCGGCTTTCACTTCCTCGGGTTCCTTGAGCCAGGCGGGCAGGGGAGCGTTGGTCAGCAGGCGGGCACTGAAGGGGCCGGCGTTCATCACGCCCACGCCCTTGGCCTTGAGGTAGGGGACGGTCTCGTCGGCGAAGCGCGTGTTCTGGAGCGTGTATTGGTTGTAGCTGAGCACGCAGTCCACGTCGGTCTGGTCGCAGATGAAGCGGAAGATCTTCTGCGGATAGCCGCTGAAACCGATGAAGCGGACCTTGCCGGACTGCTGGATCTTCTTCAGCGCAGGAATGGTTTCATCGACGATCTGCTGCATGGGCACGAACTCGATGTCGTGGCAGAGGACGATGTCGAGATGGTCGGTGCCGAGGCGGTGCAGGGAGACGTCGACGCTCTCGGCGACGCGCTTGGCGCTGAAATCGAAGTGCGAAAGGTCGTAGCGGCCGAGCTTGGTGCAGAGCGTGTAGCTGTCGCGCGGCACGCCCTTCAGCGCGATGCCGAGGAGCACTTCGCTCATGCCCCGGCCGTAGAACGGCGAGGTGTCGATGAAGTTCAGGCCGCAGTCGAGCGCGACGCGGACGCTGGCGAGCGCCTCGTCGAGTTTGACGCTGCGGAACTCGGCGCCGAGCGACGACGCGCCGAAGCTGAGGATGGGGAGCTGGAGACCGGTTTTTCCTAGGAGACGGGTTTGCATGTGTTGCGGGTGCGGAGACGTAAGCAAACCCCGGGCGGGTTGAACACTGTTTGTTGAGCGGGAAAGTGGCGGCGAACTCCCGTTCGCCGCTACAGGGTTGGGCAGGGCCGGCTCGCCGAGCCGGCGTAGCGCCGACGTCCCGTCGGCCGTATCGCAAGCGTCGCGCTTGCCGGGGCGTGCTCTGTGGGAAGGTCGTCCTCGCCGACAGGATGTCGGCGCTACGGCAACCCGGGACGGTTGCGGCACGGCAAGCCGGAGGCTTGCGCTACGGTGGCTCGGCGGGAGCCTTCGCCCTACCTTGCCGGTTGCTTTGCCTCGCCGGGCAAGGCGGCTTGGCCGGGGCGGCCGAGGTAGTAGATCAGGTCGCGGAACTCCTGTTCGCCCAGCCCGTCCACCAAGCCCTCGGGCATCATCGAATGCTCGCTCTGGGTGCGGGAGGCGATGTCGTCGCGGGGGATGGTGATCAGCTCATTGGCGGTTTGGAGCTGGACCATTTTGTCGCCCATCACCTTGAGGATGCCGCTGAGGATGCGGCCGTCCTTGGTCTCGATCTCCGTCACGCGGTATTCGTTCGGGATGACGGCGTTGGGGTCCACGATGGTTTCCAGGAGGTAATCCAAATCGCCCCGGTTCGCCCCGGTGATGTCGGGACCGACCTTGCCGCCCTGGTCGAAGAGGACGTGGCATTGGGCGCAGACACGGTTG
>CAMLMI010000370.1 GCA_946480965.1 uncultured Verrucomicrobiales bacterium | reverse complement strand
GTCGGTCCCTTCATCGCGGCCGGTCCCATCATGGCGGCCTTGAGCGGCGCCGCCGTGGGCGCCACCGTGGGCGGCATCACCGGAGGTCTCGTCGGGCTCGGCATCCCCGAGCTCGAAGCACGCCGCTTCGAGGGCAAGGTGAAGTCCGGAAACATCCTGGTTTCCGTCCACACCGAGGACTCGGACGAAGTGAAGCGCGCCAAGGAGATCTTCTCCAACGCCAACGCCGAGGACATCTGCGTCACCGGTGAAGCGGCCGTGCCGAACAAGGACAAGAAGGTGCCGGCCCACACTGAGACCAAGGGCCCGGCCGCCTATCCGCCGCTCGTTTGATCCGCTCGGAGAGCGCCCCGGGCGAATCACGGTCGATCCAACCGCTGAAGTTTCACTTTGCGTGAAACCCAAAAAGCTTCGATGGATCGCTCGTGGTTCGCCCTTTCGGCGTTGGCCGATTCCGTTTCCGCGGCGGCGTCCCGGCCTCCGTTCGTCTCGATGTCCGCAGTGTTCGGCCGATTCAAAACCTCCTGAAACGCTCCATGACTTCTGCGGCTTGTTTCCTCGCGGAGAGTTCGCCCGATCGGACAACAAAAACCGCCTCTCCCAAGGGAGAGGCGGTGGGATAAAGTCGGCTCGGCGGTTTAACGGCCGGAGTGCACGCTCCGCGAAGGAGTGCGGAACGGCGTCGATTGGCGATGAATCCGTTCACGGGAGTCGATGGCGGTAACGGGAATGTTGGGTTCCTTGGCTTTCGGGGGAGTCGGTGGTCGGGGCGCGGGCACTTCGTCGGCGCTGTCCGACGGCAACGCCGCAAATTGACGCTCGGCCTCCAGCCAGTCCTCCACATCGTGCCCATGTTGGCCGCCACGTTCCTCGAAAAGACGATACGCGATCTGGGCAATCTGTTCGGCGGGCTTCACTTCATGTTGGACGGAGTTGTCCTGGGGATTGGTTTTCATAGACCCCTCTTCTTCAGCAGCAAACGGACCCGAAATCTGCTCCCAGGGAAAAGCGCGGTCGATCAAAGCGACTGTCCGGTTCAAGCCGGAACGCAATGCGACCGAAGATCCAGTGGGCTGCATCACAAAAGCCCGCCTGCCCATGAATCGGTATCTGTTGTTCACCTACTACGTCGGCGCCGCCTGCGGTGGCATGAAAGACCTGCTGGACGCGTTCCCTACTGTCGAAGAAGCCCTCGAAAACCTTCTGCCGGAACCAAAACGCTACTTCCAGATCGTCGATGGCGAGACCTTGCAGATCGTCAAGGAAGGCCTAGCCGAGTTCAAAGACGCCGACGTCCGGACCTTCCGCCGCATCCCGTCTTGATCCTCGATCCACTCGCCGAGCTTCCGTCGGCGCTTCGTTGACGCGCCCGACGAGATGTCCGCAGTTCCCTTCATCACCGCGTCTTTTCGCGATGCGGAGCCGCGTCTCTTCGATGCAGGGTGCAAACATTCAGTTCCGAGTTTCGTGCAGTCTGGGCTGTGGTGTTCCGGTGAAGTGACGGATTCGTTCTAGGAAGCAAGCCGGGCGGGCTTTCCCAGACGGTGTTCACGGATCTCATCGAGTGATGGCTCGGGTCCGTCGATGTGGGCGTTTCGCCCAAAGACAAACCGCCCAAGCTCCGAGTTTGGCGGTTTTCAGGTTGATGGGCGCTCCGTGTCCGTCCGTATGGGCGACCACGAAGCGTTCGGGCGCCCCGCCTTCGGCGATGAAGAGGCGGGTTGCGGCCAATCCGGCGAAGCCGTCGCTGGGGTGGCACACGACGCTCAGCCCGGTGCGTCGGAACGCGAGGGCCTAGGCTCGGATCAATTTGGCGTCCATCTCCGACAACTCCGCCGATTCGGTCTGGATCTCGTCAACGCCCGTCCTGACGAAGCCGGGTTTGACGCTGGTGTCTTCGATTCCTTCCTACCATTCGCGTTGCCAACGTTCGGCCAATTGCTGGGCGGATTCGGTGTAGGGGTGTTGGGGGATGAGCTTATCGCCGGCGCCGCCATAGTAGCCGGTGTTGGTGACGACGTGCAGACCGGTGTCTTGGGCGAGGCGTTTGAGGACGCGTGGATCGCGCCCGATGTAGGTCGGGGTGCAGTCCACGAACCCTGTGACGGATTGCTGCCGGAGGCGCTCCAAATACGGCTTCATCCGGGCGACCACGGTGTCCACATCCCAGCGGGAACGCCCGGTCTAGTCGGCTCCGATGAAGACGCACTTCGCTACGTGGCCAGCAGCGCGGCGAGGCCGAGGAACAGGGCTTGGCTGACGGTGGTGGCGAAGGTGGTCAGCAGGATCGTGGCGGCGAGGGCGGGGTCGGCCCCGAACCAGCGGAGGATCAGGGGAATCAAAACGCCCATCAATCCGCTCAGGCCGCAGCTCAAGGTCATGGCCGCGACCATCGCGAATCCGAGCATCACCGGCGATCCCGTCCCGCCTTGGGCCTGCCATGCGAGGATCAAGCCGCTGACGAGGCCGACGAGCAGGCCGTTGACCAGGCCGAGCGAGGTTTCCTTGCAGAGCACGCGCAGGGTTTCGCCCCGGTTCCATTCGCCCGTGCTGAGTCCGCGCAAGGTGATGGCCATGGTCTGCGCGCCGGTGTTGCGGGCCTGCGAGGTCACGACCGGGAAAAAGACGGCGAGGATGACGAGCTGGCCGATGATGCCCTGGAAGTAGCCGATGACCAGGGCTGACAGGAGGGTGAGGCCGAGATTGATCTGCAACCACGGCTGGCGGAACCGCACGCTGTCGAGCCAGCGCGTGGAGAGGCGTTCCTGGGCGCGCACGCCGACCATTGATCCGGCCTGCGCGCTGATCACATAGCTCTGCTGCTCGAAGAGCGAATGGCCGCGCACGATGCCGACGATGCGCTGCTCCGCGTCGCACACGGGATAGACGGGGTAATGGCGGCTGACGACGGACTTCATGGCGTCGAGCAGCCCGGTTTCGGGAGTGAGGAAGAACGGCGGCCGGATCATCACCTCGGCCAAGGTCTTGTCCGGTGGGTTGAGGAAGATGTCCTTCAGCACCACGACGCCGACGAGGCGGCCCTGGCGGTCGATGGGGTAGAGGTAGGTGATCTGTTCGCGGGCCGAGAGGCGCTTCAATTCCTCGACGGCCATGCGCAGCGGCATGTGCGCGGGCAACACGCCGACGGGCGGGCGCATGAGCGCGCCGATGGAGTTCGGCGGGTAGGCTTCGTTGCGCAGCCACTGGGCGCGGTATTGCCACGGCGCGGCCTCGAAAATGGCGTTGCGCCGTTCCTCCGTCAGCGCGGCGAGTATCGGGAGGATCTGGGCCTGGCAGAGGCCGATGAGCAGATCGGCGGCGGCGGCGGGCGGTTCTGCGGACAGCAGTTGGGCGGCTTCGGCCGGAGCCAGGCTGACGAGACGGAAGAGCAGTTCGTCCCGCTCGGCGCGCGCGGAAGGCGGCTCGGCGACGACGGCTGGTGCGTGTTCCGGGTTCGACATCGTTCGGAAGGTTCTCGCCAACAATGGAAGGGACGCCGCCGGGGGGTAAAGCCGTTCGTTGCGGGAGCAAAGCCGAAACATCGAACGCCGAACATCGAACGCCGAACTCCGAAGGAACGCTTCGAAGTCCGTCCATCTCGTCCCCGCACAAAGGGGCTTGCGCCGGGCCGTGCCTCGGGCACAAGTCACCGGCATGACGCTCCCCTTTGCACGTGGCTGGAACCGGATCGCTCGCCTGGCCTGCGGATTCATCGTCGCGGTGTCGGTGCAAGCGGGCGACACGTGGCCCGAATTCCGCGGCCCGACCCATCAGGGCCACGCGACCGGACCGGTGCCGCTGCATTGGAGCGCTTCCAGCAACGTCGTCTGGAAAGCGCCCGTGCCGGGACAGGGCTGGTCCTCGCCGGTCTATCGCGACGGCCGCGTCTATCTCACCACTGCGTTGACCGAAGGCAGCCTGTCGCTGCGCGCTCTCTGCTTGGACGCGAAGGACGGGAAGATCCTCTGGAACACCGAGGTCTTCGCGCCCAAGAACGAGGCGAAGATCCACGGGAAGAACGGCCGCTCCAGTCCGACGCCCATTCTGGAAAAGGACCGGCTCTACGTGCATTTCGGCCATGACGGTTCCGCCGCGCTGGACCTCGACGGCAAGGTCGTCTGGCGCAACGCCGACCACGGCTACGTGCCCGTCCACGGCAACGGCGCCTCGCCCGCCCTCGTCGGCGACAAGTTCGTCTTCCCGGCCGACGACGAGAAGACCCCCACCATCGTCGCCCTCGACAAGCAAACCGGGAAGACGCTCTGGAAACAGCCGCGCGTCAGTGGATCGCGGAACAAGTTCTCCTTCGCCACGCCGCTGGCCCTGGAGATCGACGGACAAACGCAGATCATCTCGCCGGCGGCCGGATTGGTCGCGGGCTTGAAGCCTGAGGACGGCACCGAG
>CAMLMI010000369.1 GCA_946480965.1 uncultured Verrucomicrobiales bacterium | reverse complement strand
CGGCCGGCGATGCCCTGATGGGCCGCCGGGTTGGACGCGGGCCGGTTCATTTCACCTCCAGCGGTTGGCCATCACGCAAGTCGGAGGCTCCTTCCACGACGACCGTTTCCCCGTCCGACAGACCGGACAGCAGACCGATCTGGTCGCCCTGCCGTTTCCCGGTGCGGACGAGACGGAGCTGGGCTTTGCCGTCCTTGGCCACGAAGACCATTTCCAGCTGACCGCGCACAACCAGAGCCGACGCCGGCACGCGCAGTTCACGGCTTTCGCCGACAGGAACGGCCACGCGGCCAAAGAGACCAGAGCGCAGCGTCGCGTCGCGGGGCAGATCGAGCTTCACCAGAAACGTCCGGCTGCCCGCGCTGGCGGCGGCGGCCACTTCGCTGACCGTGCCGGTGAAGACGCGGTCCAGAGCCGGCACGGTCACGGGCAGCGTGGCTCCGGGCACCACTCGGCCGTAGAGCGCCTCGGGCACGTCGGCTTCGAGCCGGAGCGCGTTCGCGTCTTCCAGTTCGAGGAGCGGTTTGCCGGGCACGGCGAGATCGCCGACATCGGCGGCTTTGCGGGTGACCACGGCATCGAACGGCGCGGCGATCCGGGCGTAGCCGAGCATGGTTTCGGCCTGGACCACGGCGGCGTTGGCCACGCGGGAACGGGCCTGGGCAGCGTCGAATTCCTGCCGCGTGACGGCGCCGGAATCGACCAGGCTGGCGAAGCGTTTCAGGTCCTGCTCGGCCTGTTCTCGCTGGGCGAGCGCCTGGTCGAGCTGGGCCCGGATCTCCTGCACGTCCAAGGTCGCCAACAGGTCGCCGGCGCGGACGAGCTGGCCTTCGACGGCCTTCATCTCGACGACGCGGCCGCTGACCTTCGCTTCGATGCTGGCCCGGAGCTTGGCCCGGACCGTGCCGACGACGTCCTCGGTGACGGTGTGGGACGTCACGTTCACCTGGGCGACGCGCACCGGTGCGGGCGGCAGTTGCGCTGCCGCAATCGGCGGCGCTTCGTGTTTCCCGCAGCCGGCCCCGGCCAGCATCACGCAGGCGAATCCCGCCGCTGCCACCCATCCGTTGATTGTTCGTTTCATCATGTCGTCGAATCTTTCCTGCAACCGTTCCCGCTCACGGCGCATCCCGGGGCGATACCCGCTCCAGCCAGTCCAGGGGCTCGCGTCCCGCCAGTTGATAACCGACCGAGCCGAGCAGCTCCGGCACGGTCTTGGCTGTTTCCACTCTTGGTTTGCCCACGAGCCCTTCCACGAGGGCGAAAACTTCGCGGACCGAATCGAACGCCCCGATCTCCCGTCGCACCCGCTCGGGCAACATGAAGAAGAGGAACCCATGCAGCCACGTCCCGCGCCGCGTCAGGACGAAGGAGCAGAGCCGCGACGTCGGATCGCCGGGCGCGCATCCGTCCTGCACCACCATGTAGGGGCCGCGAGGCGCAGGCTCGCCCGCAGTCCGTGGCCCAGAATCGGTGAGGTTCCAGAGCCGGAAGGCCTGGAAGTCGTTCGAGATCGCTGCGGCCGTTTCCATGGTCAGACCTGGCACTTGCCCGTCGCGATGCCGAGCTTCGTCAGCACGATCTCCAGCGGGCAGAACCGGGTCAGGGAGGATTGCAGGAGGTTGAACCCGACAAAGGCGGTGAACCAAAGCCAATTGGGGCTGTGGAAATGCGCCAAGGCGAGACTCGTGAGAATGAAGGTGCCGGCGACGAGCCGGACGATGCGTTCGGTGGTCATAGGGGATTGGGTGAAGTTGCTGTTTTGCATCGGGTATCCGGAATCCGGGATCAGGCATCCGCTCCAATGCCGGATTCCGGATTCCCGATGCCGGATGGGGAGCGTCACGGCTTGTCATTTTGCCACCGGCAATCCGGCGTCGGACCACGCTTTGAAGCCGCCGTCGAGGTGGTAGAGCACGGGGAATTTCAGCTTCTTGAAGACCGGCAGCGACTGCTTGCTGCGGTTCCCGGACGCGCAATGCACCAGGTAGGTCTTGCTGGGATCGAGCGCGGCGAGGCGCTGCTCGAAGTCGGCGGCCTTGAAGTCGATGTTGACCGCGCCGGGCACGGCACCGGCCTTGAACTCTTCCGGCGTGCGGACGTCCAGGACCACGACCGTCTTGGCATCGACCAGCTTCTTGGCCTGAGCGGCATCGACGTGTTTGACAACGGTTTCGCCAGGCTGGGCCGGGGCTTCGGCGGCGACGGCGTTGGAGCGAATGGCGACGAAGGCAAGGAGCGCGCCGCCGCAGACGAGGGTGAGGAGCAGAGTTTTCATGAATCGTTTCCACCCGCACCGAGCCGCGATCGGGCGAAAGGTTACAAGGCCGTTGCACGGCAAACAGCTTTCCCTCGCCGCCATAACCGCATATCTCCAATCGCGAGCCGCCCACCGTGAATCCCGTTTCCAGCCAATCCAGCCGCCCGGACGAAGACGTCCACTGGGTGCGCCTCGCCCAGGCCGGATCGCTGGAGGCGTTCGAGACGCTCGTCGGTCGCCACGAACGGCTGATCTACACCATCGCCCGCCGGATCACGGCCAACGACGAGGACGCGGAGGACGTGACCCAGCAGACGTTCCTCTCCGCGATGGAGGGGCTGGCAGGCTTTCGCGGCGACGCGAGTTTCAGCGGCTGGTTGCGCCGCATCGCCACCCACGCCGCGCTCAAGATCCTCCGCAAACGCCGGGGTTTGCCGACCGTTTCCCTCGATGCCGCCACAGAGCCCGAGGAAGGCTACGACACCGTGCCGCATCCCGAGTTCATCGCGGACTGGAAGGAATCGCCCGACGCGCTGGTGGAGAAACACGAGACGGCCCGGTTGATCGACGAAGCCCTCGCGCGCCTCGACGAGAAACACCGGCTGGTCTTCCTGCTGCGCGACGTGGAGGGGCTCTCGGTGAAGGAAACGGCGGAACAGCTCGGACTGACCGAGGCCAACGTGAAGGTGCGTCTGCTCCGCGCCCGGCTCCAGCTCCGCGAACAGCTCACCGGCACGCTCGGCGATCCCACCAAACGGCTCGCCCCCCATCGCCACGACGAGGCCGGCTGATGGAACGCCGTTGGATCATCGTCCAGAACGCGCTGACCCTGGCGGTGCTGGTCTTGGGCTGGAGGTTTACGGGACCGAGCCCGGGTGCCTGGGTCCAGTTTCTCGCCGGTCTGTTGTTGTTGAGCGGAGCAGGTCTCGGGATTTCCGGCGCCGTGGCGCTGGGGCCCAATCGTTCACCGCATCCCCGTCCGTTGGAGAACGCCCGTTTGGTCCAGCACGGCATCTACCGCCACGTGCGGCACCCGCTCTACGGCAGCCTCATGCTGCTGGCGGCGGGCTGGGCTTTGGCGCATCTGAGCTGGCCAGCGGCCATTGCCGGAACCGGGCTCGGCGCTTGGCTCTGGGCCAAGGCCGATCTGGAAGAGCGGTATCTGCGGGAGCGCCATTCCGGCTATGCGGACTACGCGCGACGGACCCGGAGGTTCATTCCGTTGGTTTGGTAACAAGAAGGAGCGCGGTCCATCCGTCTCAGCCCTTCCCGGCGGGAAACTTTTCCTTCCAGCGTTCGCGGAGCACGGAGTGGAGCTTTTGCCGGAACGGGACCGGCAGCTCGTAGGGCTGGCCGTCCTTGTAGAGGGTGATGGTCTTGCGGATGTTGTCCACGACCACCTGGCAGGGATTGCAGCCGGCCATGTGCCGTTCGAACTCCTCGCAGAAGCCCGGTTCCACCGTGCCGTCCACGTAGTCGTTCAGTTGCTTCAGGAGTTCTTCGCAGTTCATGGCCGTCTTCCGGCGGGCATAGGGCCGCCGACGCCGGAAAGGTTACAGGTGAAGTTGCCGGGAGTCGAAGCTCCGGTCCGGAGGTGTCTTCGCCGAATCGTCCTCCGCCTCGTCATCCGAAAAGGATCGAGGCGAAGAACGAGATCGGGATCGAGACCGGACGACATCAGGGCACGGCCGGAGTGACGACGCGGTAGAAGCGGTTGGTCGCGCCGTCCGGCAGTTCCTCCAGCCATTCCAGCAACGCGGCCTCGGCGGCCGCCGGAAAGTCGCGCAGCTTGGCCCACGGACCGGTCGCCACATCGTCGCGGTAGAGGACCGAATAGGTGCGGCCCGCCTCGACCGGGAAGACGGCGCGGAACTGTCGTTCGCCGGTGGACACCGGTTCCACGCCGAGCACGCGCGTGGGCAGCGGAGCCTGGACATCACCGAGCAGTTCGAGGTCGAAGGTCAGGTCGGAGCTGCTGCCGTTGTTCTGGTGGATCTCGACGGCGAGGGTGTTCGTGCCGTCCACGAGCAAGGCCGGATTGACGGGTGTCTCGAAGAACTGCGTCTCCTCCGGCTCGGCCACCACATAGACGGAGGGGGTGGAGAAACCGACCGCGCCCTCGGCAAGGTTGCTGCGGAAGACCTCCACGCCGTTGAGA
>CAMLMI010000368.1 GCA_946480965.1 uncultured Verrucomicrobiales bacterium | reverse complement strand
TCAGGACGGGCTTTGTAGTCTGCCGTTGCCGCTGCGGGCAACCGGCAAAGATTTTACCCCACCGCAATGCCGTGTCTTGGGAATTCCTTTGAACGACCTAGGAACTAGGTGGGACCGAATGAGCGGCTTTCGACTTCCAATCAAGGCCTGTCGGCCGCGGTTCAAGTTAAGGCCCCATTTTGCGTGAATACGGTTCAAGGACATGGCCGAGAACCACGAACATGGCAGGGTAAATTTTTGAAAGAGCACGGAGCGGTTCCCCGTTCCGTCAGGAATATCGGAGCGGGACCCGGCGGCCTCAAGCGGTTTCTCCGTCCCGGGGATTTTTTTGAGTTTTGGGTTGCGCCGCCGGTGAACGCCGTTGATACCCACGTCCGGTTCTAGTTACCGTCCGGTCAATCCCGTGCTCCGTCATCCGTTGCCGTCGCCAGTCCGCCGAATCCAGCCCATCGGCCAGTCGTCGTCCCTCCGCGCCGGGCTCCGGGCGGGCGCGGTCTGGTCGGGTTTCCTGGCCGTCCTGCTCGTTCCCTCCTTTCCGTTGTCCGTCGTTGCCCGGCCGCTGCACCTGAACGATCCCGACTACCTCGTGGAAGTCTGGGAAACGGAGGACGAACTGCCGGACGACACGGTGACGGCGCTCGCGCAGACGCCGGACGGCTATCTCTGGATCGGCTCGCCTTCAGGGCTCACGCGGTTCGACGGGTTCCAGTTCACCCGGTTCTCGCCGGAGACCCATCCTGGTTTCCCCGCCGGTCCGGTGCGGCGCCTGTCGGTCGATTCCAGCGGACGGCTCTGGGTGGGGACGGAGGAAGGACTGGGCTACCGGCAGGCGGGCCGGTTCGCATCCGTGCCCGGTTTCAAGGGGCCGGTCGCCTCGATCTCCGAACACGCGGGCAGCACCTGGGTTTGCCTGAAGGATGGCAACGGCTATGGCTTTCGCGGCGAAGCGCCCGTGCCTCTCCAGCCCGCGCCGCCCCACGGCCTATTGGCACTCGTGAACGAGATCGGCGGAGGCCCGGGGCCTTGGGCTGTCACGGCGACCACGCTCCATCGCTGGACCAACGAGACCTGGCGGCCGTGGAGCCCGCTGCCTGAAACCCGCTTCATCGGCGCGGCCCCGGCCCAATCGGGCGGACTCTGGTTGGCCAGTCCGACGGCTCTGCGGTTGCTCCGGGGCGCGGACATCGAGCGGCAGATCCTCCGGAAACCGGGAACGGACGAGGCTCTGGAGCTTCTCGAGGATTCGCGCGGCCATCTCTGGTCGGCCGGAGCGGCGAGCGGTCTGATCCGGCATTCCGTTTCCGGCGTGGACCGCGTCTTCGCATCATCCGGCGGCCCTTTCCGTTTTCCCGTGCAGGCGATGGTCGAAGACCGCGAAGGCGGCCTCTGGTTCGGCACCCGGGGAGGCGGCGTCGTGCGGCTCAAGCCCCGGCGCTTCCAGTCCTGGACCGGTCCCGCTTCCGGCTTCCTGCCCCGCCTGTTGGAGGCGACGCCCGGCAGCCGTTGGCGGCCGAACGCGAAGGACGGAGCGCCGCTCCGGCTCGCCTCCGGTGCCCACCTCACCACAGCGGCGCTGGAAGCCGTGCCCGAGGCGACCTGCGCCTGGGCCGGGACGAACGCGCAGCTCTGGGCCGGTTCGCGCGAAGGACTGTTCCGCGTCGCGCCCGATGGCACCGCCACGGCCTTCCCCTTGCCGGTCGAGGGTCCGGTCGAGATCCACGACTTGGCGTCCGTGAACGACGGCGAACTCGTCGTCGCCACGGCCCGGGGAATCTTCGTGATCCGGGGAGACACGGCGGTCGCCGTCGAGGCCCCGGCGGGAGTCAACGGCGCTTCCGGGCTGCTGGAGCAGGACGGCTCCCTGCTGGTCGCCGCGCTGCCCCGGGGATTCTTCCGGCTCGGCAACGGCCAGTGGACCGCCGCCGATCCTTCAGCCCAGCCCTTCACGGACCGGGTCACGGCAATGGCTGCGGGCGCGGATGGGCGTGTCTGGTTTTCCGGCCCGAACCGTCGCCTGGCCGTGCTGCACCAAGGGACGGTCCAACCGGTGCCCGACTCCGTGCTCCCGGACGTCGAGGCGTTCAGCGCCTTGGCAGTGGATGCTGTCGGATCGCTCTGGCTGGGATCGGACGACGGGCTCTACCGCATCGGGCTGGAAGATCTGGGGCGGAGCGCGCCGGCTCCGGACGAAACCCCGCGCTGGACGCGGTTCGACACGCGAGACGGCCTGGCCGGCACCAAGATCCATGCGCTCGCCCCCGTGCCGGGCGCCCAGGGCAACCGCCCGCTGCTGCTCGTCGCGACCCAGAAGGGATTGTCCGTCGCGGACCCGGCCGCCATCCGGGTGAAATCCCAGGCCTCCCGGCCGGTGATCGAATCCCTCGTCAGCTACGAGCCCAAGGACACCTCCGACAGCAACCACCAGATCGAGCCCGAACTCGGCGCGGTCCTGCTCAAGGCGGTGAACGAGCACGCGGTCGTCCTGCCGCTCGGACCGAAGACCGCCGTCCCGAAGAACGCCCACCGGGTCGAAGCCCGGTTCACGGCGGTCAACTTCGACGCTCCCGACCGCGTCCGCTTCCGCTACCGGCTCCTCGGCCTGCAGGAGGAATGGACGGAGCTGGCTAGCAACTGCCCGATCCCCTTCCACTCGCTGCCGCCCGGGCAGTTCACCTTCCAGGTGAAGGCGAGCAACTCCGACGGAGTGTGGGGCGAGGAGGTCGCCAGCGTGGGCTTCGTCATCCGCCCCGAGTTCTGGCAGACCGGCTGGTTCCGCGCCCTGCTGGGCCTGGGCGCGCTGGGCGCGCTGGCCGCATTCGGCTGGAGCCACAACCACAGCCGCAATCGCCGTCACGACCAGCTCGTCGAGCAGCAGCGCCATCTCGCCCGCGAAAAGGCGCGCCTCGCCTCCGTGCTGGAGACCACCAGCGACGTCGTGGCCTTCGCCGATCCGGATCTGCGCATCTTCTACTTGAACCCCGCCGGTTGCCGGACGCTGGAAGTCTCCGCCCCGTCGCTCGAACGCTCGCTGCCCTTCGACTCGATCCTCGCGGCGGATTCGATCACGCGCTTCCACGAGGAGGCCGCCCCGGCCGCCATCCTGCGGGGTGTCTGGTCCGGCGAAATGGTGCTCCAGGCCGACAACGCCAAGCCCCTCTACGTCTCGCAGGTGATGCTCTGCCACAAGCATCCGGACGGCTCGGTGGATTTCTTCTCCTTCGTCATGCGCGACCTCAGCCCGATCAAGGAGGCCGAGGCGAGGCACGAGAAGCTCGAAGCCCAGCTCCGCCAGGCGCAGAAGATGGAGGCCGTGGGCCTGCTGGCCGGCGGCGTGGCGCACGACTTCAACAACATCCTCCAGGTCATCCTCGGACACAGCTCCATCGCGCTGGAAAAGGAGGTGCCGCCCGCCGACCGCGAGAACTCCCTGATCGAGGTGAAGAAGGCCGCCAAACGCGCCGCCCAGCTCACCAAGCAGCTCCTCGCCTTCGGCCGCCGCCAGCCGCTGCAGAAGCTCCATTTCGACGTCAACACGCTGGTCCGCGAGGCGCTGGACATGAGCCGCCGCCTGCTCGGGGCGGACATCGAGATCGAGTTCCGCCCGGCCGATGACCAGGCGGTGATCTACGCGGACCGAGGCCAGATCGAACAGGTCTTGATGAATCTCTGCGTGAACGCCCGCGACGCCATGCCGCGCGGCGGCAAGCTGAAGATCGAGATTGCCCAGCTCGGCAGCAGCGCCTCCGACAACGACACCTCCGTCATCGGTCCCCTGCCCGCCGGCCCCTGCGTCCGCATCAGCGTGTCGGACACCGGCGTCGGCATCAGCCCGGAGAACCTCCCGCACATCTTCGAGCCGTTCTTCACCACCAAGCCGAAGAACAAGGGCAGCGGACTCGGGCTCTCCGTCGTTTACGGCATCATCCAGCAGCACGGCGGCAACCTGCGCATCGACTCCAAGCTCGGCGTCGGCACCACCTTCCACGTCTATCTCCCCGCGAGCCCCGGCACCGCCACCGTCCAGCGCGTCACGCGCGAACTGCCGGTCAAGCGCGGCTCCGGCACGATCCTCGTGGCCGAGGACGAAGAGGCCGTGCGCCTGCTGGCCACGCGCATTCTCCAGAAGGCCGGCTACACCGTGCTGGCCGCACGAGACGGCGAGGAAGCCGTCTCCCTCTTCCGCGAGAACAACGAGAGCGTGGACCTGCTCTTGATGGACGTGATCATGCCGCGCCTGAGCGGCCCCGAAGCGGTGAAGCAGATCCGCGAGCTCGATCCCGAGATCCCCGCGCTCTACGCCTCCGGCTACGGCGGCGAATTCCTCCGCGCCGACGGCCGTTTGGACATCGAGGGCGAAGTGCTCCAGAAGCCCTACCAACCCAGCGAACTGCTCGACCGCATCAGCGGTTATCTGAGCAACACGAAGCGGTAGCAGGT
>CAMLMI010000367.1 GCA_946480965.1 uncultured Verrucomicrobiales bacterium | reverse complement strand
GTCTTCTGCGGTTAAGGAATTCCCCGTCTGAACCTTGAACCGATGCCCACCTTTCCCGAAGCCCTCGCCGCCGTCGTCGGCGCGAAGAACGTCCTGACCGAGCCGGAGGATCTCATCCCCTACGGCTTCGACGGCACCGCCGCGCTCAAGGGCCAGGCCAGCGTCGTCGCGTTTCCGCAGAGCACCGAACAGGTCGCCGCCTGCGTGAAGCTGGCGAACGAGCACGGCCGGCCGATCGTCACGCGCGGCTCCGGCACCGGCCTCAGCGGCGGCAGCGTTCCGTCGCCCGACTCACTGGTGCTCTGTCTGGTGAACCTCGACCGCATCATCGAGATCGACGCCGCCAATCTCACCGCCCGCGTCCAGTGCGGCGTGATCACCCAGAAGATCGACGAAGCCGCCGCCCAGCACGGCCTCTTCTATCCGCCCGATCCGGGTTCGATGAAGATCAGCACCATCGGCGGCAACGTGGCGGAGAATTCCGGCGGTCTGCGCGGTCTGAAATACGGCGTCACCCGCGACTACGTCATGGGCCTGGAAGTCGTCTTGCCCGACGCCCGCATCGTCCGCCTGGGCAACGGCTGCGTGAAGGACGTCGCCGGCTATTCGATGAAGGATCTCTTCATCGGCTCCGAAGGCACGCTCGGCATCATCACCGAGGTGCTGCTCAAGCTGCTGCCGCGGCCCAAGGCGCGCCGCACCATGTTGGCGGTCTATGACCGGATGGAGGACGCCGCCCGCACCGTCTCGGCCATCATCGCGGCGCAGATCATTCCCTGCACGTTGGAGTTCCTCGACCAGATGACGATCCGCTGCGTGGAAGACTATGCGAAAATAGGGCTGCCGACCGATTGCTCCGCGCTGCTGTTGATGGAGACGGACGGCCATCCCGCCGCCGTGGCCGACGAGGCGGCTCGGATGGTCGAAATCGCCCAGACTAACGGCGCGCGCAGCGTCGTCACCGCCCAGACCGAAGCGGAGTCCCTCAAGTTGGCCAGTGCCCGCCGCAGCGCCTTCTCCGCGTTGGCCCGGATGCGGCCCACGACGATTCTCGAAGACGTGACCGTGCCGCGCAGCAAGCTGGCCGAGATGGTGTCCTACATCGCGCAGGTTGCGGCGGAGCACCGGCTGCTTGTCGGCACCTTCGGCCACATGGGCGATGGCAATCTGCATCCCACCTTCCTCACCGACGAGCGCGACGCAGAGGAGATGAAGCGCGTCCATCACGCCCTCGACGCCATCGTGGACAAGACGTTGGCGCTTGGCGGCACGATCACGGGCGAACACGGCGTCGGCTTGGCGAAGAAGCCTTGGCTCAAGAAACAGCTCGGCGACGCCAGCTACGAGCTGATGCGGCAGGTGAAGCAGTCGCTTGATCCGCAGCGGCGGTTGAATCCGGGGAAGATGTTCGACTGAACCGTATGGCCGCCACGCTCAAAGACCTCGACTACCGCGTGCTCCAGCAGTGCATGCACTGCGGCATGTGTCTGCCGACCTGCCCAACCTACGACACCACGAAGCGCGAGCGGAACAGTCCGCGCGGCCGCATCGCTTTGATGCGGGCGGTGGCGGACGGCGACGTGGGCATCACGAAGAAATTCGCCGAGGAGATGAGCTATTGCCTCGGCTGTTTGGCCTGCCAGACGGCGTGTCCAGCCGGCGTGAACTACGCCAATCTCTTCGAGACGGCGCGGGCGGACATCGAGAAGAGCGGCGTCAATGCGGCGCCGGCTCGGAGCTTTTGGCGCACGCTGACCTTGCGCGGGCTGTTCATGTATCCGCATCTGCTGCGGTTGGCCGGCTTTGGTCTGCGGATCTATCAGCAAACGGGCTTGGACCGAATTGTTCGCAAGGTCGGATTGACGCGGCTTCTTCCTGCGGATCTCCGCCGCTTGGAGCCCCAGACACCGCGCATGGCGGCGCAGTTTTCCAACGCCGTCATCGAGCCCTACGAAGCGCCGGCCCAGCCGCGCCACAAGGTCGCGATGCTGACCGGCTGCATGCAGGATCTGATGTTCTCGGACATCAACCGCGACACGGTGGACGTGCTGCTGGCGAATGGGTGCCAGGTCCACACGCCGCCCGTTCAGCCTTGCTGCGGTTCGCTTCATGCCCACAACGGCGAACACGCCTTGGCCCAGGAGCTGGCCCGGCGACAGATCGACCTGCTGCCACCGGAGAGCTTCGACGCGATCATCACCAACGCCGGCGGCTGCGGCTCGCACTTGCGGCACTACGCCACGCTCTTGGCGGACGATCCGGCCTACGCGGCGCGGGCCAAGGTCTGGGACGCGAAGGTCCGCGACATCCACGAATGGCTGGCGCAGATCGGCTGTCGGGCTCCGTTGGCCACGCCGTTCGACGGGGCGACGACGATCACCTATCACGACTCCTGCCACCTGGCCCACGGGCAGAAGGTCGTCCTGCCGCCACGCCAGTTGCTGAAGCTCTTGCCCGGCGTGAACCTGGTGGAATTGCCCGAGAGCAACTGGTGCTGCGGCAGCGCGGGCGTTTACACGATCACGCAGCCGGAGCAGGCGGCGGACCTCTTGAAGCGCAAGGTCGGCCATGTGCTCACGACGAAAGCGACGCTCCTGGCCACGGCCAATCCCGGCTGCCATCTCCAGATCCTGAACGGCCTGCGCGACGCGGGTTCGCCCATCGAGGTGGCGCATCCGGTGTCGCTCTTGGCGCGGGCGTATCGGAGGGAAGGGACGCCTCTGATATGAGCGCGCGGCACCTCACCCGGCTTTCAGCCACCCTCTTCCCATCGGATGGGGAGAGGGCTGGGGTGAGGGGCTGCGCGGCCGTTCGGATGCGCCGGCTCCAACGGCGGACCGGAAACGGCGCTGCGCTGGTTTCCTCCGGATGTTTGGGCTGCGCGGCAACGCAGCCCTACCAGGTATTATCACTATGAAAGAACTCAAAGTCGGTCTCATCGGCGGCGGCCTCATGGGCCGCGAATTGGCGGCGGCCATCGGGCGTTGGTGCTCCCTGACGGATTGCCCGGTCAATCTGCGGCTCACGGCGGTCTGCGACGTGCAACCGGCCGTGCGGGATTGGTTCAAGCGCATCCCCACCGTCGAGCTGCTCACCGGTGACCACCACGAACTGCTGCGCAGCGGGGTGGACGTGGTCTATGTGGCCGTGCCGCATCATCTGCACGAGGCGATCTACTTGGACGTGCTGCGAGCGGGGAAAGACCTCTTCGCCGAGAAGCCGTTCGGCATCGATCTGGGAGCAGCCCAGCGCATCCGCGACGAAGCGAAGAAGCTCGGGCGGTTTGTGCGGTGCTCCAGCGAATTTCCCTTCCTGCCCGGCGTGCAGAAGGCGTGGCGATTTCTCAAATCCGCGCAGCTCGGGCACGTGTTGGAAATCCGCAGCGGCTTCTGGCACGCGAGCGACTTGGATCCGAACAAGCCGGTGAACTGGAAGCGGCAGACGCAGTTCTGCGGGCAGATCGGCGTGATGGGCGATCTGGGGATGCACGCCTGCCATGTGCCGTTCCGGCTCGGCTACGCGCCCAAGCGCGTCTTTGCCCAGCTCCAGAAGATCTACACCGAGCGGCCGGACGGGAAGGGCGGCAAGGCCCCGTGCGACACCTGGGACAACGCCATGCTGCATTGCGAGACAGAGATCGACGGTCGTCCGGTGCCGATGCGGATCGAGACCAAGCGCTTAGCACCGGGCGAGATGAACACGTGGTATCTGGAGGTGCTCGGGACCGAACGCGGCGTGCGCTATTCGACCAAGGAACCGAAGACCGTCTGGGTGTTTGAACGGCGCAAAGAACAGGTCTGGGAACGCTACGACGTGGGCCATTCCGAAGGCGCGTTTCCGGTGGTGACCGGCGGCATCTTCGAGGCGGGATTCAGCGACTGCTTCCTCCAGATGTGGGCGTCGTTCGCGGCGGAACGGGAAGGATTGCTGGGCGAACGCTTCGGTTGTGTCACGCCGGACGAGGCGGTCTTGAGCCACGAACTGTTCGCGGCGGCATTGACGTCGCACGCGGAGGGCAGGGCGATTGCGGTGCGATGAAAATTGTCGGCGAACTCCCGTTCGCCGCTACTGGCGAGCGCGGGCGAGGCGTTCGCAGACGGATTCGATGGCCTTGCGGAAGGTCGCGATGGTGTAGGGCTTCTGGATGAAGTCGATGAAGCCGGCCTCGGCCTGACAGCCCTTGATGGAGTCCCGTTCGTAGCCGCTGGTCAGCACGGCCTGGAGATCGGGCTTCAGCTCCCGGAGGCGGGCGAGCGTCTCGATGCCGGAGATGCCGGGCATGGTCAGGTCGAGCAGGGCGAAGGTGACGGTGTCCCGATGCTGTTCGAAGAGTTCGAGGGCGCGTTCGCCGGAGGCGGCGGAGACCACCTCCAGGCCGAGACCTTTCAGCAGCTTCTCCATCAGCAACCGGATGCCGTCCTCGTCTTCGGCCACGAGCACCTTGCCCGAGAGCGGTGCCGGGAGCGGCGCTTTGGATCGGGGCGCAGCGGCGGCGGTTTCC
>CAMLMI010000366.1 GCA_946480965.1 uncultured Verrucomicrobiales bacterium | reverse complement strand
GTTTGGCGAAGACCCAGACGCCGATCTCGGCGTCGAGGTCGGGGATGCGGAAGAGATTGTAGCTGTGAACGGTGGCGTCCTTCGACTCGATGGTGATCTGGTCGCCGCGCATGATGAGCGGGGTGGAGAGCCATCCGTTGTAGCCGAGCTCGGAGGTGTGCTTCTTCATGGTGCCCGTGACCATGTTGGTGATCTCGCCGAGGACGTCGGCGACCTCGGCGTCCTCGCTGGAGCCGGGGCGCATGCCGATGAGGCGCTCGGTGATGTCGCAGGCCAGCTTGTCGGCGTAGTTCATGTAGAGCCCGCCGCTGATCTTGCCGGCGAAGCCCACGTTGCTGACGAGGCCGTTGACTCCGGACGGAGAGGCGCAGTGCGACTCGTCGGTCCGGACGTGTTGGACGGTCAGGCCCAGCATCGTGCTGTAAACCTCGGCGACCGCCTTTTGGGTGAATTCAGAAAGGAAGTGCATGTTCTCCTTACTCCAGCTTGCCCATCATGATGACGTCCACTTCGCCGGCCAGGGCGGGGACCTTGAAACGCTTCCGGACCAGGAACGACAGGTCCTTGGCCGTGACCTTGAGCGAATGGCCGCGGAGGATGTTCGGAATGCTCATGACAACGGGCACACCGGCATCGCACAGGCGGGACTTGCATCCGCCCGCGAGCATGTTGGTGACTTCGCCGACCACGTCGTTCGTCTCCCGGGGCCCCACTTCGCACAACCCCCCGAGGATGATGTTCGCCATCTTTTCGGCCACCTCCTGCGGCGCCGAGAAGAAGAGCGTTCCGGTCATCTTGTCGCCGAAGCCGATCGATCCGTTGATGCCCGGAAGTTCCACGATCCCCGGTTTCCCCGAATCGGGCGGCAGGGGGATCGCTTCGACGGATTGGTTCAACATCGTGGAGAAGACCCCACGCGTGACATCAACCAGGTATTGAGCAATGGCTTCGACCATAATGGCTTCTCCGGACCCGGGCCCGGAGATGGTGTTTCTTACGAGGGAGGTCATCGGCTATGGCCAATGCGGGCTTAATCGAATTCTGTGCAACCCTGAATACTTTCGGAGACGGGCGGCGAAGAGGGTTGCGCGCGCCCGACGGCCCGGGAGAGCTTCGCCGCCATGCGCGCGTTTCGGCTTCACTCGCAGGGCGTTCCGGCGAAGCACCGGTTGGACGACGTTCCGGTTCCATCTACCGGACCGGGCGAAGTTCTCGTGCGGGTGCGGGCCTGCGGGCTCAACCGCTTGGATCTCTGGGCCGAGCAGGGTGCGCTGCCCGTGGCCAGTCCGCTGCCGCTGGTCCAAGGCTGTGAAATCGCGGGAACAATCGCCGGTCTGGGAACGGACGTCCTCGGCTGGAAGCCCGGCGAGCGCGTGGCCATCCAGTCCAATCTCTTCTGCGGACGCTGCGAGTTTTGCCGGATCGGGCAGGAATCGCTCTGTCTGGAAAGCCGGATGCTGGGCGTGCAGTGCGACGGCGGGTTAGCGGACTACGTGGTCGTTCGAGCCTCGGCGTTGGTCGCGCTTCCCGAGGAGGTTTCCTTCGAGGCTTCCGCCGCGACCACGCTGGCGGCCAGCACCGCGATGCACATGCTGACGGACCGGACGAGCGTCGAACCCGGCCAATGGGTGCTCGTCATTGGCGCGGCCAGCGGCGTCGGTTCGGCCGCGATCCAGATCGCCAAGGCGCTCGGAGCCCGCGTCATCGCCACCGGTTCCAACGAGGAGAAGCGTGCGCTGGGCCTCGCGCTGGGCGCGGAACACGTCGTGGATTCAAAGGATGAACACTGGCCCGCGACGGTGCGGCGGTTGACCGGAAAGCGCGGCGTGGACTTGGTGGTGGAACATGTCGGCGGCGAGGTCCTGGCGCGGTGTTTCCACTGCTTGGCTCGCAACGGAACCATCGTCACCTGCGGCGCGACGGCGGGCAAAACCGTGCCGTTGGACCTGTGGCCGATGTTCGTGAAGCAGCAGCGACTGGTCGGCAGCTACGGCCGCAACCGCGCCGACATGGTCCGCACCCTGGACTTCGTGGCGACGGGCAAGCTGCGTCCGGTGATCGACCGGATCTATCCGTTGACGGGGGCGGAGGAAGCGTTCCGGGCGCTGAGAGAGCGGCGGGTGTTGGGGAAGGTTCTCGTGTCGTGTGGGAAATGACGAAGCACGAAGGCCAAAGGCCAAATGAATGTCGAACCGGATAAAATCCGAAGCTTCGGTCATTCGCTGAATTCGGACTTCTTTCGGCCTTTGGCCTTCGCACTTCGTCATTCCATTTCAGCCAACGAAAAACCGGAGTCCGGCTTGTGGCCAAACTCCGGTTGGAATCGCTGAACGACGAACCGCGTTACTTGAGCGCGGCTTCGTAGTTCTTGGAAACGGCGGTCCAGTTGACCGTGTTCCACCAGGCCTTGAGGTAGTCCGGGCGGCGGTTCTGATACTTCAGGTAGTAGGCGTGTTCCCAGACGTCGCAGCCGAGGACGGCTTTGCCTTCAACGCCGGAGATGGCCTTGCCCATGAGGGGATTGTCCTGGTTGGCGGTGGAGACGATCTCCAGCTTGCCGCCGTTGACCACGAGCCAGGCCCAGCCGCTGCCGAAGCGGCCGACACCGGCGGCCTCGAACTTCTCCTTGAAGGCGTCGAAGCTGCCGAACGTGGCGGTGATGGCCTCGCCGAGCTTGCCGGTCGGAGCGCCGCCGCCGCCGGGGCCCATGAGGTTCCAGAAGAAGGTGTGGTTCCAGTGGCCGCCACCGTTGTTGCGGACGGGGCCGCGGATGGCGTCGGGCACGGAGGCGAGGTCGGAGATCAAGGCTTCGAGGCTCTTGGCTTCGAGGGCGGCGTTGCCGGCGATGGCCTTGTTGAGATTGGTCACGTAGGCGTTGTGGTGCTTGCCGTGGTGGATCTCCATGGTCTGCGCGTCGATGTGGGGTTCGAGCGCTTCCTTGGCGTAGGGCAGGGGGGCGAGTTCGTATGCCATAATTCTGTTGGGTTGATTGACCGGGGGACCGGCGGCAGGGCCGGGCCTTGACGGAATGCCGGAAATCCTAAGGGAGGTCTTCGTCAACGCAAGCGCCTCATCGGAAGAATCCTTGGAGCGGGCGACCCGCCCCTGACCCCTCCCAGGAGGGGACTGTGAACGCGCGTGCGGCGGTCGAGACGCGTCCTGCCCTATCCCCTCCTGGGAGGGGTCCGGGGTGGGGCGCTACGAATGCCGAAGAAACTTCCCCAACTCAACCCGCGTTCTCCACCGGCCGCTGCGAGATCTCCAGCATCCGCTCGATGGGCAACCGGGCGCGCTCGATGATCGCCTTCGGCAATTCCACGCGCGGGGCGAGGTTCACCATGCAGTCGTGCAGCTTCTCCAGCGTGTTCATCTTCATGAAGCGGCACTCGTTGCAGCGGCAATTGTCGGTCGGCGCGGGGATGAAGGTCTTACCGGGACACTCCTTCATCAACCGATGGATCATGGCGGACTCGGTGGCGATGATGATGGCGGGCGCAGGGCTGGCCTTGCAGTAGGCGACCATCTTCTCGGTGGAGCACACTTCGTCGGCCAACATGCGAACGGCCTTGGTGCACTCAGGATGGGCCACGACGGGCGCGCCGGGATACTGCTGGCGGATGCGCGTGATGCTCTGGTGCGTCCACTCGACGTGGACGTAGCAGTTGCCTTTCCAGAGCGTCATCGGGCGGCCGGTCTTTTCCATCACCCAGGAACCGAGGTTCTCGTCGGGCACGAAGAGCAGATCGCGGTCCTTGGGCGCGGCCTCGACGATCTTCATGGCGTTGCCGCTGGTCACGATCACGTCGCTCAAGGCCTTCACCTCGGCCGAGCAGTTGATGTAGGCGATGGTGTAGAAATTGGGGTTCGAATCCTGCAACGCCTTCAGCTTCTCCGCCGGGCAGCTTTCCTCCAGCGAACAGCCGGCATCGGCGTCGGGCAGGATGACGATCTTGTCCGGGTTGAGGATCTTGGCCGTCTCCGCCATGAAGTGGACGCCGCAGAAGACAATGACGTCGGCGCTGGTCTTGGCCGCCTGCTGCGAAAGCCCGAGCGAATCGCCCACGTAGTCCGCCACGTCCTGGATCTCCGGGAGCTGGTAGTTGTGGGCCAGGATGACGGCGTTGAGCTTCTTCTTGAGGGCGAGGATGTCGCGCGACAGGGCATCGAGCTGCGCGGGCGGAAGCGGCTTCCGCGTCACGAAGTCGATGGTGCCCAAGCTTTCGGCGGCCGACGTTGCAATCATGGATGAACCTTACGGGGCAGAGCCGATGGGGGTCAACGGACCGTCGAACCCGCCTCCGAAGTCATGGTTTGGAAACGGCGGGAAGGGAGGGAGCGCCGCCGGACCATTCGGGAAGGAAGCGGGCTTTGCCTCCATGCACCAGAATCCCGACGTCGCCGGAAGTCTCCACATCCCCGAGCATCTCGTCTTCGACATGGATGCGGACACGATTGGTGGACACCTTGAGCGAAAGGCCCACGCCCTTCTCGATGGACGACAAGATCCAGCGGTTTTGCTCCCGATAGTCGT
>CAMLMI010000365.1 GCA_946480965.1 uncultured Verrucomicrobiales bacterium | reverse complement strand
GGAGGTGGGGTACGGCGGAGTGATGGCCTTCGACCGCCACGTCTCGATCGTCGCCCTGATGCGCCACGTGTTCGCCTTCGCCGCCGACGAGTCCTGCGGGAAATGCACTCCGTGCAGGCTCGGCAGCCGCCAGGTCGAACGGACGCTTTCCCGAGTCCTTTCGCAGGGCGCGGCGAGCCGCCGGGAGGAAGGGGAAATCGAAGCGGTCGTCTCCGCGCTGAAGCTGACCAGCCTGTGTGGACTGGGCACGGGACTCGCGGAATTCGCCCAATCCGCCCTGCGCCACTATGGAAAGGAGCTGGAGCCGTGCTTCCGGTGACCATCAACGGGCAAGGCCACGAGTTCGCAAAGGGCACCACCATCTTCGAGGCGTGTCGTCGGGTGGGCATCGATCTGCCGGCGCTTTGCCACGACGACCGTCTTCATCCGACCGGCGGCTGTCGTCTCTGCGTCGTGGAGGTGGCGGGACAGGACAGGCTCGCCACGGCCTGCACCACGGCGTTGACGGAAGGAATGGACATCCGAACCCACTCGCCGCTCGTCGAGGGATCCAGACGAACCCTGCTGGAGCTGCTGGCGCGGGACTACCCGGTGGGAGCGGTCGAAAAGTTCCCCGAAAAACCCTTCCATCGCCTGCTGCGGAAATACCAGATCACCCCCGATGCCGGATGCTCCGCCTCCGTCCGAGCGGACGATGCGCCCGATGCGCCTGTCCCGGACCTCGATCCAGTGTTCTGCGACGATGCCCACCCGTATCTCAGGGCGGACTTTTCGCGCTGCATCGCCTGCTTCCGGTGCGTGCGCATCTGCGACGAGCTGCAGGGACAGTTCGTCTGGCGGGCGTGGAACCGGGGCGACCGGACCCGCATCCGTCCCGGCACGGCCCCTTCGTTGCTCGCGAGCGACTGCGTCAGTTGCGGCGCCTGCGCGGACACCTGCCCCACGGGCGCGATCGAAGATTGGTCCGTTGTCCGGCACGGCTTTCCGGAACGGTGGATCCGCACCACCTGTCCCTACTGCGGCGTCGGCTGCGAGATGCTCGTGGGCACCCGCGACGACCGCATCGTGCAGGTGAAACCCGTCGTCGATTCCCCCGTGAACAAGGGCCATCTCTGCGCCAAGGGCCGCTATGCCTTCGGCTTCGCCCACGCCGCCGACCGCGTGACCGATCCGATGATCCGCGACAACGGCGAGTGGCGGAAGGTGTCGTGGACGGAGGCCGTCTCGTTCGTCGCCGATCGGCTGGCCCGGATCGTCGAACGCCACGGGCCCGACAGCATCGGTCTCCTCGGCTCGTCTCGCGGCACGAACGAGGAGAACTACCTCGTCCAGAAGTTTGCCCGCGTCGTTCTGGGCACGAACAACATCGACTGCTGCGCCCGGGTCTGCCACGCGCCCACCGCCACGGCGATGAGCGCCATGCTCGGCACCGGCGCGGCGACCAACTCCTTCGACGACATCGAACACGCCTCGGCCTTCCTGGTCTGCGGCAGCAACCCGTCCGAAAACCATCCCGTCGTCGGAGCCCGGATCAAACAGGCCGTGCTCCGCGGGGCGAAGCTGATCGTCATCGACCCGCGCCGCACCGAGCTGGCCCGCATGGCGGACTTCCACCTGCCCCTCCGGCCCGGAACCAACGTCCCGCTGCTCAACGCCATCGCCTGCACCATTGTGGAAGAGGATCTCTTCGACGCCGCCGCCATCGGGGAGCGCGTCTCCGAATGGGATGGATTTCGCGGGTTCATCCGCGCGTTCACTCCGGAGAAGGTCGCCGCGATCTGTGGCGTGGACGCGGCATTGATCCGTGGGGCCGCCCGTCTCTTCGCCACGGTCCGGCCGGCGATGTGCTTCCACGGCCTCGGTCTGACGGAGCACACCCAGGGGACCGACGGGGTGGCGTGTCTGGTGAACCTCGCCTTGCTCACGGGCAACTTCGGCAGGCCCGGCTCCGGCGTGAACCCGTTGCGCGGACAGAACAACGTCCAGGGCTCCGCCCACATGGGATGCGAACCGGGACACCTCACCGGCTACACGCCTCTCGACCAGGGACGCGGCCTCTTCGAATCGGTCTGGCAGTCTCCGCTCCCGCGCAGGGCCGGCCTCGACCTGATGCAGATGATGGACGCCGCGGCCGAGCGGCGGCTCAAGGCGCTCTGGGACGTTGGCTACGACATCGCGCTCACCAATCCCGACGCCACCTCCACCGGGCAGGCTCTGGGAAAGGTCGATCTCGTCATCGTGCAGGACCTGTTCCTCAACGAACTGGCCAAGGGCTTCGGCCATGTTTTCCTGCCGGCGTGCTCTTCGTTCGAGAAGGACGGCACCTTCATGAACTCCGAGCGCCGCGTTCAACGCGTGCGGAAGGCCATCGAGCCGATCGGACATTCTAAACCCGACTGGGAGATCATCCGGGATGTGGCGCGGCAGATGGGCTTCAGGGCACAATTCGCCTTCCAGTCGCCCGAGGAAATCTGGAACGAGGTCCGCGCGGTGTGGAGCGCGGGCGCCGGCATCGCCTATTCCCGTCTCGAACACGGCGGCCTGCAGTGGCCCTGTCCAACCCCGGCCCATCCCGGCACGGCCATCCTCCACGCGAACCGCTTCTCCAACGGTCCGCGTGCGCCCCTCGCGCGCGTGGAGTTCACGCCCACCACGGAGACGGCCACCGCGGACCATCCGTTCCTCCTCACCACGGGCCGGTCCCTCTACCAGTTCAACGCCGGCACGATGACCCGGCGCACGCCGAACGCCGGACTGCGCCCCGCCGACATGCTGGACGTCGCACCGGCCGACGCCGCGCGTCTGGGGCTGCGCGACGGCGACCGTGTGCGGGTCCGCAGCCGCCACGGCGAAACCACGTTGCCGGTGAAGGTGGCCGACGGCGTGAGAGCGGGGGAACTCTTCGCCACGTTCCACGGGACCGATGCGTTCCTGAACACCCTCACCGGACCATGCCGCGACCGCCTCGCCCACACCCCCGAATACAAGGTCGTCGCCGTGAACATCGAGAAGACCGCCTCGTCGGAGCCCGGACGCTTCAAGGGAGGTTGAACCATGTCCGCCCCTTTTGGCTTCGACTGCTACTCGCCCAAGGAGATCGCCGAACGGGTGGAAAGCACCGGCGTCACCAAGGCGAACATGTCGCTGGCCTCGACCGCCGCGCTCGGGACCTTGGCCGGGGGATTCATCGGGCTGGGCGCGATGTTCTTCACCCTCGTCATCAGCGACACGGGCTTGGGGTTCGCGCTGGCCCGGGTGCTGGGCGGCGTCGCGTTTTCGCTCGGGCTGATCCTCGTGGTGGTCGCGGGAGCCGAACTGTTCACGGGCAACAACCTCCTGGTGATGGCCTGGGGCTCGCGCCGCATCACCACCGCCCGGCTGCTGCGAAACCTCGCGGTCGCCTATGTCTCGAACCTTTTCGGAGCCGTGGCGCTTGCCGGATTGGTGGCCCTCTCCGGGCACGGAGGGATGAACGACGGCTCGGTTGCCCGGACCGCCGTCGCCGTGGCCGCCGCCAAGTGCTCGCTGCCGTTCGGCGAAGCGTTCTTCAAGGCGGTGCTCTGCAACATGCTGGTCTGCCTCGCCGTGTGGATCGCCATGGCCGGCCGCTCCGTCGCCGACAAGGTCCTCGCGATCGTCTTCCCCGTCGCCGCATTCGTCGCCTGTGGATTCGAACACAGCGTCGCCAACATGTATTTCATCCCGCTCGGCATCTTCCTCCGGCCCGAGGCCACGGCGGACACCTCCGCCGTGCTCGCGCACCTCGATTGGACCGGTTTCGCCCGGAACCTGCTTCCCGTCACCCTGGGCAACGTGTTCGGCGGCGCGGGGCTCGTGGGTTTTGTCCATTGGGTGATCTACCGGCGCGAAGCGCGGCCTCCGGCCGCCAGCACGGCACCGTGAAGAGATCCATCACCGCAGCCGCGCCGTGGCTTTGGCCAGCGTGCAAACCGGGCCGGAGATTGGCGGGAGTCCGGAACGCACAAGATCGAAGCGGTGCGGCGCGAGCCGTTCGGTCCGTTCCCGGACATCCTGTTCAACCTCGCGCTTTCGTGCGACGCGGCCATTCAGGCACCGATCAGAGGCGCTCGCCCGTCTCCACGGAGCAATCGGCACGGGAAGTCCGCCTGCAGACGGGCTAGGGCCTGAAGCGCGCGGACCAATGTTTGTTCCAGGCTGCCGGAAGCGTGCACGACCGCATGCCGGGCCGCAGGCAACTCGTCAGGCCGTTCGTAGAGCCGCGTGAGGGCTGCGAAGTCTTCGAGCCGGGCGTCGGAGATCTCGTCCGGCGCGGATTCGCGGGCGCGCAGGATTTGTCTGATGGCGGCACCGCTGGTCCGGACCTCGAGGAAACGCCACGCGATGCCGCGTCCGCCCAGACGCCTGGCCAGCAATTCACGGTGCCGACGACGGGCGAAGGTGGCATCGAGGATGATGCTGTGGCCTTTCCGCGCCTCCGCTTCCACCGTGGCGAGCAGGCGACGGTAGGTCCGTTCCGTCGCGGCCGCCGAGTAGAGCCGTTTCCTCGCGACGGGGCCGAC
>CAMLMI010000364.1 GCA_946480965.1 uncultured Verrucomicrobiales bacterium | reverse complement strand
TAGCGCCCGCGTCTCGCGGGCGGGTTCTGGTGGCATCTTGCCGCCAGTCCCCTCGGAGCAAGATGCTCCGGGAACCCGCAGCCGGGGCGGCTGCGTTACGTCGGCACCGGCCCCGATTCGCCATCCGCGTTTTCCGCGTCTTCAGCGGTTCACCCCGAACTCCGAAGAGGGGTTTGCGCAGTGTCTTGTAGCGCAGGCTTCCAAGCCTGCTGTATCGCCGCACTTCCAAGTCGGCAGGGTGCCGTGCTGGCCACGCGCCCGAAAATTTCCACGCCGCGCAAGTTTGGAAACTTGCGACACAGCAGGTTGGGAAACCTGCGCTACGACCGAGGTCAGCCCATTTCGGAATTCGGGTTCACCTCTTCCTAGTTTCCCCCTCTCCGTTCTAGCCTTCGCCCATGCGGTCTCTTGCCAAATCCGAAGCCCTGTTCGCCGAAGCCCTGAACCATATCCCCGGCGGGGTGAACTCCCCCGTGCGCGCCTTCCGCGCCGTCGGCGGGAAACCGTTCTTCGTGAACCGCGCCAAAGGCGCCCGGGTCTGGGATGTCGATGGCAACGAATACATCGACTACGTCGGCACCTGGGGCCCCGCCATCCTCGGCCACGCGGCCCGCCCGATCATCGACGCGGTGAAGGCCGCCGCCGAACACGGCACCAGCTTCGGCATTCCGAACCCCTTCGAGGTGGACATGGCCAAGGCCGTCTGCGCCCGCGTGCCGAGCGTGGAGAAGGTCCGCTTTTGCAGCTCCGGCACCGAGGCCTGCATGTCCGCCATCCGCCTGGCGCGCGGCTTCACGAAGCGCGACACGATCATCAAGTTCGACGGCTGCTACCACGGCCATGCCGATTCGCTCCTCGTGAAGGCCGGGTCCGGTGCCTTGACCTTCGGCCATCCCGACAGCGCCGGCGTTCCGGCCGATCTCGCCAAACACACCCTGGTCCTGCCCTACAACGATGAAGACGCGATCAAGGCCGTCTTCGCCGAACGCGGTCGCGAGATTGCCTGCGTCATCGTGGAAGGCGTTCCCGGCAACGCCGGCCTCTACCTGCCCAAGTCCGGCTACTACGAGCTGCTGGCCAAGCTCTGCCGGGAAAGCGGCGCCGTCTTCATCTTCGACGAAGTCATGACCGGCTTTCGCCTCGCGCCCGGCGGAGCGCAGGAACTCTTCGGCCTGAAGCCCGACCTGAGCTGCTTCGGCAAGATCATCGGCGGCGGGCTGCCCGTCGGCGCGTTCGGCGGCCGGGCCGACATCATGGACCATCTCGCGCCGCTTGGACCCGTCTATCAGGCGGGCACGCTGAGCGGAAACCCGCTGGCGATGGCCGCCGGCTTGGCGGCGTTGAAGGAACTCGAGAACGGCAACTACTACACGATCCTCGAACAACGCTGCGCCCAGCTCGAAGCCGGGATGAAGGCCGCCGCCCGAGCAGCCGGACTGCCGGTCACCTTCAAGCGCGTCGGCTCCATGTTCTGCGGCTACTTCACCGATGCGCCGGTCCACAACCTGGCCGACGCGATGAAGTCCGACCGCCAGCGCTTCGCGAAGTATTTCCACGGGATGCTCGACGCCGGCGTGTATCTCGCGCCGTCCCAGTTCGAAGCCGGGTTCATCTCCGCCGCCCACTCCGAGGCCGACATCGAAGCCACCGTGCAGGCGGCGGCCAAGGTGATGCAGGCGATTGCCTGAACGCCTTGTGCCCGGAACTCTGCTGCTCCGGCAGGACCTCGCCGTTACCGTTGCGCGGCGAATTCGAGGAAGGCTTTGCGCGGCACGACGAAGATCGCGGTGCATCCTTCCTGCGAGGTCAGCGGCTCGTGGTGCGTGCCGGGCTCGGCGTGGAAATAGTCGCCCGGCTTCAGCACCCGGCCCTGGCAGGTCAGGTCGCCGGTCAGCACGTAGGTTTCTTCCACGCCTTCGTGTTCGTGCTCGGGATAGACCGTGCCGGGCGCGAGTTCGGCCAGGAGCATGGCGTATTCGGCCGAGGGCGAGGCGGACAGCACCTTGAGCCGCACGCCGGGAATCGGCGTCGGCATCCACGGCGCGTCGCGGTCCACGAAATGGAACGGGGGCAAGACGGAGCTTCCCTCGGGCTTGAGCTGCGGCGTCCGGCGGATCTGTTCGAGGATCTTCGCCCGCAAAGCGACCGGGGGCTGCCGACGCGCAACCACCGCCGCCAATTCCGTCGCCACGTCGAGGAACCGCGCCAGCTCGCGCCGCGCGCCCTCGTCTTCGGCCAAGCGCGCGTTCAACGCCCCGAGATCGTCCCCGGTCAGCGCTCCGAGCGCCTTCAGGGCCGTCATCTGTTGCAGGTCGTCGCAGTTCATAGCAGTCCTTCCAACGCGTCGCGCAGCTCCAACATGCCGCGACGGATGCGCGCCTTGACCGTGCCCAGCGGCGCTCCGGTCTTCTCGGCGATCTCCACGTGGGTCAGTCCCCGAAAGAAGGCCAGCTCGATGGCCTCGCGCTGGTCGGCGGGCAGACGGCGGAGGGCGGAGCGCAAGACCGCCGAGGATTCGCTCAGGATCAGCTTCTCCGTGGCGGTCTCGGGTTCGGCGAACGCGGCGTCGTTTTCCTCCAGCTCGATGGCAGCGGCTTGGGGACGGCGTTTCAAGCCGCGCAGGCGGTCGATGGAGCGGTTGCGGGTCAGTGTGACGGCCCAGCTCAGGGGCTTCCCGAGCGAGGAGTCGTAGAGCGCGGCACGTTCCCAGAGCGCGACCATCGCCTCCTGGAGCACGTCCTCCGCCTCGCGTTCGTCCCGGAGGACATGGACGGCCACGGAGAAAAGCAGGCCCGCGTGGCGGTCGTAGAATTCCGCCAACGCCTCCGCGTCGCCCCGGGCGATGCCGCCCATGAGCTCCTCGTCGGAGATGCCGGTGGTCGAATCCATGAAACGTCTTGCCGTGGCGGCAGCATCCGTGGGCACGACCGGAACAACCGGCAGCGTGAAGCACGGGGCAACCGCCGGGGTGTCTAGCGGCTCCCATTCGATTGGGCAAGCGACGACCATACAATCCATTCAACGCCGTCCGGCCCGTCGCGGATGCCGGGAAAGATCCGCCCGCCGCGTGAACCGCGTGCGTTCAACAGTTTCCAATTGCCGGATCGTCGCGGTTCCGTCGTAGGATGCGGGACACATCATGAACCGTGTCGTAGCCCATGCCGTTTCCCCCGCCCCGGCGGCGACGGCTCCGGTCCCACGGCCCGGGAAGGGCGCTCTCCGCCTGATCCGCGACGTCCTCGACCACGGCGGTCCTGGCTACCTCCAGTTCGCCATCACCAATCTCTGCAACGCCGACTGCGGCTTCTGCGGCTTCGCGCGTTCCAAGCTCGACCCCAAGACGCGCCGCAGCGTCACGCTGCGCGAGGCCAAGGACGTGGTGGACCTCGCGGTGAAGAACCACATCGGCTACCTGCTCTTCGTCGGCGGCGAACCGCTGGTCCACCGCGATCTCGTCGAGATGGTCCGCTACGCCGCCGAACGCGGCCTGCACCCGATGGTCTGCACCAACGGCGCGTTGTGGACGGAGGAGAACATGCGCGCCATGGCCGCCGCCGGGCTGAGCAGCGTCATCATGTCGGTCGATGCCCACGACGTTGCGAAGCACGAGGCCAACCGCGGTCTGCCCGATGTCTGCCGCAAAATCCGCCGCGCCAACGATGTCTTCCGCGAGCTGGGCATCCAGACCACGGCCAGCGTCACCGCCAGCCGGTTGATCGACGACTACGCGAAACTGCCGGCCTTCCTCGAATCGCTCGGTTTCACCAGCTGCACCTTCAGCTATCCGCTGACCTCGCTGGCCAGCAGCTACCTCAGCTTCAGCGACGGAGGACTGGTCAGCTACACGCGCGACGAGCTGGTGGAACTGTTCGGGAAGCTGAAGACGCTGAAGCGCACCGGCGGCTTCCCCGTGGTCAACCCGACCGAGTCGCTCGACGAGATGCAGCGCCATCTGCGCGGGGAGAAGGAGCGGTTCGGCTGTCTCGGCGGGCACAAGTATTTCTACCTCGACTGGCACCTGAACCTCTATCGCTGCCACTTCTGGGAAACGCCGATGTGCAACGTGTATGACTGGGACGACTCGAAGCTGATCCGCGATGGCTGCACGCGCTGCATGATCGACTGCTACCGCGATCCCAGCGTGCTCCAGTTCGTGGCCATCAGCGCGAGCGACGCCTGGCACGCGCTGCGCAAGGGCCGCGTGCTGGACGCGGCGAAGCATGTCTTGGATCGACGCAACCTCGTGTCCCTCCGCGCCGTGTGGGAAGATCGTCAATGGATCGGCAAGGTGTGAGAACCAAAACAACAAGCCCAAAAACATCGAACGCTGAACGCCGAACTCTGAGCGTCGAGGTTTGCGCGCTTCGGAGTTCAAAGTTCAGCGTTCGGCGTTCGGCGTTTTTTTCATCCGAGCAATCCCGAGGGAAATAACCGTTGACCCGGCAGAGCAAAACGGGTGGATATTTGGAATCCTGACTTAGAGCTGTTTTTGGTATGGCGAGAACGTCCCGTAAAACTGGAGTCGTCACCCGGTCCGCCGCTGCGGC
>CAMLMI010000363.1 GCA_946480965.1 uncultured Verrucomicrobiales bacterium | reverse complement strand
CGATCCGCAGGACGAAGTATTTGTCGCGGTCGGTGTCGGCCATCATCGGGTGGGGCGCGAAGCCGAGGCCGTCCAGATCGAAGAACGCGTTCTCGGCGACGGAGCGTGCGGCCTGGAGATACTTCTTCAACAGGCCGGGCGACATGGTCAGAGATTCGCCGGAATTGTCGAAGCCCGCCTGGTTCGCCGGATCGACCGGGAACTCCTTGGTCGGCCGCAGGTCGTGGCCGGTGAGGTCGCGGATCGTGTAGTCGTATTCCACGTTGCTCAGACGCCGGGCGAGGACCGGGCCGGGATCGCCCGCGTTGAGGTCGGCGTCGTGCCGGCGGAGATCCTCGATCCACGCGATGATCTCCTGGCGATTGGCGGGCGCGGGATGGCTCTTGGATTTCTTCGGCGGCATCTGCTGCTCGCGGAGCTGGTCCAGGACGATGGCCCAGTGGGGATGATCGGCGGAGACGGCGGCGGCGTTGGTGTAGGGCGAGAGGGTGAAGCTGCCGTCGGGTTCGGAGCCGGAATGGCAATCCAGGCAATAGGCGTCGAGGAACGGAAAGACCTTCTCGGAGAAGCGCCGTTCCAGAGCGGCCAAGCCGGGGTCGGCAGCGGCGGAAAGGCGCGCCATCCCGAGAAGGAGCGTCAAAACGGCGAAGATGGCGGCGCGTTGCGTCATGGGAAATTCCGGCGGTCGCGGACGAAACGCCGGGAACGGTCCTGTCAACCGACGACGGGGCGGGGCAGGTGCATCAAACTTTTTCCAAGCGAGGGAGGGAAGCAAGTGGACGTTCGTCGGAGATGGGCTTCGTCCGAGCGTCGCAGCGCCGACGTCCCGTCGGCGCTGCTCCCCTGAAAAAGTGACATCTCGGGGATTGGACGGATCGGTCCCGGATGGCAGCGTCCCGACATGTCGCTTCGTTCGATTCGAGCCGCGTTGATGGCCTCTTTCATTTCCGTTCCGTTCTTGGCCGGGGCTTGGGACTACGAGGGCCATCGGGTGGTGAACCAACTGGCGCTGGCTTCTTTGCCCAAGGAATTCCCGGCGTTCGTGAAGACGCCGGAGGCGGCGGAACGGATCGCGTTCCTCTCCGGCGAGCCGGACCGCTGGCGCAACACGCCGGACGTGGGGTTCAAGCACGCCAATGCGCCGGACCACTTCTTCGATATCGAGGATCTCGCGCCGCACGGGCTGACGCTGGAGACGATGTCGCCCTTCCGCCACGTCTTCACCGCGCAGCTCGCGGCGGGCCGGGCGGCGCATCCGGACGCGGTCCACAAGGTCGATCCGGCCAAGAACTCGGACCAGACGCGGCAGTTGATCGGTTTCCTGCCGTGGAGCATCGCGGAGCACTATTCGAAGCTGAAGTCGGGCTTCTCCTATCTGAAAGCCTTCGAGCAACACGGCACGCCGGAAGAGATCGCCAATGCCCGGGCGAGCATCGTCCACGTGATGGGACTGATGGGCCATTACGTCGGCGACGCCGCCCAGCCGCTGCACACCACGCGCCACTACAACGGCTGGGTGGGCGAGAATCCCAAGGGCTACACCACGGCGGGCACGTTCCATTCGTGGATCGACGGCGGTTTCAATCGCCGCACGGGGATGTCGCTGGAAACCTTGAAGGACAAGGTGCGTCCGGCCCGGCCGCTCTTCGACACCGTGGCTCCGCCGTCAAAGCCGCACGACGTGTTCCCGGTGGTGGTGGAGTATCTGAAGGACGGCTTCTCCAAGGTGGAGCCGCTCTACCGGCTCCAGAAAGACGGCAAGCTGGAGCCCGGCAAGGAAGGGGAGAAGGAAGGCCGGGCGTTCCTCGACGCGCAGCTGCTCAAGGCCGGACAAACCCTGGGCGACCTTTGGCTGACCGCGTGGAAAGAAGCGCCCGAGGACCGCTACTTGATCGGCCAGCTCATCGCCCGCAAGGCCGGGGCGAAGGAGTAGCGGACGGTCCCGGGCAGAGAGTCGTCTGCGCAGTTGCCGCCGACGCTGGCAGGCTGGCAAGCTGGCCCCTCAATGCGTGACGCTTTCCGCGAATGGACGGAATCCGCCGAGACCTACATCTTGGAGGTGATTCTGGGCGACCGCCGTGGCTACCGGGCCTCGGCGATCCGCGGCGCGTTGTTCGGGCTTTCCAAGGTGTTCGCGGGCGCGGTGAAGGCGCGCCGTTTCCTCTACAACGTCCGCATCCTCCGCGATTCCACGCTCGGCGTGCAGGTGATCGCCATCGGCAACCTGACCGTCGGCGGCACCGGCAAGACGCCCGTGGTCGAAAAGTTCGCCCGCGAGCTGAAGGACCAGGGCCGCAACGTGGCCATCCTCTCGCGCGGCTACCGTTCCAAGCCGCCGCCGCTGCGGAAGCGGCTGCTGAACCGGCTCCTGCTCCAGAGCGACACCACGCCTCCCCGCGTGGTCTCGGACGGGAAGTCGCTCCTGCTGAACTCCGAGGTCGCGGGCGACGAACCCTACATGCTCGCGTCGAACCTCAAGGACGTGGTCGTGCTGGTGGACAAGGACCGCGTGAAGGCCGGGCGCTACGCCATCGAGAAGTTCGGCTGCGACACGCTGCTGCTCGACGACGGCTTCCAATACTGGAAGCTGCGCGGCCGGCGGCACGACGTCGTGCTGGTGGACTGCCAGACCCCGTTCGGCAACGGCCACATGCTGCCGCGCGGCACGCTGCGGGAACCGCCGGAGCACCTCGCCCGGGCCAGCACCATCTTCCTGACCAAGAGCGACGGACGCACCGCCGCCCTGCGCCAACGCATCGCCACGCTCAACCAGAAGGCCGCCGTCATCGAGTGCATCCACCAGCCGCTCTACTTCGAGAACGTCTTCACCGGCGAACGCATGGAGCTGGATTTCCTCCACGGCAGGAAGGTCGGCTCCCTCAGCGGCATCGCCCAGCCCGAGAGCTTCGAGCAGAGCCTGGTGAAGCTGGGCGCGGAGCTCGTCTATGCGAAGCGCTTCGCCGATCATCACCGGTTCTCCCAGCAGGAGATCATCAACGCCATCAACCGGGGCAAGAAGCGCCAGGCCGAGATGATCCTGACCACGCAGAAGGACGCCGTGCGCTTCCCGCGCCTCGACCGGCGCGATCTCCCCATCTACTTCATGCGCGTCGAGATCAAGATCCTCGCCGGGGCGGACGACTTCCGCGACTGCGTCCGCCGCATCTGCTTCCGCTGAACCGCGCATGGACAAGCTCCTCTATATCGCGGCACGTTCCGTCATCGCGCTGCTCCAGAGCCTGCCGCTCCGCTGGGTGGCCCGCATTGGCCGGGCAGGCGGCGCGTTCTTCTACGTCATCGATGCGCGGCACCGGAAAGTCGCCCGGCGAAACATCGCGCTCTGCTTCCCGGAAAAATCTCCCGGCGAAGTCCGTGCTTTGGTGAAGGAGAACTTCCGCCGCATCGGCGAGAACTTCGCCTGCGCGGTGAAGACCTCCGTGATGACGCCGGAAGAGATCAAGCCGCACATGGAGTTCGTCGGCGCGGAGAAGATCCTGGCCTTCCAGAAGGATTCAGGGCCGCAGAGCCGCATCGTGGCGATCGGGCACTTCGGCAACTTCGAGCTCTACGCGCGCTTCGGACAGTTCGTCCCGGTCTTCAAGTGTGCCACCACCTACCGGTCGCTGCGCCAGCCGTCGCTGAACCGCCTGATGCAGGAGCTGCGCGAAAGGTCCGGCACCCGTTTCTTCGAGCGCCGTCGCGACGCCGCCGCGCTCAAGGCCGCGATGGCCGACACGGGCTTGCTGCTCGGGCTCTTGGCTGACCAGCACGCGGGCGGCGGCGGCCTCAAGCTGCCGTTCTTCGGCCGCGACTGCTCCACCTCCGCCGCGCCGGCCGTCTTCGCGCTGCGCTACGGCTGCCCGCTCCATACCGGCATCTGCTACCGCCTTGGGCTGGCGAAATGGCGCATCGAGGCGGGCGACGAGATCCCCACGCGGATCAACGGCGTGGCGCGCTCCTCCGCCGACATCATGCGCGACGTGAACGCCGCCTACGAAGCGGCCATCCGCCGCGACCCGGCCAACTGGTTCTGGGTCCACAACCGCTGGAAGCCCGGGCGCTGGCGGCATCGCGCCGGGGATTCGGCTCCTGTCGTCGAAGCGGACGACGGATCGGAGGAGCAAGACTGAAGGTGGAAGCGGATCGGTGAGGTCGGAGCAAGCCCCTCACCCCGGCCCTCTCCCCGTCGGACGGGGAGAGGGTGGCCGCAGGTCGGGTGAGGGGCTGCCTCCGCAGTTGCCGCTTGCCAGCGCGGCGGGGCTCTGAGACACGAAGCTTCATCCAATGAAAACTCGCCTCCTTACCCTGCACGGATTCGCCGCCGCGATGGCCTTCGGATTCTCCCTCCAGGCCGCCGAACCCAACCAACAGCCCAAGCCCGACGCCAAGCTCGGCATGAAGGACACCCCGCTCGTCCCGGGCACGAAATACCACCAGCACGACGGCGACCGTCCACAGCCCAAGGTCGTCACGCCCGCCGAGAAGTTCAGCGAGATGGCCCCGCCGCCTTCGGACGCCGTCGTCCTCTTCGACGGCAAGGATCTCTCCAAATGGCG
>CAMLMI010000362.1 GCA_946480965.1 uncultured Verrucomicrobiales bacterium | reverse complement strand
CATGAGCACCAATGGGCTGGAACTGGCCCATGTGAACGGCACGAGTATCCGGGTCTGGAACGCGCTCAGCCGCACCAACCAAAACGTGTCCGGAATCGCCGGGACTTTGGTGCTGAGTCCGGATGGGGGACGTTTATTGGTCCATAGAGGTTCATCGGTCGCTTCAACCAGTCTGCGTGGAACAGGAAGCCACTCGATCACCGGGAGTGGCATCGGGGCGCTCCAGGGTCAGCAGCATTGGAACGGTGCCGGCACCCACTTCCTCGTTGTCACCCGGCAACCGCTGGTATCGGACGACAACAACTCCAACGATGTCTTTCTCTGCTCGGCCACGAACGGCACCAACCGGGTGCTGTTGAGCCGGAAACTTGTGTCCAACAGCGCGGGGAACGGAGCTTCGGATTCTCCCGCCTTCAGCGCCGACGGACGGTTTGTCGTCTTCCGCACTTGGGCCACGGACATCGTGCCGGTCAGCGGTCCCGGACCGCATTTGGTCCTGCACGACGGGGAAAGCGGCACTAACCGCCTCGTCACGCCGGATCGATTCGACGGCCGGGCCAACGGTTACTTTGTTCAGCCGTTGCTCAGCGGTTCAGGGGAGACGCTGCTCTTCACGGGCTGGCGACCGGATATGCGGGTGGGCCGTGGACTCAATGCTCTGGCCGTCGCGTTCTCGCCCTTGGACGGCGACCGGGACGGGCTGCTCGATGACTGGGAGCGGCTCCATTTCCAGAGCCTGGGACGCAATGGAGAACTGGACGCGGACCAGGACGGTTTGATCGACCGGGAGGAATACCTCGCGGGCACCGATCCCAACGACCAGGACTCGAAGCTGGGCCTCGTTGTGGAAGGGCTTCAAGCCGGGAACGAGCCGGCCCTCAAACTACGCTGGCCCGCGAGCGTGGAGGCGGTGTCCCGTCTGCAATTCACCGAAGACCTCTCGGAGCCGGTGTGGCGCGATCTGCCCGGGACACGCCGTTGGATGGAGGGTTGGTTGGAGCAGGAACTGGCCGATCCGGGAACCGCCACGAACGGCTTCTTCCGCGTGCGCGTAGCGGAGTGATCCGAGATCGGATTACCACCAGAAATATGGGCGGGAGCTTGTCTGCGGCCGCATGTCGGCAAACGGCCGCCAGACGACGCTGCCATCCAACATGGCGAGATTGCCTCCGGCGGGCAGCGCACCTTCCATGTGGGATGTCGTGTGGAGCATGAGTCCTCCTGCAGCCGCATAGGTGTTGGATGCACGATCATCGAGGTTGTTCTCCAAAGAGATGACCGCGTCGGCCAGCATCACGCGTTGCGATGGCGTAGGCGCTAGATGCAGCACCGAGCCGTCCCGGATCGGCCGAGGAATGATCGAAGGATTGAGGTTGGTCGCGAGCACCGAGGTGCCGGTGTTGAAAGTGTGGGCGTAGCCGATCACAGCAAATATGGAAAAACTGTTCCACCAGCCTTCCACATTGGATGCGCCTGCGTTTTCCCAGATGGCCGGACAGTAGAAAACCTCCGGAGTTGCTCCATGAGATGCCAGCGAATTGGCGGCGGCACTGGGTAGATCCCAAGCCCACGACCCGCTTTGGGTTGAAGATGGCAGGCGCTCGCGGTTCTCCGCCGCGTAGAGGTGCGTGGCCATCGCGAATTGCCGGAGGTTGGCCGAGCATTGGGCCAGCAGGGTGCGCTGCGACGGCTTGGCCAAAGCTGGCAGAGCCAACGCGACGAGCACGACAGCCAGCGCGACGGCGGCCAGCAGGTCGCTCCGGGTGAAGCCGGATTGGCCGGTCGAAGGGCGAGGGGAGGGAGGAACGCTCATTCTGGGATCACGCGGAGATTGGTTTCTTGGCGACGCGTCGTAGATAGCGTCTCCGCGCTTTGATCGGCAATTCCTTTGTCCGCTTCTCCGACTGCTTCTGGACGGATTTTGCACCTCGCCGTCTCTCGCGCTGTTGCTCTACAAGGCGTGGAGTAGCACCCCAAGTATCTTGTCGGCGACAGGTGGCCGACTCGCGGACGTGACCGTCCGCGCTCCTTTCGCCTCAGTCGATGAACCGCTTGGTCAGGTCGCCGTAGGCGTCGATTCGGCGGTCGCGGAGGAACGGCCAGTGGGTGCGGGTGGTGTCCACCTTCGCGAGGTCGATGGGGACGATGAGGTTCTCCTCTTGGTCCACGCTGGCCTTGGCCAGGATCTGGCCGCTGGTGCCGGCCACGAAACTCTGGCCCCAGAACTCGAGACCGTCGCCGCCGATGGGCTGTTCCAGACCGACGCGGTTGACGGCCGCGACGTAGCAGCCGTTGGCCACGGCGTGGGAGCGCTGGATGGTTTCCCAAGCGCCGTGCTGGTTGACGCCGTATTCCGCTTTCTCCTTCGGATGCCAACCGATGGCGGTCGGGTAGAAGAGAATCTCCGCGCCCTGCAACGCGGTGAGGCGGGCCCCTTCGGGATACCACTGGTCCCAACAGATGAGCACGCCGATCTTGGCGTAGCGGGTCTGCCACGCCTTGAAGCCGGTGTCGCCGGGGGTGAAGTAGAACTTCTCGTAGAAGAGCGGATCGTCCGGAATGTGCATCTTCCGGTAGATGCCGAGGAGCGAGCCGTCGGCGTCGATGATGACGGCGGTGTTGTGGTAGAGGCCGGAGGCGCGTTTCTCGAAGAGCGAGGCGACGACCACGACGGAGTGTTTCTTGGCAAGCTTCTGGAAGGCCTCGGTGCTGGGGCCGGGGATGGGCTCGGCCAGCTTGAAGTATTCGTGGTCCTCGCACTGGCAGAAATACTGCGAACGGAAGAGCTCCTGGGTGCAGATGATCTTGGCCCCGGCCTTGGCGGCGCGGTCGGCGGCGGCGAGGGTCTTCTTGAGGTTCTCGGCCGGATTGGCGGAGCAGGCGGTCTGGACGAGACCGAGGTTCACGATGGAGGACGACTTCATGGGAAGAATCAGGCGACCGGTTTGTCGGAACGCGGGATGAGGAGGGTGTTGCCCCGGGCGGCGGAGAGCTCCTGCGGCTCGATCTGGCCGAAGAGGTCGCGGATGAACTTGCCGAGCGTCTCGTTCGTGGGGCCGTAGCCCTTGTGATAGATGAGGTGCTCCAGTTCGTAGAGCAGCTCGTCGGCGGTCTGGTAGCGCTGGTCCAGATTGCGCGACAACGAGCGCTGGAGGATCTGGTTCAGCCGGTCGTCGATGCGGGGGTCCAGCTCGCGGAAATCGGGGACGGGCAGCGAGAGGATGCGCTCGCGCGATTCGTCGGCGGTCTTGCCCTTGAAGATGTTTTTCCCGAGCAGAAGGTTCGCGAGCACGACGCCGGTGGAGAAGAGGTCGGAACGCTTGTCGGTGATCTGGAAGTCGGCCTGCTCCGGGCTCATGAAGTCGGCCTTGCCGGCGACGACCTCGCCCTCCTGGTCGAGGAGGAACCCGCGCGCCTTGGCGATGCCGAAGTCGGTCAGCTTCACGTCGCCCTCGAAGGCGATCATGATGTTCTTGAAGCTGACGTCGCGGTGGACGATGCCGAGCGTGTTGCCGTGGCGGTCGGTCTTCGCATGGGCGTAGGCGAGCCCGCGCGCGACGCGGCTGGTGATGAAGACGGCGAGCTCGACGGGCAGCCTGCGGTTCTTGTCCGCGACCTGCTGCATGAACTGTTCGAGGTTCACGCCGCGGATCAGCTCCATCGCGATGAAATAGACGCCGCGCGATTCCCCGAGGTGGTAGGTCTGGACGATGTTCGTGTGGATCAGGTCCGCGACGAGCTTGGCCTCGCCGACGAAGTTATCGAGGAAGCTCTTCTGGTTCGCATAGCTCTGGCGGATGACCTTGATCGCGATCCGCTTCACGAAGTTGCGCACGCCCTGCTGCTCGGCCTCGTAGACGACGCCCATGCCGCCCTCGAAGATCTTGCGGACGATTTCGTAGCGGAAATCGCTTTGGATGGTGAACAGAGGCGTCATGTCGCGGCGATGTTGTGTGCGGCCGACTTCAAGTCAAGCTTGGCGGGCCGCGCGAAAACCCAAGAAAAACGGGAGTTTTCCGGAGTTTCTTCTTGCGCGCTCCAGTGGGCGAATTTAATACCCGCTCGTCGCAAGACTCCTAAACCCATTACATCACATGGCTAAAGCACTCTCCAAATCGCAGCTCGCCGCCACCATCGCCGACGAAGCCGCCATCACCAAGAAGCAGGCCGTCCAGATCCTCGATCTGATCGCCTCCCTCGCCTACAAGCAGGCGAAGAACACCTTCACCCTCCCCGGCATCGGCAAGCTCGTTCTGGTCAACCGCAAGGCCCGCGTGGGACGCAATCCGGCCACTGGCGAGTCCATCAAGATCCCGGCCAAGAAGGTCGTGAAGTTCCGCGTGGCCAAGGCCGCGAAGGACGCGATCCTCGGCGCGAAGTAAGCCGTTCGGTTCGTTTTCTCTTATTTGGGCATCCTGTGAACCAGGATGCCTTTTTTGTTTCCCGGTCTGTTCGGTAGGGCGACGCCTCCCGGCGAGCCGCCTTGTGGCGAACAACGTTGCTGCAAAGGCTACACTGGCGACTCCGGAACGTCTCGAAGTCGCCAGTGTGGCGTGTTCATCAGGTGGTCATCCTTCGGCGGCTCGGCGGGAG
>CAMLMI010000361.1 GCA_946480965.1 uncultured Verrucomicrobiales bacterium | reverse complement strand
CGATTGCACCGAGAGCACGTGGTCGGAGCCGATCCACAGCGATGTCTGTCCCGACATGCTGACCCAGCGCCGTCCCGGCAACCGGCGATAAAGCGCGTTCTTCACGTCGCCACCTCCACGATCCAGGCCGTCCACCCGCCCAGTTGCAGCACGGCGATGATGGCGGCGGCGATCCGGCGCTTCTTGCCCGAGCCGCCCACCAGGCTGCCCGGCGTCTTCCAGTGGCGGATCACGAGGAACAACACGATCGGCGCGGTCAGCAGGGACGCTGGTCCCAGCAGCAGCGATCCCAGCGCGAGGCCGAGGGCGACATTGCCGTAGCTGGTGCGCTGATGGTCGATCTCCGCGAGCTTCCCCTTCTGTTTGCCCGACTCCAGGCAGTTCGGGCAGAGGTGCCTTCCGCCGAGTTCGAGATCGCACAGCCCGCAGATGAACCGGCCGCAATTGCCGCAGGCCACGACCGCCTTCTTGGCCGGATGGAAGAAACAGCCGGCCTCGCCCTCGGCCACGATGTTCTCCACGGTCGCGGTTCCGGCAGACTTCCGCCCGAAGGCCGGAAACGTCACCACCCGCGTGGCCGTGCCGCAGTTGGGGCACGGGAGGATTTTGGACCGGTTGAAAAGATCGGGCGGCAGCGGCGTTTTGCAGCGTCCGCACGCAACCTGGGAGGATTCCAATGAAGCCGTCGTCATTTTTTCACCACGCGCGTGCCGCAGATGCGATCGTGCAAGGTCCGCTTCTCCTCGTCGGAGATCATGATCAGGTAGCCGATGAGACAGATCATGGAGCTGAGGAACTCGCCAAGATACCGCACGCCCCCGTGCCAGAAGCTCAGGCCCGATCCGTCCGGACGCACCACCTTGAGCCTGCAGGCCATCTTCCCGGGAGTGGCCCCGTATTTCGACAGGAAGAAGCCCGTGAACACGAACGCGATGCTGATGTTCAGGACGAAAGCCACCGCCTGGTAGAACCAGAACATTCCCATGTCTCCGGGCGTCGGCTGAGGCGTGATGGTTCCGAACATCGCCAGGGCGAGCGCGAAATCCACCGCGTAGGTCGGGATCAGCACGACGATGGTGTCGATGATCTTCGCGCCCACCCGAATCCAGAATCCGCCATATTCGAACACGCCCGCCGCCGGCCGCAGCGCCCCCTCCTGGAGCTGCTGGAGCACCACCGGCTTGCACTGAGCGCAGACCATCCGGTCCGCGATCCGGATCAAGCCTTCCGGGGCGAACGCTCCGCCGCAGACCGCGCACCGGGCGTCGCTCGGCGGCGCGGCGGAATCGGTGGCGGGCCGCGCCTGCCCGAGCGGCTGCCAGTTCGCCATCCCCTCGCGCCAGACCAGCGAATCGGGCGTGACCGTGCCGGCGGCGACCAACGCGTCGAGCTGCGCGTCATCGACCGGTCCGAGCTGTTGACCGTTGGAAGCGTAATACCAGTTCATGGGATCTAGGATCGGGAAGAGGCCAAAGCGTCCTTGCCGTCATTTCTTCACCACGCGCGTGCTGCAGATGTGGTCGTGGAGCGAACGCTTCTCCGCGTCGAACCCGGCCATGATGTAGCCGATGTAGCAGATCAGGCCGCTGAGGATTTCGGCGAAGAAGCGTCCGGTCGCCAGACCGAAGCCCGGGGCCGATCCGTCCGCGCGAACCACTTTCAGGCCCACGGCCATCTTGCCCGGAGTGGTCCCCTTCAGACCGACGAAGAGGATCGTGTAGATCGCCGCCAAGGCATAGTAGGCCAGCTGCAGGACCAGCTGAAAGGCCGCCTCAGCCGCCGGGTTGCCGCCCCCCCCGGACGCCATGACCCCCACCACGACCGCCAGGATGAAGACCGGGACGCCGACGATGAGGCTGTCGATGAACTTGGCGACGAACCGCAGCCAGAAGCCGCCGTATTCGAAGGCCTGCCCGACCGGCCGCAACGCCCCTTCCTGGAGCTGCTGCAGGACCACAGGCTTGCACTGGGCACAGACCTGCCGGTCGGCGATCCGCACCAGCGCCTCGGGCGGAAACCCGCCGCCGCAAGCCGAACAGCGCGCGAGGCTCGGCGGCACGGCGGCGGAACCCGCGACCGGTCTCGCTTCGGACAACGGCTGCCAGTTCGCCATCCCCTCGCGCCAGACCAGCGAATCGGGCGTGACCGTGCCGGCGGCGACCAGCGCGTCGAGCTGCGTGTCATCGACCGGGCCGAGCTGTTGGCCGTTGGAGGCGTAATACCAGTTCATGGGATTTCAGGAGCGGGGAGCCAGTTCGCCGAAGACGCGCTCGTAGTGCTGGACCAACATGCCGAAGGCCACCGGCCCGGTCGCGAGCACGCCCACGCCGCACGCCAAGACGCCGGCCATGCCGATGATGCCCGCGACTAAGAAGAACAGCAGCGTGCTCCAGAAGCGCCTGGAGACCACCTTGCGGCTCAGCTCCATCGCCGGCCAAAAGCCGTAGCCCTTGTCCATCACCAGCGGCACCGCGAACATCCACAGGAGCTGGATCGCCACGACGACCAGGAACACCACCAGAAACACCGCTCCCAGACCGATCAACAGGCCCACCGGAGGGCTTTGCGGAGTTTGTCCCGCCCCGTGTCTGGGAAACAGAAACAACCCGCCGAACCCGAGGGGAACGATCAAGAGCATCGCGCAGAAACCCAGGATCAGACCGGGCACGAGCACCACGAAGAAGAGCTGCCAGAACCGGGGCCCGAAGCCGGAGAACGCGTCCGCGACGCCCGCCGGTTGGCTCCGGGCCTTCCGCAGGTAGAAACTCCACACCCCGCCCATGATCGGCCCCTGGATGAAGAGCTGGATGATCCCGCCGATGAACGGGACGAACGCGCCGGCCATCAGCGCGATGTAGGCCAGCACCGAGGCGCCGATGGTGACCCAGGGATCGGCCTTGAAGGTCTCGATGCTCCGGCTCAGGCACCCCGAGATGTCCACCGTGTAGTCGCGCCGCAACAGCTCCTCCTCGGACATCCGGCTCCGTCCATCGACCGACGGCATGGCCACGCCTTCCATCAACTGCTGGAGGAACCTCGGCTTGCAGGCCGCGCAGACATGGCGACCCTGGACCTTCACCACCTCGTCCTCGCGGAAGCTCGCGCCGCATCCGGCACAGACCACGCCTCCCTCGAAGGGTTGTCCGGAGTTCGTCGGCCGGGCTTCGGCGTGGGGCACCCAGTTCGCCATGCCTTCCCGCCAGACCAGGGTCGAGGGCAGGACCGTGCCTTCGGCCACCAGCCGGTCCAGCTCGGCGTCATCCACCGGGCCGCGCTGTTCGCCGTTGAATGCGTAGAACCAGTTCATGGGGAAGAAACGGGCGGCGGCGGCGGGTTCAGCCACTGCCGGGTGGGCCCGGGAAGGTTTCGGGCCACGAAGAACATCAGCAGCGCCGCCAGCGCCCCGTAGGCCCAACGTCCGGTGAAACGATGCAGCACGGGCTGGCCCCGCAGCGTCTTCCATCCCGCAAAGGCAAGCAGCGGAAACAGCCCGAGCAGCAACAGCGCGTTGCTCCGCAGCGCCGAACCCAGGTCGCCGTGCAACAGATGGTGCAGCGCGCGCGTGGAGCCGCAGCCCGGACACAGCAGCCCGGTCATCGAGTGGAACTGGCAGCGGGGATAGAAGATCTGGCCCCGGGGTTCGGCGGCCCAAAGCACCCAGCCTCCGAGCAGCAGCGCGACCAACGCCAATCCCCCGAGCGTCAGCCGTCGCCAGCGTCGCGCCGAGGCCGGCAAAGGCACCGGCGGCGGCTCCGCTCCCGTGGAGGACTGGGAAGCTCCCGCGTTCATCTCATCTCATTTGAAGGCCGACTTCACCTCCGGCTTCATCAGCACCACCAGCGCCCAGATGCCGATGGGCAGGCTCACGCAGCAGCAGCCGGAGAAGCAGGACAGGATGCCGAGGATCGAGGCGGTCAACGGCATCCAGAAGTTGCGCAGCCGCTGCATCTGGACGCCCGAAAAAATGGTGAACGCCCCCAGCAGCACGCCGATCGCCGCCATCGCGATGCCCAGCGGCCCAAGCATCATCTCGAAGAAATCGGCCATCTGCTGGAACTCGGGCGGCATCTCGGCAAACGCCTGCCGGATCTGCTCCCTCTGGGCCGCCGCTCCGAAAAGCACCTGCGCCAGATTCGCCAAGGACGCCAGCAGCCCGATGGCGCCGCTGACGATCAGGGCGATGCCCGGCCCTTGGACCAGCTTCTTGGCCACGTCCTCCGAAGAAGCGGCCTGGAAGCCACCGAAGTTCCCGGACGGCTGCGCCATGATCGGTGGCTGCCCCGGCATCACCGGCTGGCGCGCCTGGCTATAGGGCACCCAGTTCGGCATGCCTTCGGCCCAGACCAAGGTGTCCGCCTTGATCGTGCCGGCACGGGCCAGTTCTTCGAGCTGCGCCTCGGTGATGGGGCCGGTCTGCTGGCCGTTGATGACATAATACCAGTTCATGGGCGGGAGAGTTGGAACGGGATGGAAAGCAGGGAGGCCGCAACCCGTCGAGCAGGCTCGGTGGCACGATGTTTTGTCGGGGACCTCACAACGGCGCGAGCCTGCGAAAATCGTCCCGGCCGGTAAAGGCTTTCTTCTGCAACCCGCCCCGGATCAACCGCAACCGCC
>CAMLMI010000360.1 GCA_946480965.1 uncultured Verrucomicrobiales bacterium | reverse complement strand
CTGAGGTGCTCATGTTTCCAGTAATCCGCCTTTCGCCTGCTGCGCGACTGTTGAGCTTGGAGGCTGATGAACACAGCCAGACACGTATCGTTTCGTTGCCGAAATACCGTTGTTCTTCGTGCGGTGAAGCGACGGTTTTCAGTGTCGGTCATAATGTTCCATCGCCTTTTGAGAAGGAGATGAAATTGGCTTTCGACGACGCGGAGCTCTCGCGTGCGGACTTCTGGCGTGGTGCAACGGACTTCTTCTGTAGGGGTTGTCAGTCGCCCGTGAGAGTCGTTTACAGCATCACGGAAATTCACATGGCTTCCTTTCGCTATGATGCAGTTTCGATTTATGAGACTGAGAATGCCGCTTAGTTGAAGGCTCGCAGCGACTCGGGTTTCTGCAAAACGATCCTCTATCAATTCAGCCATCAGCTTCCATTGTGACGAGTTACCATCCTGACATGACTGATGGCTGGGCCAGCCGCTAAGTCCAACAACCATCCCTTTTCCCATGCTCAAAAAAGCCAAGACCAAGCAGCCCGCCGCCAAGACCGGCGGCAACTACGCCATCGTCGCCTCCACCTACAACGCCAAGTATGTGGACTCCATGTTGGCCGCCGCCGAGAAGACGCTCGAAGCCGGCGGGGCGCGTTCCATCCAGGTCGTCCGCGTGCCCGGCGCGTATGAGATCCCGCTCATCGCCGCCAAGCTCGCGCACTGCGAAGCGCACCGGCCCGATGCCATCATCTGCCTCGGCGTGATCATCCAGGGCGCCACGGCCCACGCCGACCACATCGGCGAGGCGATCACGATGGCCCTCACGCAAATCCAGTTGGAGTTCCACGTGCCCGTGATCCACGAGGTGCTACTGATGGACCGCGAAGCCGACGCCAAGAAGCGCTGCCTCGATCCCAAGTTCAACAAGGGCATCGAAGCCGCCCACACCGCGATGGAGATGGTGGACGTGCTGCGTCAGCTCGATTGCTGACCCGCAGGGAATGACGAAGGCCGAAGGCCGAATCCCGAAAGAAATCCGAAGAGCGAAGGTTCTGTCCCGACTTTCGACCTCGGACCTGGGACTTGGGACTTTCCTTGGCCTTCGGCCTTCGCGCTTCGTCATTTCCACCCCGTCCGTTGACACTCCGGACGTCGCTTCCCAGATTTCGCGCATGGCTTTGACTCCTTCCACCATGTTGCCGCTGGGCACCGTCGCTCCGGACTTCTCGCTGCCCGACACCGTTTCCGGAAAGACGGTGAGCCGCGCGGATTTCATCGGCGCGAAGGCGCTGCTGGTGATGTTCCTCTGCAACCATTGCCCCTATGTGAAGCACGTGCGCGCGGAGCTGGCCCGGTTGGCCCGCGACTACCGGCCGCGCGGCGTGGCCATCGTCGGCATCAGCAGCAACGACGCCGCGAAGTATCCCACCGACGCGCCGGACCTGATGGCCGCCGAGGCGAAGGAAGCCGGCTACATCTTCCCCTATCTCTTCGACGAGACGCAGGCCGTGGCCAAGGCCTACCGCGCCGCCTGCACGCCGGATTTCTTCCTCTTCGGCCCGGACCAGAAGCTCGTCTATCGCGGCCAGCTCGACGGTTCCCGTCCCAACAGCGGCGTGCCCGTGACCGGTGCGGATCTGCGGGCCGCGCTCGACGCCGTGCTGGCCGGGAATCCGCAGGCCGAAACCCAGCGCCCCAGCATGGGCTGCAACATCAAGTGGAAGCCCGCCAACGCTCCGGACTACTTCTGATCCTCCTCCGGCGCGCATCCTCCTCCAACCCGTCCTTGGCCAAGGCCGACCCACCCGGCATCGTTTGGTCCGCATGAAGCGGCACCTTTTCCTTTGCGGGATCTTCGGCTGGGTCATCGCCTTGGGTCTCGTCCTGGGAAACTCCGCCACGGCCGCGGTTCCCACGGTGTTCCGCCCGGCGCATGCCCCCGGTCCCGCCGACAACCCGCTCAAAGGCTTCGTGCCCTACGCCGGGCAGGGGCGGGATTTTCCCCACTCGCTGGAGTTCCAATACCTGTCCTTGGCCTCGGTCATGGTCGGCCCCACGAACTTCCACTGGACCCCGTTGGAACGGCTGCTCGACGACGTCGCGTCGCGCGGCTGCCAGACCGTGTTCCGCTTCTACCTCGAATACCCCGGCAAACCGACCGGAGTGCCCGCGCATCTCGTCGCGGCCGGGGTGGAACTGCGCAGGTGGACGAACACCAACACCCATCCGTTCCCGTCCGCCATCGACCACACGCCCGACTACGAAGACCCGCGGCTGCGCGCCGCGCTCACGGACTTCATCGCCGCCCTGGGCGCGCGCTACGACGGCGATCCGAGGATCGGGTTCATCACCGCCGGGCTGCTCGGCACCTGGGGCGAGTGGCATTGCCATCCGCGCTCCGAATGGTTCGCCTCCAAGACCGTGCAGACCGAAGTCATGGACGCCTACGAAGCGGCCTTCAAGAAGACGCCGGTGCTGCTCCGCTACCCGGCCGGGAAGGGCGACCATGCCCATGCGCCCAATGACCGGCGCCGCTTCGGCTACCACGACGATTCCTTCGCCTGGGCCACGCTGGAGACGGGGCGAAAGGAAGACGCGTGGTTCTTCGTTCCGTCGTTGAAGAAAGCGGGCTCCGGCGCCATCGACCGGTGGAAGACCGCGCCGATCGGCGGCGAGATCCGGCCGGAGCTCTGGCCCTGTCTGTGGAAGACCGAAGGCTGCAAGGAAGGGCAGGACTTCGCCCGCAGCGTCGCGGAAACCCACGCCTCGTGGCTGATGGACTCGAGCACTTCCCGTCCGATGGAACCGGCGGAAAAGGAGCGCGCCATCGCGGCGGCACGGTCGTTGGGCTACGAATTCCAGATCCTCGAAGCCCAAGCCGTCGTGCACGACCGGTCCATCGAAGTCTCCATCCTGCTCACGAACCGTGGCGTGGCTCCGTTCTACGCCGACTGGCCGGTGTCCGTGCTGGCCGTCGGGCCCGATGGCGGGCAAACGACGGCCCGGCTGCCCATCGCGCTCAAGCAACTGCTGCCCGGCCAAACCGGCTCCGCCTCCGCGAACCTGAAGCTGGATCGGCCGGGCCCCGGTGAATTCCGCCTGTTCATCGGCGTGGCCCATCCGCTCAAGGGCGGCAAGCCGCTCCGGTTCGCCAACGTGGAGGCGGAACCGCGCCGCTCGGGATGGCTGTCGCTCGGCACCGTCGCCGTTCCGTGAGCCCGTGGACGGCGCTCCGCCAAAGGGGCCTTCCCGTTTGGCGGTTCGTTTGTCAGGCTCACGCCTTCATGAAGAAGAGCAGTTACCTGTCCGAAATCGGCCGCCGCACCGATGCCCCGCCCATCTCGTGGTTGATGGACCTCCGCCTCACCCACCCCAAGCTCATCTCCCTCGCCGCCGGCTTCACCGACCAGGAAACCCTCCCGGACACGGAGACGCTCGCGTTGATCGAGGACATTTTCCGCGATCCCAAGAAGGCCAAGGCCGCGCTCCAATACGGCACCACCCAGGGCGACGACACCTTGCGCGACCTCGCCAGCCGCCGCATCCATCGGCAGGACACCGGCAAGTCTCCCAAGACCTTGCCCGAAGCCTACGCGCCCAGCCGGATGATCCTCACGCACGGTTCCCAGCAGGCGCTCTACCTCGTCTGCGAGGCGCTGTGCGACGCCGGCGACATCGTGCTCGTGGAAGACCCCACCTACTTCGTCTTCCTCGCCATCGCCCAGAGCCGCGGCCTCGATTGCCGGGGCATTCCGCTGACCAACGAAGGCCCCGACCTTGCCGCGCTCGAAGCCAAGCTCGAAGGCCTGAAACGCACCGGCGAGATCAAGCGCGTGAAGATGCTCTACCTGGTGAGCTACTTCCAGAACCCCAGCTCCATCACCGCCACGCTGGAGAAGAAGGCCGCCGCGATGAAGCTGGTGAAGAAGTATGAGCGCGCCGCCGGTCATCCCATCTTCGTGCTGGAAGACGCCGCCTACCGCGAACTGCGCTTCAGCGGCGACGACGTTCCCTCGCTCCTCACCCAGCCCGGCGCGGCGGATCGTCTTATCTACGCGGGCACCTTCAGCAAGCCCTTCGCCACCGGCGTGCGCGTGGGCTTCGCCTCGCTGCCGGAACCGCTCCTGACCCTCTGCCTCCGGCTGAAGGGCAACCACGACTTCGGCACCGCGCATCTCCTCCAGCAGATCCTCGCCCGCGCGCTCGGCACCGGTGTTTACGACAAGCACCTGGAACTCCTCCACGACCGTTACCGCACCAAGGCCGCCGTCATGGGCACCGCTTTGCAGGAACACATGCCGGCGAACTGCCATTGGTCCGAACCGCACGGCGGGCTGAACTACTGGGTGAGCCTGCCGCCCGGGACCAAGGCCGGACGCACCAGCCCCTTCTTCCAGGCCGCGTTGAAGAGCGACGTGATCTACGTGCCCGGCGAACTCTGCTACGCCGACGATCCGACCCGCGAAAAGCCCCACCACCAGATGCGCGTCAGCTTCGGCGGCGCGGGCCTCGGCGACATCGTGGAAGGCGTGAAGCGCCTCGGCGCGGTGGCGAAGAAGCTTTGCCGGTAAGCGCACAAGCCGACGACTGTTTCATGCAACACGTCCTCATCATCCACGAAGTGGCCGACTACGAAGCCTGGAAGAA
>CAMLMI010000359.1 GCA_946480965.1 uncultured Verrucomicrobiales bacterium | reverse complement strand
GCGGAACAACAAAACGAACAACGCCGCCAGCAACCAGATGGCCGCGAGTAGGCCACAAACGCCACGAAGGGTGGAGCCCAGGTTTCGCCGGGATTCATCGGTGGTCGCCCCGGCCGCCATTTGGGCGAAAACCACTTGGAGCCCGGTGGCGGGCAGCGCGAGCAGGGGAAGAGCCGATTGCAGGCTGACACCGAAGAGGCCGTATTCGTCTTCGGGCATCTTCCGGGCGAACGTATGGACCAGGGTGTTGCAGACCCCGCCGACGGCGATGGCGATCATGACCCAACCGACCTGGTGGAAGAACGAGAAGGAGCGGTTCACGGCAGGGAACGGAGGAACTTCACCAGCACGCCGTGGGCGCGCTCCAGTTGGCGGACGGCGATCCATTCGTCGGCGGTGTGGGCCTGGGCGATGTCGCCGGGACCGAAGACTATGGCGGGTGTTCCGCCCCGGCCAAAGACGGCGGCGTCGCAGAAGTAGTTCACGCCGAGACTCGCCTTGCGGCCCGCGCTCTTCAGGAACTGCTGCACGAGCGGCTGGTCGGGATCGGTCTCCAGCGCCGGGCATTCGACGCCCTTGGTCTCGCCGATGGCGACCTTCAGCCCGGCGGCGCGGAAGAGCGCGGTCAGCTCGCGGCGGATGCCGACCTCGGTTTCGCCGGGGATCATGCGGCGGTCGGCCAGGATCTCGCAGTGGGCGGGCACGATGTTCGGCTGCTGGCCGCCGCGGACGACGCCGACGTTGATCGTAGGGCTGCCGAGGAGCGGGTGCTTCTTCCGGGAAAGCTGCTTGGCGTAGCGCGTCTCCAGCAGCTCGACGACGCGGGCCATTTCCAGAATGGCGTTGCGGCCGAGGTGCGGGGTGGAGCCGTGGGCAGCCCGGCCCTTCGTTTCGAGACGAAGCCAGACGTTGCCCTTGTGGGCGGAAACGACGTCGCACCGGGTCGGCTCGCCGACGATGGCCAAGTCGGCCTTGAAGCCGGACTTCACGAGTGCGCGGGAGCCGAGCTGGTTGTTCTCCTCGTCGATCACCCCTGCGAAGACGATCTCCGTGTGCTGCGGCCGCGCGCCGGAGGCGGCGAGGTCGAGCAATGCGCCGAACATGGCGGTGACGGATCCCTTGGTGTCGCAGGCACCCCGGCCGTGGATGCGGTCCTTCTCCAAGCGCGGCTTCAACTGGTCGGCATCGGCCACGATGGTGTCGAGGTGAGGCGCGAGGACGATGCGGCGGGTGGATTTGCCGGAGGGCGTCAGCTTGGCGAGCAAGTTGGCGCGGCCGTCACGCACGGGCTGGAGCTCGGCGTCGAGCCCGGCTTGGCGGGCGAGATCAAGGAGGTGGTCGGCGACGCGCTGTTCGCCGGAGAAGGGGTGGTTAGTCTCGACGAATGCCGGATTGACGCTGGGGAGAGCGATCAAATCTTGGAGCAGTTGGGCGAGGCCGGTCATGCGCGCGGCGAAGATGGCCGGACCGGAACGTGGCCGGGAAGGAAGTTTTTCAAGAAGCGGCGAGAGACCGGAGCGCGGACGGTCACGTCCTCGAGTCCATGTCCCAAAGTCCCAAGTGCAAATACTCCCAGGAACTTTTGTCTGCACTGAACAGCCAAGGCTGACGCATCAAAAAGCGCCGGGTTTGGGAAAATGGGGCAGGGCGAATGCTCCGGCCAAGCCGCCGGAGGACTGGCTGACGCAGAACTCGCCGCTCTGGCGACTCCGGGGCGCCTCGGAGTCGCCAGTGGAGCTTCTGGGGCAATGATGTTCGCCTCAAGGCGGCTCGGCCGGAGCCTTCGCCCTACCTTTCCGCCCCTGGCTGAACTCGGGCTGGCCGCGCGGACATAACCGTCCGCGCTCCGTTTAGGTGGCCTCAGAGATGCCGCCGCTTCAGATGGAGCTGGTGATCCACGCGCTTGGTCTGCTGGTAGTCGAGCGGCGGGAGATCGACGAGGGAGGGCGACTCGGTCTCGTTGAGAATGGTCTTGGCGAGAACCTTCAATTCATTCCAACGCGGCCATTCCAGATTCGGCGAATTGCTGATCTGCCGCATCAGGCTGCGCCACTCGATGATCACGCGGTCGATGTCGCCCGCGCCGGTCCACGGAGTGATCCAGCGGTGCTTGTTGTTCGGGTCGGCGTGGACGGCCTTGACCACGTCCTGCGCGCCGAAACCGTAGCCGGGCGGCAGGCCGTTCTCCAGATAGCCGGGAATGTTCTGGTTGGAGAAGAGCCGCTGGCAGGCGATGGCGAGACGGCCGTCGAACCGGTCCTCCTTGCCGCCGCAGAAGCGAAAACTGGCGTCGAGATTGGCCAGGTCGTAGATCAGTTCGCCGACCGGATAGTGCGGATCTTCCAATGCCGCCGCGACCGCGAGGCCGTCGCCCTGGTGGAAGAAGCTGACGACGCGGCCGCGCAACGTGGGCACGCCCTTGGCATCGACCAAGCCCATGCGCCGCCAGAGCAGCGCGGCACCGGTGCCGGCGGACAACTTCTTGCAGACCTCCACCAAATGGCAGCTCCCGCAGTCGAGCGGCATCACGTCGCGGGTGCGCGGGCGATGCAGCGCGACGCCGTGGCGATCCACCGACACGCGGACGATCTGCTCGGCGAGGCTGGTGAGCGCGAGCAGCTTCAAACCGTCCTCGACGATCTCGACCAGCGGCGTGCGCTGGTGGGCGAGATATTCGGCCAGCTTGGGGACGATCTTGTTGGTCCAGTTCGCCAAGGTGGCCTGGCGCCCGTTCCAGCCGACGGCGCGCTGGACCCACTTGGCCATGACGACCTGGCCGCTGTTGAGCTGGTCGGCGACGACGCTGGAACGTCCGTAGATCATGCGGCCGTTTTCTTCGCCCACGCGGATCAAGTTGCCTTGGCCGATGCGGTCCAAGGCGGCGGGAACGCTGAGAGCGGGGACCAAGACGGATGCCGGATGCCGGATTCCTGACGCCGGATGGGGTTTGTCCGACTGAGTGGCTGCCTCCGGCTGTTCTTCATCCGGGATCCGGGATCCGGCATCCGGGATCAGCTCCTCATCCTTCGCCACCGCCTTCACGTCCTTCAGCGCCACTTCCTGCAATGCGCCCATCCGCTCCCATTCGCCCTGGCTGTTGAGGAACTCCTTCTCGCGACGGCGCACGTGGCGGGCGCGTTCGGCGTCGGTCTGGAGGCCGCAGGGCGTTTCGGGATGCTTCAGCGATTCCTCCACGCCGAGGATGATCGGTTTGGTGGTGAAGAGGCGTTCCTGCACCTCGACGGCGGCGAGGAACGGCGACCGGCCCTGGACCGAGGCCGCGTGCATGATCCCGAGCAACGCGTTCCAATCCACCATGCCGCTGCGTGAAAGCCACGCCGGGCGGCCGTCGCGCAGGCGGATGTCGTTTTCCGTCACCAGCACGAAGCCCGTTTCATCGAGCCCGCGCCGACCGGCCCGGCCGAACATCTGGAGAATCTCGTCCGGCTGGATCGGGTGCTCCACGTTGTCCCGGCGATAGGTCGCGGCGGCGAGCGCGACGCTGCGCAGGGAGAAGTTGATCCCGGCGGCCAATCCCATCGTCGCCACCACGACGCGGAGCTGGCCGGCCTTGGCCAACGGCTCGATCACGCCCGCGCGCGCCGCGTAGCTCAGGCCGCTGTGATGGTAGGCGATGCGCGACTTCAGCATCCGCGCGAGGTTGTCGCCGACCATCGACTTCTGCTCGTGCGAGAGATGGAGCGGATTGGGATTGGGGAGAAAGCGCGCGAGTTCGGCGGCCAAAGTTTCCGTCGCCTTGCGCTGCGGGGCGAAAAGCAGCACCGGTCCCAGCCCTTCGGCCAACGCCTTGGCGATGTTGCGCGGCCACACGCCCTTGATCTCCGACGGCACATGGATGCCGATGTCGCGGACGTGCGCTTCCTCCAACGGCACGGGCCGTTCCTCATGGCGCACCAGCACGGCCTTGCGGCCGAGACGCGACAGCCACTTCACGATGTGGTGGGGGTTCTCCACGCTGCCGCTGAGCAGGAGGAGCTGCGTGGTGGGCGGGGCCAGGGCGATGGCGAACTCGTAGTTCAGACCGCGATCCGGGTCGCCCAGCATCTGGTATTCGTCGATGACCAGAAGCACGGGGCCGTCGCCACGGATGAGGCGGTTCTTTTGCGTCTCCAGCGTGGCGATGATGACCGGGGCGTCGAGATTGTCCGAGAGGTCGCCGGTGGCGATGCCGACGTTCCAGCCGCGCGACCGCCAGTCGGCCAGCTTGTCGTTGGCCAGGGCGCGGGTGGGCACGGTGTAGATGGCCTGGCCGTGATGGCGGCCGTGGTTCGACCACAGCTCGAAGATCAGCGTCTTGCCCGCGCCGGTCGGGGCGTGGACGACCACGTCCTTGCCCTCCCGCAGGGCGTTGACGGCCTGCTGCTGCCAAAGGTCGGGGATGGCGACCAGTTGGAGGCTGGCCAGTTTGTCGAGAGAATCACCGGGCGACTGCACGCGCGGACCGTAGCCGGAAACCCGCCGGGGCCAAGCGGAGGTTTTTGAGATTCGGTGGATGCTACGGATCTGGCTGAAGCAAGGCGCGGAAGAACCTGGAACCGGTCGGAACAGATGCCGGAACCGGCCAGAGGTTGGTCGGGCTGGACAGGGAAACGCTTCCGCTGCTGATCCAATCGACGAAGTTAGTGGACGATTGGATCG
>CAMLMI010000358.1 GCA_946480965.1 uncultured Verrucomicrobiales bacterium | reverse complement strand
GTTCACCTTGGCCTCGTTGAACCCGGCCGGAACTTCCGTCGGCAATTTCCAGGCGCTGGAGCTTTCCGGTCCGGCGATGGAAGGCGCGCACTTCAACCTCAAGGAGCGCCGCAACGCCGCCTCGGTCCATCTGATGTATCCCGTGCCCGAGGGCGCGACTGCCGATGGGTTCTACTGCGAGGCCACGGCGGTGGACGATCCGCTCTGGACCTTCTACATGGCCTGCGGCTGGCATCGCGGCTACTTCGGGATGCAGGTCAACAGCCCGACGGAGCGTCGGATCATCTTCAGCGTCTGGGACAGCGGCAACGAGGGCATCGACCGCGACAAGGTCGCCGCCGAAGACCGCGTGACGCTCGTGGCCAAGGGCGACGGGGTGTATTCGGGCGACTTCGGCAACGAGGGCACCGGCGGGCACAGCCACCTGAAGTTCTACTGGAAGACCGGCGAGAAGCAGCGGTTCTACATCACGGCCCAACCCGTCGATGCCGCCCATACGGTCTACTCCGGCTACTACTTCCATCCCGACAGCCGCCGCTGGATGCTGATCTCCAGCTGGCGCGCGCCGAAGGACGGCGGCCATTTCCGGGGCCTGCATAGCTTCAGCGAGAACTTCATCGGCGACAACGGCCACATCCGCCGCAAGGCGCTCTTCGGCAACCAGTGGATGCGCGCGACCGACGGGAAATGGCACGAGCTGTTGACCGCGAAGTTCAGCCACGACGGCACCGGAAAGGCGGACCGGCTCGACCGTTTCATGGGCGTGGAGAGCGGGCAGTTCTTCCTCTCGCACGGCGGGTTCGTCCCCGGCTTCAGCCGCTACGGCGAAGCCTTCGAGCGTCCTGCCATCGGCACCGCCCCGGCGGATCTGGACCTGCCGAAGCGCGACTGAACGGAGCGATCGGCGGTCACGTCCGCGCGTCCAGCTTGGAGCTGCGAAAACGGTTGGTGTGCCGGTTGCCGGTCTCCATTCCGAGTTGGACGAATGTCCCCCCTGCTTTTCGGACGTGGCCTCGCGGACGTTACCGCCCGCGCTCCTGTCCCCAATGGTTCTACACCCCGTCCGCCTCGTTGATGAGGCGCTTCTTCACGCGGTGTTCCTCGACCTGGCGGCGGTGCCGCTGGCGTTCGGCGTTCTGGGCGGCTTCTTCCTTGAGCTTGCGGTAGCTGGCCAAGCGATCCTCGGTGATCTTTCCGGCCGCGATTTCGCCCCGGACGGCGCAGCCCGGTTCATCGACGTGACGGCAGGTGGTAAACTTGCAGCGCAGACCAATCTCCTCGATCTCGGCGAAGGCTTCGGCCAGCTCCGCCTGGTCGATCCAGACCTGAAGCTCGCGCACGCCGGGCGTGTCGATCATCAGCGCGCCGTTGGGCAACGGCAGCAGTTCGCGATGCGTCGTGGTGTGGCGGCCCTTTTGGTCGTCGCCGCGCGCCTCCTGCACCAACAGCAAGTCCTCGTCGTTGCAGAGAGTGTTGATCAGCGAGGATTTTCCCACGCCGGACGGGCCGATGATGACGGTGGTCTCGCCCTTCTTGAGCAACTTGCGCACGTCCTTCAGCCCTTTTTTCGTGAAGGAGCTGATCGCCAGCACCGGCACATCGCCCAGCACGGCCTTCATCTTCGCCACCTCGGCGGCGGGGTCCTTCGACAGATCGGCCTTGGTCAGGAGCAATTGCACCCGCGCGCCGGAATCGGCCGCCACGGCCACGTAGCGCTCGATGCGGCGGACGTTGAGCTCCAGCGCGAGCGACGCCGTCACGAGCACCTGGTCGATGTTTGCGGCGAGGATCTGCTCCTGCGTCTCGCGTCCGGCGGCGTTGCGGGAAAGCCGCGTCCGGCGCGGCATCACCTGGTGGATGACCGCCTTCTTTTCTCCCTGCGGCTGGGTCATTGCCACCCAGTCGCCGACGACGGGGCGTTGGGCGTTGTCGCGCAGCGCATGGCGCAAACGGCCGGTGATGGTCGCGGGCACGAGACCCAAGTCCGGTTCCACCACCTGATAGCCGCCCCGGTGCTCGATGGCGACGCGGGCCGGGCGCAGGCGGCTGTCTGTGACCAATAGCCGGAAATCCTCGGCGTGCGCCTTGTTCCAGCCGAAATCCTCCAGCTTGAAGTCGCTCATGCGGGGAGAGGCCCGTCCTGCTGGCGAGGGGCGTTGGCGGTGCGATGGATGCCGGTGTGGATCATGGATCGTTGGATTGCGCCGTGGGATCGGCCAAGAACCGGCTCACGGAAGCACGTCGGAGATACCGGACATGCCCCGCAAAGTCGCGCCCGAACCGCATTGGACAGCGCGGGCGCGGGGCGGAGAGCAAAAAGTTGGGAAATCGGGCTTGCCATCGTTTTTTCAACCTCGTAGGTTCCGCGCTCCTTTCTAAGCAAAGGATCGCACTATGGCTCGCATTTGTGAACTGACTGGAACGCGCCCCATCAAGGGCAGCAAGATTTGGCGCAGCGGTAAGGCCAAGAAAGAGGGCGGCATCGGCACGCACGTGACCGCCGTCACGAAGCGCCGTTTCTTCCCGAACCTCCAACGGGTCAAGGCGGTCATCGACGGCGAGGTCCGCTACGTCCGCGTGACGGCCAAGGCCATCAAGAAGGGCCTCGTCACCAAGGCGCCGAAGCGCACCTGGAAGAAGCCCGTCGCCGCGAAGTAAGATTTGGTTGCGAACCGTGTGTGGGGCGCCGCCCGAAAGGGGGCGCCCCTTTTTTTTCGTTTGGCCAAAAGCCAGGGTTGATCGGAAGCCATCCCCCTCTTCCCCCTCGGACAACGCCCAACCGCCTCAGCCGCGCTTCAAGCGGTGCATCGCGGCCCGCTTCATCTCCCGGTCGGCTTCGCGTTGCTTGAGATCCTCGCGCTTGTCGAACTGGGCTTTGCCCTCGCCTACGGCGAGCACGACCTTCACCCGGCTCTTGCTCCAGCGGAAGGAGAGCGGCACCAGCGCCCGGCCCTTGACCGAACCCTGTTCGGCGAGCTTCCGGATTTCCGCCCGGTGCAGCAGCAGCTTGCGGGGAGCCTTGGGCACGTGGTTCTCGCGGTTGCCTTGGGCGTATTCGTCGATGTGGGCGTTGTAGAGCCACACTTCGTCGTTCTCCACCCGGGCGAACGCGTCGGCGATCTGGGCCTTGCCCGCGCGCAGGGCCTTCACCTCCGTGCCGTGGAGCACGATGCCGCACTCATAGGTCTCCAAGACATGATAGTCCCGGCGAGCCTTGGAGTTGGTGATGATGTCGGACATGGATACGAAAAAGCCGCAGGCTCGCACCTGCGGCTTGAAATCAAAGCGATCCGGGGCGCGGGATCAACCCTCAGGACGCCACGGTCGGGGACGGGTTCACCTCGGGGATGCCGTCGGCGCTCCAGCCCATCTTGCCCTCGATGATCTCCAGCAGGGCGATGTCGGCCACGCCCAGCGTCGCCGTGTCGGCGATGAGGGGACGGCTGTTGCCGCCGCCGCCATTGAGCTGGCGCACGCGGCGGGAAACGAGGTTGATGAGAACGTTGGGGTTGCCAACCTTCGCCTGGGCCTGTCTGACGTAATCGCTGTTCAAGGAAGTAGCCTTTGTTTGACTAGGAGCCGCGCAAAGTAACGATTGATCCCCGTCCGGCAACTGAAATTTTCTCCCCACCGGCGCGTCCAGCCCGTAAACACGGGCCATGTCGAACCTCTCGGACCCGAAGGAACTGGCCCGCTACATCGATCACACCCTGCTGAAACCCGACGCCCAACGCGCCGACATCGAGAAGCTCTGCCGCGAGGCGGTCGAGCACGGTTTCTACAGCGTCTGCGTCAACGGTTCTCGCGTCGAACTGGCCCGTTCGCTGGTCGAGGACTCCGGGGTGAAAGTCGCCGCCGTGGTCGGCTTCCCGCTCGGCGCGATGGATACCGATGTGAAGCGCTACGAAACCGAGGTCGCCATCGACCACGGAGCCGAGGAGATCGATCTGGTGCTCAACATCGCCAAACTCAAGGAAGGCGACGACGCCTATGTCCTGCGCGAGCTGCGCGACGTGGTGGAAGCGGCGGATGAACGCCCGGTGAAGGTCATCATAGAGACCTGCCTTTTGACGGAAGAGGAGAAGATCCGTGTCTGCGGTCTGGTGGTCGAATCCGGTGCCGCCTTCATCAAGACCTCCACGGGCTTCAGCACCGGCGGCGCGACGTTGGACGACGTCAAACTCCTCCGTCAGCACGTCGGCGAGAAGTTCGGCTTGAAGGCTTCCGGCGGCATCCGCGACACCCAAACCGCGCTGGCCATGATTGAAGCTGGGGCGACCCGCCTCGGCACTTCTGCCGGGATCGCCATCGTCAAGGGATTGGCCGCCGGGGCCGGAGCCTATTGATCCCATGCCCGCCGCTTCGCTCCAGCAGATCGTCGCGCACTGCGACCGCACGCTCCGCACCTCAGAGATCACCGACTACGACGGGGCGAAGAACGGTCTCCAGGTGGAGAACAACGGCCGCGTGACGCGCATCGCCGCCGCTGTGGATGCGTCTCTCGCCACGGTTCGCATGGCCATCGCCGCCAAGGCGGATCTGTTGGTCGTCCATCATGGGCTCTTCTGGTCATCGACCGTTCCCTGGACGGGCAAACGCTACGAACTGCTCCGCCTGCTGCTCGACCACAACCTCGCGGTTTACAGCTCGCACCTGCCG
>CAMLMI010000357.1 GCA_946480965.1 uncultured Verrucomicrobiales bacterium | reverse complement strand
TCGTTCTTTCGCCCGGCCTGTCGCCGGAAACCCTCGGCCGCCGTCGCGTGAAACAACAGTCCTGGTGGCACGTCCTCGCCCGGCTGTGGCAACGTCAGCGCATTCCCGAGGTGCGCGGTGGAACTCGTAGATCGCACCGTCTTTCTCCATCCGGCGACACCGGCTTTGAAACCCGCGTGTTCGTCCAGGATTTGCCCGCCGCCTTGGATCGCCACCGCACGGCCTTGCTGAGGGAAGGATCGCTCTTCGGCGAACTCGCCGCTCTCGGCCGCGTGCCCCGCACCGCATCGATGTTTGCCGCCTCGCGCATCGAGCTGCTGGAAATCCGCTGGCAGGGCCTGCGCGAGATCCGCCGCCATGACGAAGACTGGCGCCGCCGCATCGACGAAAACTACCGCGCCAACGCCCTCCAGTCACACCTCCGCGCCTCCCCGCTCTTCGCCCAACTGGACGAAGCCGCCCTCGCCGTGATCGCCGCCGGCACGCTCTTCGAGACCTACGGCTCCTTCGACTGGCATGTCAGCTACAAGCAGCTCCAGCGACAACAGGCTCACGGCTCCGATCCCGTCATCGCCCGCGAAGGCGACCACGCCGACGGCCTGTTGCTCATCCGCGCCGGTTTCGCCCGCGTCACCACGAAGCTCGGTTCCGGAGCCCGCACGCTCACCTACCTCGGCATGGGCGAACATCACGGACTGGAAGAACTCCACGAATCTTGGCGCTCCGGTTCGCTCCGACCGCTCGGCACTTCGCTTGAAGCTGTGGGCTACGTGGATGTTCTCCGCGTGCCGACGGCTCTCTTGGAGAAGCACGTTTTCCCCAGCTTGCCCCCGCCGCCGGAACGCTTCTCGACCCAGGCGCGTCGTCCGTTGGCCGAGGACGGCTTCATGGAATGGCTCGTCGCGGAACGCCTCTTCAACGGACCTCGCGCGATGTTGATCGATCTCGACCGCTGCACGCGCTGCGACGATTGCGTCCGAGCCTGCGCCGCCACGCACGACGGCAATCCGAGATTCGTCCGCCAGGGAAAAATCTTCGACCACTGGCAGGTCACGCACGCCTGCATGCACTGCGTCGATCCCGTCTGCCTCATCGGCTGTCCCACCGGCGCGATCCATCGTTCCCCCACCGGCGGCACCGTTGTCATCAACGACACCACCTGCGTCGGCTGCTCCACCTGCGCCAACTCCTGTCCCTACGACAACATCGTCATGGTCCCCATCCGCGACGACGCCGGCCGCACCTACCGCGACGCCACCGACGGCAAGCCGATCCTCAAGGCGACCAAGTGCGACCTCTGCGCCGAGCAGCCCACCGGCCCGGCCTGCGTCCAAGCCTGCCCGCACGACGCGCTCCAGCGGATCGATTTCCGCGACCTCGCCAATTTCCAAGGAGCCAAGCGATGAACGCGCTCGGCAAAACCCTGGCGCTTCTGCCATGGCTGATCGGAGCGACGATGGTCGTCCTCGTTCCTTGGCTCTGGGCCGCGCGGCTCCACCGCACCCTGCATGATCCGGCGGCCGTGACCGGTTGGTGGCTCTGCGCCGTCTTTGTTCTGCTCGGCGCGTTCAATGCGCGGAAGAAGCTCGCTGGATTGCCCTTGGGCCGGGCCGCTGTTTGGCTGCGCCTGCACGTCGTGGGCGGCTTCGTCGCGCTCGCGCTCTTCTGGCTCCACACCGGTTCGCTCTGGCCCACGGGGCTGCATCGACAGCTTTTGGCGGCCGCGTTCTACCTGCTTTCGCTCTCGGGGCTCGTCGGTTGGCTGCTTCAGAAGACCTATCCCCGCCAACTCGCCGATTGCGGCGTCGAGATCATCTACGAGCGCATCCCCGCCGAGATCGCCCGTCTCCGCCAAGCCGCCGAGGACACCGTCCTCGCCGCTACCCGCGAATCCGGCGGCGACACGCTGGGTCGCCATTATCCGGAGACGCTCCATTGGTTCTTTCAACGCCCCCGCTTCTTCGTCAGCCACGCCTTCTTCGGCGGAAAGCGCGCCCGGGCTTGGCTCCATCAACAGTGCTCCGTGGTCCGCCCGTATCTCTCCGCCGCTGAACAGGTCCACCTCGATCACTTGGCCGCGCTCGGTGAAGAAAAGACGCGGATTGATTTCCACTACGCCGCGCAGTCGTTGATGAAACGCTGGCTGCTGCTGCATCTGCCGCTCGCGGCCGTCACCGCGCTTCTCGCTCTCTGGCACGTGCTCCTCGTCCACTCCTACGGCCGATGAACTCGCCGCTCCCATCCGATCCGTATGAACGGCCCGATTGCCGCCATCGCTGCGGTAGAGCCGCCGGTTGGGGCAAACCCTGCGGCGAAGGTCCGAACTCCGACGGCACCTGTTCGCAAACGGAACGTCCGTGCGTGCCGCGCTCCACGCTGCGAATCCTGCGCGGACGCATCACGCTCCTCGCTTCGCTCATCACCACGCTGCTGTTGGCCGCCGGATTCCACTTCGGTTCCGGTGGTCGCAAACATCCCGCCGCCGCCGATCCCGGTCCCCTTTCCTCCAGCCACGCCGCCTTCACCGCCGAGACCGGCTGCGTCGCCTGCCACGCCCATCATGACCAGGGCCTCGCCGCATTGGTGAAGTCCCTCAATGCGCCGCACAACTTCAACCGCGACTGCTCCGTCTGCCACCAGTTCGCCGGACCGCCCCAGGCTCCGCACAACAACGCCGCGCTCATCCCCACGCGCGGCCACCGCGAGACCGATTGCCGCCACTGCCACACCGAGCATCGCGGCGCTCTTGCGGACATCACGCCCCTGACTGGCGAGCAGTGCCAAAGCTGCCACAAGCAAACCTTCCACCGCTTCGACCTCGACCATCCGCCGTTCCCGAAGAACTTCCCCCATCGTGTGCCCGCCACCGTGCGCTTCGACCACACCTCCCACTACAAGGAACATTTCCAGAAGCCGGAACACCTCGCCGGTCCCGCCATCACCTGCGCCACCTGCCACTCCGCGCACAAGGACCGGACCGACATCACGACGCTTGGCTTCGCCGTCGCCTGCGCCCGTTGCCACGAAGACCAGATCCGCCAGAGCGAACTCACCCTGCTCCGCCTGCCCGATCCCGTGGCCGAAACGCAGGATCTCGATCCCGCCGACGCCACGCCCTTCATGCGGACCAAACTCGCCGACGCCCCAACCGCCCCGGCCTACGGCGAACGGCTCCACGCGTGGTTAACCGAACTTTCCAAAGACGGTCCTGCTGCTCTCCTGGAGAATCCGACCACTCCAGCCCAGTCCGCCAATCTCGTGGCCGGTTTGAGCCCCGATCTCCTGGCTCAAACGCTGAAGACCTGGCTCAAACGCGAGACGCCCGAACTCTCGCCCGACGCGCCACCGAGCGGCTGGTATTGGTTCGACGACCTCACGCCCGAACTGCGCTACCGGCCCAGCGGTCACAGCGACGCCGCCGTGCGCGCCTGGTTGGAACGCGCCCGATCCGGAACCACGAACGCCTTCTTCGCCGAACTCCACCATCCCCAAACCGGTCCCGGCCGCTGCGCCAAGTGCCACGTGCTGGAGGAGCCATCCTCCGTCGTTTCCTGGACCTATCCGGAACGCCCGGCCAAACCCCAGGTCCGCTTCTCCCACGGGATGCACCTCGGTGTCCGCGACTGCACCGACTGCCACTCCTTGGACGCCTCGGTGGACTACGAGCAGCAGTTCCACTCGGCGCTGTCCCCACCTCTCAGCAACTTCCGCAGCCTCACCACCGCCACCTGCACCACCTGCCACGCAGAAAACAAAGTCCGCCACGATTGCCGCCTTTGCCACCGCTACCACAGCTCTCCCCAGACCAGCGCCCGCTTAACGAAGAAAAGCTACGGCGAGGAGAAGTAGGACCGAGGAGCGCAGGCGGTCTCGTCCGCGAATGCAGCCAAGTCGTCACCGAAGGACGCGATCCCGCATCAGGCATCCGGTATCAAGCATCGCCCAAAGCACGAGACCGTCCGGCCTCCTGACGCGTCCTCCTGCCAACCTTTCACGCGTCCAGCGTGAGCGCGGTCTTGGGGACGGCGATGCAAGCGAGGCAGGAGCCGGCTTCGACCGCAAAGCCGGGTTCGCGGAGGTGGGTGACTTCGCCGGATTTGATGGCCACGAGGCAGGTGCCGCAGTTCCCGGCGCGGCAGCCGGAGTCGATCGTCACGCCGTTCTGGAGCGCGAAGTCGAGCAACGAACCGGCGGCGGCGTTCCACGCGCACGTCTTGCCACTGCGTCCGAACTGGATCTTCAAGGCCAGCGTCGTCGTGCTGCCGGTCTGCAACGCCGGGGTTCGCACAGTGGCTGGTCCGAACGCCTCGAAGAAGATCCGGCTCTCGGGCACGCCCCAGCCCTTCAGATCGGACACCAATCCGCTCATCATCGCCGGCGGACCACAGAGGTAGAACTCGAACGGACGGTCGGGAAGTTCACGGCGGAACAGTTCCAGAGAAACGCGGCCCTCGTGCTGGAAAGCACGGGGCTCCGCCGTCTTGTCCGCCTCGCTCGGCTGGCTGTAGCAGACGTGGAGATGGACGTTCGGATGCTTCGCGGCGACGTCGCGGAGATGGTCACGCATCAGATGCTCGGTGCCGTTGCGCACTCCGAAGAAGAGCCAGACCTCCCGCGCCGAATCACCCGCCACCACGGCGTTCAACATGCTGAGCAAGGGCGTCAGTCCCACGCCCCCGCCGATC
>CAMLMI010000356.1 GCA_946480965.1 uncultured Verrucomicrobiales bacterium | reverse complement strand
TCCTCGATGCAGAACTCCTCGATCTCCTTGTGCTCGACGCTCGCGGCGTGCTGCGTGGAGATGACGACGTTGGAAATCGCGACCGGCTTGTCGTCCTCATACACCACGGAGACCTGCGACTTGGCGTCGGGACGGAGCCACGGGGCCTTCTTGCCCGCCTTGCGGATCTTGGTCAGCTCGCGGCCGAGACGATGCGCGAACATGATCGGCGTGGGCATGAGCTCGGGGGTCTCGTTGCACGCGTAGCCGAACATCAAACCCTGGTCGCCGGCGCCCTGCTCGGCCGTCTTCTTGCCCTTGGCCTTCTTGGCGTCCACGCCCTGAGAGATGTCGGGGCTCTGGGCGGTGAGGTAGTTGTTGATGAACACCTGGTCGGCGTGGAACACGTCGTCGTTGTTCACGTAGCCGATGCCGCGGATGGCCTCACGGATGACCTCGTTGTAGTTGAACTTGGCCTTGGTGGTGATCTCGCCTCCGACCACGACGACGTTGCTCTTCACGAACGTCTCGCAGGCGACGCGGCTGAATTTGTCCTGCGCCAAGCAGGCGTCGAGAATCGCGTCCGAGATGGTGTCGGCAACCTTGTCCGGATGGCCTTCGCCGACGGACTCCGAAGAGAAGATGAATCGTTTGCTCATTGAATGTCGTGAATAGATCGGTCGTTCCAAGGAACGTATTGACGTATCAAGATGCGACGATAAGAACAATGTCGAGCCGGTCAACGGAGAAGTTCCGAAAGTTTCCGGCTCGCCCCAGCCACCCATGAACAGCCACTGGAGAAACTTAGCCACCGCCGTGGGCCTGCTCCTCGTTTCGGGCTTTCTGACGGCTTGTGGCGAACGGGAGAAGCCAGTCACCCGACCCTTCGTGCTGCCCGAGGAACTGCACTACGAGCGGGTTGAGGTGCCCGACGAAGAGAACTCCATCCTCGTATGGCGCGAAGCCGTCACGAATTGGGTTCGCCTTGATGCCTCGGTCAAAGGAGCCTTGTCGGTCGCATGGAGATCCGATGCCGCCGCACCGGACGCCAGCCAACAAAACGCCATCCAATCGGCCGTCCGCAGCAACTCCGTCGCCCTTGCCCTGCTGGAGTCCAGCCTCGCCAAATCCAAGTCCCAGTGGCCGGAGCTACCTTCCTTGGGGGAAGAACCCACCCTTCCTGCTTTGGCCGATCTGCTTCGCCTGCGGCTCTTCCAAGCCCACGAGCTTCGCCGGCAAAGCCGCTTCGATGACGCCGCTCAGCACCTGCTCGGTTCGCTGGCCTTGGCGGAGCGGGCGGTAGGCTCGGACGGTCTCGTGATCCACTACACGATTGGTCGCCCGCTTCGCAGCTTGGTCCAACAGTCCATCTTCCTGGTGGCGCTCGATCCGGATTGCCCGGAGCCGGTGCTGGCCCGCCTCCTCGTCAAACTTCCATCATTGGACTCCGAACATAAAACCCACCGGGATGCGCTCAGCGCCGAGTTGCTCCACTTGATCAACCACCCAGTGGACCCGGTGAAACTGGCGGAGCTCTGGGCCAAGTCCATTGCCGATGACCCATCGGTCTTCGAGACGATGATTCCAGAGACGCTGCATCGGGCCTACCGGGTGTTCATGACCCCGGATCTGGTGGCGGGGCATCCCCTGCCGTTGGACCATGACCAAAGCCTCGCCGTTACCTCCGGCCACTATCTGCGGCATCTCAGAAACGCCACCAATGCCTGGGCCCACAAAGAACCGGACCCGGACGACATGGAAGAAATCCAAGAGGCCCTTCTCAACGAGGCACGGGCGATTCTCAAGGCGGCGGAGGGCGCGGAACTGCCCTTGGGCGACGCAGCCATCGCCAAAGTGCGCCCCGCCTACAACCGCTTCCACGATCCCGTCGGCCGCCTCTACCGCGCGATTCCCGAACTCGTCTCTCCATCGGCAACCCGGGTCTTCGAAGCCAAGGTCCAACGCGAAGCGCTGCGGGCCGTTCTGGGGGTGAGAATCTTCCAGCTTCGCCACCAGAGGCTCCCGGAAACGCTGGATGAAATGGTCCGCGAAGGGATTCTGTCGGCACTTCCGCACGACGCCTTCGCCTCCGCTACCCTTCGCTACTCCAAAGACCGCGAGATCGTCTGGAGCATCGGCCCGGACGGGGAAGACGACGACGGCGAAGGAACACCCGGAAGGCCAGGAACAGGCCCCGATTCCGTCTGGTCTGTATCCCCCATGCCATAACGCTCCCGCCACTCACCGATCCATGTCCGCCACCCTCAAATCCCTCCGCCGCCTGATCAAGTTTCGGCCCGGACCCTTCCTTGCAACCGTAGGAGCTTTCACCGCCTTGCTGCTTGCAGGATGCCAGCATCCAGAGCGGCCGAAGGCCGCAGCGGATGCTGATTGGCAAAGCCTGATTCCGGCCGATCTTGTTCCGCCGCCGCATATCGTTCCGCCGGCGGAGAACGCGATCAGCAACTGGCTCTTCGCGACCGAGCACCTGGTCCGTTTGAAAAACTCGGACGACAGCCTCGCGTTGGCCACGTTCGGCAACTTGAGGAAGGACGGAGCAATTCCGGCAACTCAACGAGCCTTGTTCCGCGACCATCTGAAAACCAACGCCGTCGTGCTGGCGGCGTTCGCGGCGGGAATCGAACAGGGGTCTTTCAGTCGTGAAGGCATCACCAATCGCTTCAGCCTAAGCGCGCTCAAATCCCTGATCGAACTACGCAGGGTGGAGACACGGTTCTTGATCGAAGAGGAGGAATGGGCGGGAGCCGTGTCCTCGCTGACCGCCGACCTCCGCGTGCCCAAGATGCTCAAAGACGACGGGGATGGCATGATCGACTTCTTGGTGGCGCTGGCCCTTCAGGGGATCATCAATGAGCAGATCCTCTCCTTGGCCGAGAATCCTCAAACACCTCCGACGGCGCTCGTGGCCTTGGGGAATCACATTTCCCCTACGCTCATCGACCGCTCGGATCTGGTCCACGCCTTTCGGCGCATCGCCTACGGGCATCTGACGAATTCCGAGGCCTTTTCGCGGTTCCTTACTGCACCGACCGAGTTGCAGGAGGTCGTTCGCAACCAGGTTCTGGGCGACAGCTTGGACGACGGATTGCCGGACTTGCTCCTCGATCCGGAACTGATGCGCCTTCACCCAAAGCCGCTCGATCTCGCCAAAACGATTTCGATCCAAGCCCAACACTTCACGGAAACAATCAAGGTGCTGGAGAATCGTTCTACGCCATTCGACTTCGAAGCATTCGGACGAGAAGCCGCCGCTGCATTGAACGAAGAGTGTCAGGCCTTGCTCGGGGCAGCCGAAGAGATGGAAACCCCGCTGTCGCGGGAACAGGCGAAACGGCTGGCTGCGCCCTTCCGCAAAATTGAGAACCCCATCGGTCGGCTGATGCTGTCCTACGATCCATTCGACATGGTCCCCAAGGTGGAGGACCGGCTGAAGCGTCTCCAAACGACCACCCAGATCACGCGCCTTGCGCTGGATCTCGCGCTGTTCCAGCGCCAGCAGGGCCGTTGGCCAAACTCTCTTCAAGAGCTGCCCGCGGTGCAGGCCACGCCGGACCTGGCCGAAGATGCCTACTCCGGCACCGCTTTCCGCTACTCCGCCGAAGCCCATCGGGACTGGAGCGTCGCCGCCGAAAATTCCAAACCCGGTGCCATTCCCGAAGCGCGCACCAACCGCGTTCGCGGTCTGTTCTGGCCCACCTTGCCCGATTGATTTTGCCCATGTCCGCCACCCTCAAATCCCTCCGCGCCCTCGCCGATCCCACCCGTCTCCGCATCGTCGCGTTGCTGGAAAAGGACGAGATCTCCGTCAACGAGCTCCAGGAGATCACCCGGCTCGGCCAGTCGCGCATCTCCACACATCTCGGGCTGCTGGCCGAGACCGGCATTGTGCAGTCGCGGCGCGACGGCAAACGCACCTTCTACCGCCTCAGCGTCCATCCCGACGCGCATGTCCGGGAGTTCATCCGGCTGGCCATGCGCGGCGCGAAGGAGCTGCCGGAGCACGACGCCGACCACGCCAACCTCAAGCGCGTCCTCGCCCGGCGCCACGAGCAGGCGCAGGTCTATTTCAACCAAGTCGCCGGCCGCTTCGACCGCAGCTACGGCCCGGGCCGTTCCTGGGAAGCCTTCGGGCATCTGCTGCTCCGCATCCTGCCGCCGATCACGGTGGCGGATCTGGGCTCGGGCGAAGGGCTGTTGAGCGAGCTGCTCGCTCGCCGCTGCGCCAAGGTCATCGCGGTGGACAACTCGGAGAAGATGGTCGAGTTCGGCGCGAAGAAGGCGAAGAAGAACGGACTGAAGAATCTCGAGTTCCGGCTCGGCGACTTGGAGAATCCGCCCATCGACGCGGAGTCGGTCGATCTCGTCATCCTCAGCCAGGCGCTGCACCACGCCTCCGAACCGGCCCTCGCGGTCAAGGCCGCAGCCCGCCTCCTCAAACCCGGCGGCCAGATCATGATCCTCGACCTGCATGAGCACGAGTTTGCCAAGGCCAAGGAACTCTACGGCGACCGCTGGCTTGGTTTTACCGAAAGCGCCCTGCACCGCTGGCTGGAGGAAGCCGGTCCCCTTTCTGCCCCGTGAGCTGTTGCTAGGCACTGCTGTCCTTGCGGCAGGCAGGAGGAGGAGATGGGCGCAGGAACATCTCCCCAGCAACTTGGTTTGATGCTGCGGCATCCAGCGGTGCGGTTGT
>CAMLMI010000355.1 GCA_946480965.1 uncultured Verrucomicrobiales bacterium | reverse complement strand
AATTCGCGGGCATCGCCGATGTGGCCGACGAGCGCGGCCTTGGGCAGCTCGAACTGCTTCGGAGCGGTGGCGGGGCGCGCCTGGGCGGACGCTCCGGAGGCGGAGCGGGCCACTCGTTGCAACCGGTTCTCGGCCATCGCGACGATCTGCTCCCAGCCGTGGGCCGAGCGGGCGATCTCCGCTCCCCGGCGTCCGCGCAGGAGCGCCTCGTCGGGGTTGGCCACGACGTGGCGCATCTTCTTGAAGAGATCGCTCACGTCCGGCTCCAGCAGCCAGCCGTCGCCGACCAGGGCGATGTCGCCGACCTTCGGCCCGATCGAACGTTTCTGCGCGGCGATGAACCAGCCGCAATGCTCCGACACGAAGTCGTCGGTCGCGCCGCCCTTGGTCACGAGGACCGGCTTGCCGCAGGCCATCGCCTCCAGCACCGGCATCCCGAAACCTTCGCCGCGATACGGATGCACCAGGCAGTCGCAGGCCGCGTAGAGGCGGGGCATCGCTTCGGGGGGCAGGTCGTCGGTCAGATGCAGGATCTCCGGCGCGTTCGGCTGTTGGCGCGCCTGGGCGATCTGGTCGCCGAAGGTCTGGCCCTTGTAGAACGAGTTCCCGCCAAAATCCTTGATCACCAGGCAGACGTCGTCGTCCGCCGTGAAGGCGTTCAAATACGCGTTAAGCAGCACATCCGGCCCCTTGCGGCCGATGGTCCCGCCGACGAAGAGAAACTTGAACCGTTTCTTCGTGGGAATGGACAGAGGCTGCACGCCCGGCCGGTAGGCGCCGAGGTCCACGCCGTTCGGCACGACCACGACCTTCTCCGTCGGGATGCCCGACGCGACATAGACCTTGCGGGCGTAGTTCGACGGCACCCAGAACTCGTCCACGTTCCCCGCCGCCTTCACCCAGTCCTTCGGCAAGGAGCCGAACTCCCAGGGCTGGATCACGACCAGCGCGCCGTCCTTGGGCCGGCTCCAATCGGGCGGCCATTGATGGCGCACGGTGACCTGCGGACGGCCGCTTTCCTTCGCCGAGGTCTTGCCGACATACGGCAGGAGATCCGGAGGAACGGAACCGGCGTCGCCGCCGGACTGGACCCGCCGCAGCTTCACGGCGGCGTGTTTCTCCAACCCGTCGGACAAGGCCCGGTTCACGTGCGAAAGGCTGCCGTGGTCCAGGAACGAACCGCACCAGGTGACGTCCAGCACGGCCGGAGAAGCCCCGGCCTTCCGTCCGCTTCCTGCGGCGGTCGCGGAGGGTTGAATGGCGCGACGATAAACGTGGCCGTCCACCCTCGGCTTGAGATCGAAGCTGATCAGCTTGGGCTTGGCCTTGGCCCGGGCGAGGATCGTGGGCAGATCGCGTTTCGTCGCCCGGAAGGTCTTCGTCAGGTGGTCGGTGATCCCGAGCTTTTGGGCGATCACGGCGAGGTTGTGCCACACGGCGTCGCACTTCTCGTCGCACCGCATGGCCTGCTGGTAGCACTGGATCGAGTATTCGTAGAACGTGTGGGCCTGGTCGGTCCACGGAACGGGCACCGCGGCGGCGAAGTTGCCCAGATTGACCCAGGCCTTGGCCATTTCACGCGGGTCGTTCCGGTCCACGGCGTAGATCTCGGCGGCGTCCACCTCGGTCCGGTAGCGCGCCTTGATCGCCTCGTCCTCCTGCGCGGCCTTGTTGGAACCGAAGGAGAGGCCCTGGAGGTTGATGTAGAAGCAGCTCAGCTTCTCCGGGACCATGATCGGCTTGAGCCCCTGGCGCATGGCCCGGATCAGGATCTCGTAGTCGGCCACGCACTTCAGGCTCTCGTCCCAGCCCCCCATCTTCTCCAACGAGGTCTTCCTCCAGAACTGGAGGCAGCCGGTCACGCAGTAGAAGAGCAGCTGCGCCGGGTGATACGGATCATGGTGCACGTCCCGGAACACGCCAGTGGGCGGGAACGGATCGTTCGGCCGGCTGGTCATGCCGTAGTGGGCGTAGGCCAGATCGGCGTCGGGATGGGCCTCCATCGCCTGCAACAGCACCTCGAAGGCGTCGGGCCGGCGGGAATCGTCCGTGTTGGCATTCACCACATACTTGCCCCGGGCCAGCTTGGTCGCCCGGTTCCACGCCACGTAGAGCGGTTCCCGCGCGGTGCGGATGTAGCGGATGTTCGGATGCTTCCGGACATAGGGCGCGACGATCTCGCCTTCGTTCTCCTCCGAACCGCTGTCGATCACCAGGATCTCCAGCTTGTCCAGAATCGTCTGGGCCACCATGTCCTCCATGCACGCGGCCATGAACTTGGCGCTGTTGTAGGTGGAGACGATCACCGAGACGACGGGTTCGCCGCCCGGGGGCGTCGTGGGTAGGACATCGCTTCCAGCCTGTCCATCAGGGCCCTGGGGAGAACCCTGGGAAGAATGGACGGTCTCCGAAACCTCCACGCGCAACGGGTCAGGCTGGAAGCCCGACCTACCTTGGAGCTCGTTCAACCGGCGGATGGCCTCCGGATTTTCCGGCTGTTGCCGCACCACTTCCTTGAAGCAGACCAAGGCGCCGTCGCGGTCGCCGATCTCGACGAAGCAGCCGCCCAGCGCCAGCAGCACGTCCGGCTCGGCGCAACCGCCCTGGACCAACTGTCCGTAGGACTTGGCCGCCTCGCGATGGCGGCCCATTTTCACGTTCATCTCCGCGAGGAAGCGGAGCGCGTGGGGATTGCCCGCATCGACCTTGAAGGCGAGCGCGAGCGCGGCCTCGACCCCTTCGGCGTCCTCGACGTTCATGCAGGCGTGGGCCAGCAGCACCGGCAGCACCGGATCTTGGGGCTTCAGTTCACAGACCGTCTTGAAGGTGGGGATCGCGTCCTGAAAATGTCCGAGCTGGAACTGGAGATTGGCCAATGCCGTCGCCAATTCCGGATCACGCGGGAACGCGGCGTGGGCCTTCAGGAGAATCTTCTCCGCACCGACCCGGTCGCCGGTCTCCAGCGCCTTTTCCAGTTGGCCGAGATGCGCCTCGATTCCCGCAGGGCCTGTCTCGACCTGCGGCTGGGCGGCAGCTTCCCTGAAGGCCAGCGGCGCTGTCGGGACGGGGCAAAGCTCGACATCGGTTCCGCCCAGCATCGTTTCCATCTGACGGATCCGGGCCTCGCCCTCGGGCCCCTGCACCGTTTCGGCCGGAACAAAGATCCGAGGGATCGATGAGAGTCCGGCTAATGTGACGCGAATGGCTTCGGCCAAGAGGGCGGCCGGAACATCCTTCACGCAGTGCTCTTGTTTGTGGATGCAGGCCCAGTTGCAGCCGAAACAGTCCATCGGCAACGACACGGCCGCTGTCAGCGGGCTGTAGGGCATGAACCGTCCAAAGTGACCACCGCCCAGCAGAACGACGTTGGGAATCCCGACAGCGCAGGCCATGTGGGCTCCGGCGGATTCCGCACCGATGTAGAGGCGACAACGGCGCAGCAGCGCGGCTGTCTCACGCAACGATGACATTCCGCACAGATTGATCACTTTGCCCGGAATCTTGCCGGCAAGGTCGGAAGCCAACGGCGAGTCTGCCTCCGCTCCGAACACCACAAAGTCAAAGCCGACCAACTCCTTCAACGCCCCAGCGTAGCCGCCGTAGACTCGGCATTGGTGTTGGGCTCCGGGAAACAAGGCGATGGTCTTGGCAGGGTCCAGTTGGTTCTTTCCGAAGAACTCATCGGCAACCGATTCATCGGCCGATGAGGTCCAGACGACCGGTTGCAGACCGAGCGCATCGATTCCGAGCCCTTTCAAAAACTCGCAGTGACGCACCAGTTCGGGCTTGTGCTTGCCAGGTGACGGAATGATCCCGGTGTAGTGCCGATCCGCGTGTTCTTTGTGTTCCGGGGAGATGTTGCACAGGTCGCTCTCGATCCCGATGTGGCGGGCGTCGCGGAACGTGAGCGTGAGCGTCTCCGAGAGCGGGTCGCGCGATTTGACGGAGTTCAAGATCACTTCGGGCTGGAAGGCGGCGATTTCGCCGATGATCTCGCATTGGCCAGCCTCCGTTTGCACGTCGCTTTGCTCATAGCAGATGACGGTCTCCACGAAGGGCGAGGCCAGATACAGCTCGGCGATGTGCTTCTGGCACAACACCGCCAGCTTCACGCCGGGATGGGCTTTCCAGATCGGTTCGAGCATCGAAGAAGCCAGCACATTGTCCCCGATGGAATCAGTGCGGACGAAAAGGATGCGTTTCACGTCTCCTCGAACCGAGGCAGTTGCCGGAAGTTCTCGACCGAACCAATCGCCTGGAGCGAGCAGGCGGAGCCCCAGACAGGCGGAGGAGTCCACCGTGGCTTCGTCCTTCACCCAATCGAAATGTTCGCCGAGGCGACACGGCAGGGCGGCTTGTTGCAGACTCCGCCAAGCATTCACCGCGTTCGGGTAGCCGTAGTAGTCCCGCTTGAACCGGGCCTGCGCCTCCGTGGCGTAGGCGTAGTGTTGGAACACCAGCCCCATCGCCTCCGTTTCGACATGGAGAAACGGGTTGAAGGACGCCACGTCAACGGGCGGCGCGCCATTGACGCAACGGCCGAGCCGGGGCGGCTCATGGGCCATCCAACGGTCGCCGGACCGGAACCGCCAAACCCGCAACCACTCGAAATCCGAATGGTTGCCGTAGGTGTCGCGGCTGGTGATGACCCGGTCCGGCCCGACGAAGTAGTGGCACCAGAAATAGGCGGCCGTCTTCTCCGGGT
>CAMLMI010000354.1 GCA_946480965.1 uncultured Verrucomicrobiales bacterium | reverse complement strand
ACCATCGTTCCTCCAGTGATTCGTCGAATCCTCCGGGCGTTGGCGGCCCAGTAGGAACACCTCCGGGGGATGATGGGTAAACCAGGGAGAAGCCCCTCACCCCGGCCCTCTCCCCATCGGATGGGGAGAGGGTGGCTGAAAGCCGGGTGAGGGGACTCCCGCTGTTCAGCCAAGCTGCTTCCGGATTTGGTATTGGGGTGCGCCCGGGCCGCGCAGACTTCGGGACAGGCAGGATGCCTGTCCTACTTGAGCCGCCGACGGAACTCCGCGCAGGCGGCCGCGATGTCGGGCGCGTTGAGGATGGCGGAGACGACGCAGATGCGTGTGGCACCGGCTTCGAGGACGGAGTCCAGGTTCTCCAGCGTGATCCCACCGATGGCCCACCACGGGACCGTGATGTTCGCGGCGGCCCAGCGGACGTAGTCGAGCGTCACGGCGGCGCGGCCGGGTTTGGTGCCGGTGGGAAAGACGGGGCCGATGGCCACGTAGTCCGCTCCGGCGGCGACGGCGCGTTCGGCCTGCTCGGGGGCGTGGGTCGAGAGGCCTAGTTCGGGAAACGGTTTTCCGATGCCGGATGCCGGATGCCGGATGCCGGATACCTTCGTTCGAAGCTGGTCCACGTGCGTGAACCCTGCGTCGAAGAAGTCTTCTTGGCCGAGATGGCAAACCGGCGCGCCCAGAGCCAGCGCGACGTCGAGATGGTCGTTGATCACCAGTCTCACCCCGGCGGCGGCAGTGATGGGCAGGAGCTTTTCCGCGACGCTGCGGACCCAATCGGCCGATTCGCGTTTGGCGCGGAGCTGCACGAGATCCGCGCCGCCGGCGCAGAGTTCACGGCAGACGGTTTCGGGCGTGCGGCCGTGGAGATAGGCAGTGTCCACGAAGCCGTAGAGGCGGCAATCGGCGAGGGGTTTCAAATGGTGGGTTTCCATGCGGCGCATTTCTGCCAACGAAAGCCCCTCATCCAGCCCTCTCCCCATCGGATGGGGAGAGGGTGGCCGAAGGCCGGGTGAGGGGAGTTCAATCAACGGATCGTTCAGCTCACTTCTCGATGCCGATGCTCTTCAGGAACGGCGCGATGGATCGGGGGCGGCCGAGGAACTTCTCGATGGATTCGTTCACGTCGCGCGAACCGCCAGGGGCGTAGATCTCGTCGCGCAGACGGCGGCCGGCGGCGGTGTCCCAGTAGCCCTTGGGCGACTGTTCAAAGACCGTGGCCATGTCGGCGGAGATGGCGTCGGCCCAGGCGTAGCCGTAGTAGCCGGCGTCGTAGCCGCCGCCCATGTGGCCGAAGTAGGCGATGAAGGCCGAGCCTTCGGGCACGGGCAGATGCACCTCGCTGAGGACGCGGTTGCAGGTGGCCTGGAGGTCCGCCGGCGTGGCGGGGACGTTCTCGCCGTGGATCGTCAGGTCCATGATGCCGAAGGAGAGCTGGCGGCGGTAGAAGTTGCCCATCGTGGCCAGCTTGGCCTCGCGCAGCTTGGAGAGGATCTCGCCCGGCACCTTCTTCGACTTGTCGCGGTAGTCGGCGGCGAAGGTGTCGAGGACCGACTTGTCATAGACCCAGTTCTCCAGCATCTGCGACGGAGCCTCGACGAAGTCCGACGGCACGGCCGTGCCGGAGAAGCGCACGGTGTTGGCCCGCGTGAGGATCGTGTGCATGGCGTGGCCGAACTCGTGGAAGAGCGTCTCCACCTCGTCGTGCGACATCAGCGAGGGCTGGTCCTTCTGCGGCGGTGGGAAGTTGCAGATCAACGCGGCGGTCGGACGCTGGAAGGTGCCATCCGCGAGCTTCTTGCCGTCCACCACGCCGAACTGGGCGAAGTGGTTGTATTTGCCCTCGCGCGGGAACATGTCGAGATAGAGCGCGCCGAGCGGCTCGCCAGTGGCTTTGTCGCTAACCACGAAGAGCTGGATGCCCGGAGCCCAGGCCGATTCAGCGGGCACCTTCACCTCGTCGAGGCTCAGGCCGAAGAGGGTTTCATAGACCTTGAACATGCCCTCCAGCGCCTCGTCGTAGGGGAAGAAGTTCCGCAGCGCCTCGGTGTCGATGGTGAACTTCTCCTTCCGCAGTTGATTGGCGAAGTAGCGCGTGTCCCAAAGCCGAATCTGGGCATTGGCGTCACCGGTCTCGCGCACCTTGAGCACGCGGTATTCGGCCAGCTCGGAGTCGAGCTTGGGCTGGAGACCCACCTTGAGGTCTTCGAGGAACTTCAGCGCGGTGGCGCCGGTCTTGGCCATCTTGGGCTCGATCTGGTAGTCGGCCCAGCTCTGGTAGCCGAGCTTGCCGGCGATGGTCTTCCGCAACTGCACGATCTCGGTCATCAGCGGCAGGTTTTCCGCCTTGGCCAGGTTGTAGTGCGTCTCCATCACCTTGCGGCGCACGGCCTCGGACTTGGCGTTGTCCATGACCATGATGTAATGCGGGGTGACGTTGACCTGAACGGTGTATTCGTCGTCACCGGTCTTCACGCCGTTCTGGTTCAGGAAGGCCTCGGGCACGCCGTCGAGCTCGGCCTTGGAGAACTTCAGCGAAGCCTTGGCCTTGGTGACGTTCGAGCGGAAGTCGGTGCATTTGTTCTCCAGTTCCTTCCGTAACCGCTCCACTTCGTCGCGCTGGTCCTTGGGCAGGGACAGACCGGAACGGCGATACCCGCGCAGGGTTTCTTCCAAGAGCTTCTGGTGCTCCCCGGTCAACGCCGGCTTCGTGTCGGCAAAAGCCTTCACCGCGCGATAGACGTCCTCGCGGTAGTCGAGGCCGACATACCAGTCCTGGAGCTTCTTGATCGCCTCGGTGGCGGCGTCGCGCAGGGCGGCGTCGGTGGAGGTCTCCTTGAGCAGGCCGAGACGGTTGGAGACGAGCCCGGCGCGGAAGAGCAGTTCGTCCAGCGCCAACGTGGTGTTGGCCTCGGTGATCTCGGACGGTTTCAGGCGGCCGATGGCGTCGAGCGCGGCGTTGCCCTCGGCGATGGCCTGGGCAGCGGCGGCGTGGATGGCGGCCGGGGTGGTCTCAAAAGCGGGGAGGACGAGGCGGTTGCGGAAAGTAGCGGCCTTGGCCTGGTATTCGGCGAACGAGCCGGGCGCGGCGGCCGAATGGTCGGCGGTGCCGGAAGTGGAGGCGGTCTGGCAACCGGTGATGGCAACGGCGGTCATGAGCGTGAGCAATGGGCGATACATGGAATTGAACCCTTCAACGAGGCGCGAGCTTGGTCGCGGGCGGACGGGTTGTCGAGGGGCGGCGAGGTGTAGCGCCGACGTCCCGTCGGCCGTGACGCGAGCCGAGGCTAGCGCTACGACCGCCCTCCTGTCGGCTGAACTGGGGACAGGCCGTTGCGCAAATTTCCGCTGGAGCACACACCCGCCGTCCCTATTCTCCCGCCACACCCAAATACGTTGTCATGCGTGCATTCTCACTCCCCCAACTCGTCCGGACGCTGGCCTTGGCCGCGTCCCTGACCGCCCTGCCCGGGCTTCACGCGGCGGAATCCGCCGAACAGGTCTATGGCCCCTTCTGGTCCGGCACCATCATGTCCGGCCGCGAACCGGTCGCGAACAAGGCGCTCGCCGTCCGACTCGGCGCCAACCAGGACGCCTACATGGTCTATGACCTCGACACCATGCGGCTCGCCGCCGCCTGGACCGGCGAGTTCCTCGACTACGGCAACGCCCTGACCAAGATCGAATGGCCCCAGCCGCCCCGGGTGAAGGGCAAGATCCAGGTCTCCTCCGCCAACGGTCCCGGTTGGGCCGATGCAAAAGCCGGCTTCGCCGACCCGCGCGAACGGCAGCAGGGCCCCATGCCCAAGGACCGCATCCACTACAAGGGTGCCTACATCCACGATGGCCGCACCGTGTTGGCCTATACCGTGGGCGACGAGGAAGTGCTCGAACTGCCCGGCGTCGAGACCGGCGGCGACCAGACGGTCTTCACCCGCACGATCCAGTTCCGCGGCTCGGCCCGGAACGTCACCGTGCTCGTCGCCACCGGCAACGAAGCCAAGGCCCACGTCCACGCCGCCAACGGCTCCATGTCCGTGAAGCTCGCCTCCGGCAAGACGTTGACCTTCGCGGTCACGGGCGCGAACCCCGTCCAATGGGACACGGAGAACGGCATCGTCGCGTTGAAGCTGGCCAAGGTCGGACGCAACGATCCTTTCCGCATCGCCACCATGGTGAGCGACGCCGCTCCGGCCGACGCCATCCTCCCCACCCTGCCCGCGCCGACCAAAGACCTCCGTCCCCTGCTCAAGGGCGGTTCCGCGCGTTGGACCGTCAGCATCACCTCCACCGGCACCCTCGGCACCGAGAAGGGCGCCTACCAGGTGGACACCATCTCCGAGCCGTATCCCAATCCCTACAACACCCGCACGTTCTGGGGCGGATTCGACTTCCTGCCCGACGGCCGCGCCGTTCTCTGCGCGTGGCACGGCGATGTCTGGATCGTCTCCGGCCTCGACAGCTCGCTCGGGAAGCTCACCTGGAAACGCTTCGCCACCGGCCTCTTCCAGCCCCTTGGCGTGAAGGTCCACAAGGGCGCCATCTACGTGGCCGGCCGCGATCAGATCACGCGCCTCACGGACGTGAACAAGGACGGCGAAGCCGACTTCTACGAGAACTTCAACAACGACACCGTCGTCACGCCGAACTACCACGAGTTCGTCATGGACCTGCACACCGACACCCAGGGCAACTTCTACTATGCCAAGGGTGCCGCGTGGCCGCC
>CAMLMI010000353.1 GCA_946480965.1 uncultured Verrucomicrobiales bacterium | reverse complement strand
CCACGGCGAGATCGTGGAGAAGCTGCTGGTCTGAGGAGCGCGGACGTGACGGTCCGCGCCCCCCTCTGGAGTCAGAGCCGTTCCGGCGCTTTGCCGAACCACTGGATCAACCCGCATTCCGTGCATTCCAGCGCGGTGCCGGAACGGTTGGCCCAATCCATTCCCACCAGCGAGGCACCGCTGGTGTTGAGCTGGGCTTCGTTGGGTTGGAACAGCTCGCCCTGGCAATGGGCGCATCGGACAGGTTTGCCCGCCGCCTGGTAACGGCCCGGGCCGAAGCTGCCGGTGAATCCTTTGAGGCCCGCTTTCAACGCGCGTCCGAGTTTTTTCATGAGGGTTTCCGGGAAGTCGGAGCGCAGCTTGGATGTTTGAAAACGAAGGGCCAATCGGAACCTTGGCCCGCATTTTCCAACGCATCGAATCTCGGCGGTCCTCTCCGCGTTACTCCAAGACCATCCGTTCCCCGAGGCTGTCGATCGCGCGGGTCACGTCGCGCAGATGGGTTTCGAGGAGGGCTGCGGGCACGGCGTCGGCCAGCGACTGGTATTCGTATTCCGTCGTCCGCTTTCGCCCGTTGATCCGGGTTTCCTTGCGGAAGCGGAAGGCCGGGGAAACCACGGTCATCTGCTCGGGCTGGCCCCGGATGTCCGATGGCCACTCGATCTCGGTGCGGTGCAGGCGGCGGACCGGATGCCGGAGCCCCAACGGTGAACGCCGAGCCGTGGCGGCGGGTTTGTCCAGCAGCGAACCGATCGAGGCGGGATAGAATTCGCAGGCAAGCTTCTGGTCACGGTCCGAACGGACCCAAGCGTCCGGGATGACATAGCTCTCGGTCACGGTGAAGCGGTTGCGCGCCTCGTCGTCCGCGTAGCCGATGGGCGCATCGCGGTTGATGCCGGGGAACGACCTGGCCTGCGCTTCGAGGTAACCCTTCGCCAGCGTGTCGAGCGGCGTGGTGGCGAAGGCGGCCCGCAGCCCCTCCGCCGCCCCGCCCGTCGCGGTGGTGGTGATCCTCAGCCGCGTGGCCGAGCCGGGCCGACCCACGAGTAAACTCTCGACCGTGGCGGTCTCCGGCGGGGCCGTGGTCGGGGGAATGGCCGTGAGTGCCTTGGTGGAGGGCGACACCACGAGACCCAGCCCGTAGTCCGGCCGATGGTGCGCCGCCAACGGACCGCGCTGGTAGGAATCGGTCGGATCGACCCAATGGACCTTGGAGCCGAGGCGCACGGCGGCGATGGCATGGTCGAAGGCGTTGGCCGTGGGATGCAGTTCTCCGATGCCCTTGCCCCGCCCGGAATGGACCAGCACGGGATAGGCCTCGATGCCGAGCTCCCTCATCACCGCCACGAAAAGAAGGGCCTTGTCCTTGCAGTCGCCGAAACGCCGCTCGAACACCGTAGCCGGGCTGGACGGCTGGTGGGAACCCGGCCCGATCTCGATGCCGAAATACCGGATCTCGTCCTGCACGTAGCGCAGCGCCGCCACGACGCGGTGCTCGGGGGATCGGAGCGCCTTCCATTCCTCCGCCTTCTGCGCGAGCGCGGGCGGAAGCGCGGATGAATCGGCGAAGAGCCCCGTCGCCCATTCCGCCACCTCCGCCCAGGTGCCGAACTCGCTCCACTGCACCCAAGGCCTCGGGTCCGACCAGCGGGGAAGGTCCTCCTCCGGTTTGAGCGCGGGCACGTTCCTCAGGTCCCAGACGAACTCGTGGTTCCCTCCGTTGGTCGAGACCTGCGGGCGCAGCGCTGAGGAGTGGTTCTTGAGGTGCAGCCGCCGGTCCGACGGCCAGACGATGCGGTTGTAGAGGCGGTGCGCCGGGACCGCGAGCTGCGCCGAGAACCCGCCCATGAACCGCCCGCGATAGACCGGGTTGCGCCCCCGGATGGAATAGGCGTGCTCCACCACGTCCCCCACGCGCACGTCTCCCAACACCAGCACGGCGGACCGCTCCCCGTCGAAGAGCGCCCGGTCCAGATCCCGTTCCCGCCGCAACAGGGACACCTGGTCGAGCTGCAGCCGGTCGATCGCGTTGGTCCCGCGCCACACCTTGACCGTGTGCAGCGTGAGCGCCTCGTAGGTCGGGTCGAAGTCGATGGAGAGCGTGGCGCCGTTCTGCACGCCGGAGACGTTCAGGAGCTGGCGGACGACGCGGACAAAGGCCTCGTCCGTGCGGACGTTGAACTGCCGCTCGGACAGCAGCAGGCGGCTTTCTTCCCCGGGCGGGAAAGCGCCCGGAGCCAGCGCGGCGAACTCGTTGGTCACGACCCAGCCCGGCCACGGACCGGTCTTCGGCTCGGCATTGGTCTCGGCTGCGGCCGATGCAAGACAGGCCTGGAGCACCGCGCAGATCCAGAGCAGCCAACCGCCGCAGCGACCCGCGGGCGACGCTCCTCCTCCCCGGACAAGACATCTGGAACCCATGACGCGGGGAACCTCCGATCCGGCCGGGCCAAAAGGAAGTTCTAATCGCGTCCATCAGGCCCCTCCCGGCGCTCCTCGCCCGAGGAAGAAACATTTGCGCGCCCCCCGGACCCGGCGGCAATGTCGCGGCCATGCTTCAAACCGTGGTGAGTCCGGATGCGGTCGCCGCCGTCTCGGTTTTCCGGGACCAGTATCTCCGCGCCTACCGCTGCATGTTGTTGGCCCGGGTGCTGGATGAGCGGCTGGCCTCGCTCTACCGCGCCGGCAAGATCTTCGGCGGCGTGTTCCTCGGCAAAGGCCAGGAGGCCCTCAGCGCCGCCGTCGGCGTGACGCTGCGCAAGGGCGACGTCTTCGCCCCGCTCATCCGCGACGCCGCCGGCCGTCTGGCCTTCGGAGAATCGGTCTTCGACGCCGTCCGCACCTACCTCGGTTCGCCGCTCGGGCCGATGCGTTCCCGCGACGGCAACGTCCACCGGGGCCGCCCGAAGGAAGGCATCCTGCCGATGATCAGCCATCTCGGCGCGATGATCTCCGTGGTCAACGGCATGCTCCTCGCCCGCCGCATGAAGGGCGAAACCGGCACCGTCGGCGCCGCCTGCCTCGGCGAGGGCGCCACCAGCACCGGCTCCTGCCACGAGGCGTTGAACCAGGCCGCCGTGGAGAAGCTCCCGCTCGTGCTCATCGTGGCCAACAACCGATACGCCTACTCCACCCCGACCGACCGGCAGTTCGCCTGCAAGAACCTCGTGGACCGCGCCGTCGGCTACGGTGTCGAGGGCCATACCGTGGATGGCACCGACCTCGGCGAGTGTCTGGAGACGCTGCAGAAGGCCGCCGACAACGCCCGCGCCGGCCGCGGCCCACAGCTCGTCGTCGCCGATCTCCTCCGCCTCTGCGGCCACGGCGAACACGACACCGCCGAATACATCGACCCCCGCCTGAAGGAATCCGCCCTCGGCCGCGACTGCCTCGAACTCGCGGAGCAACGCCTCGCCACCGAAGGCTGGGCCGATCCGGCCGAACTGGAGCGTCTGAAGACCACCGTCGTCGCCGAGGTCGAGACGGTCGTCTCCACCGTCCAGCGCGAGCACGGTCCCGATCCGTTCGCGGAAACCTGGTGCGCCCTCGCCACCCGGCGTCTGTCCGACACCTCGTCGGCCTGCTGATCCATTCCGTATGCTCCCGGTCTCAAAGCGCGGCTCCGGCCCGATCCACTTCGGTCTTAATCTGGCTCTTCATCCTGGTCTTGATCCCACCCCGGCTCTTCGGAGGGCGGCAGCGCTCGGGCTCAAGAGCAAGAGGAAGATTGAGACCAAGATGGAGACCCAGATTAAGAGCGTGATTGGGAACTTTCCCCTGCAGGAGCCCGCGCGATGAGCATCACCTACCTCGAAGCCATCCGCGAAGCCCAGGCCAAGGCCCTGGCCGATGATCCCCGCGTGTTCATCTACGGGCAGGATGTCGGCGCTTTCGGCGGCGCGTTCAAGGCCACCAAGAACCTCGCCGCCAAGTTTCCGGGCCGCGTGATCGACGCCCCGATCAGCGAGGACGCCATCATCGGCTCCGCCATCGGCGCGGCCATCGAGGGCCGTCGGCCCATCGTGGAGATGCAGTTCGCCGATTTTTCCACCGTCGGCCTGAACCAGATCGTCAACCACGCCGCCACGCTCCATTGGCGGACCGAAGTCCCCTGCCCCATCATCGTGCGCCTCCCCTCCGGCGGCACCTCCGGCGGCGGCCCCTTCCACAGCCAGAGCCTGGAGACGCTCTACGCCCATTTCCCCGGTCTGGTGGTGATGACCCCCGCCACGGTGGAGGACGCCTACAGCATGTTGCTCGAAGCCGTGGCCATCGACGACCCGGTCATCTTCTGCGAGCACAAATACCTCTACTACCATCTCAAGGCCGAGCGGCTGCCCGAGACCGCCCTGCCCGTGGGCAAGGCCCGCATCGCCCGGCCCGGCCGCGACATGACCGTCGTGACCTACAGCGCGATGGTCCATGAAGCCCTCGCCGCCGCCCAGGAAGTCTCCGGCGACGGCTACGAGATCGAGGTCGTGGATCTCCGCTCCATCAAGCCGCTGGACACCGACACCGTCATGGCCTCCGTCGCCCGCACCGGCCGCCTGCTCTGCGTGGGCGAAGCCTGGCCCTGGGGCGGCGTCACCGCCGAGGTGATTGCCCGCGTGGCTTCGGAGGGCTTCGACCTGCTCGACGCCCCGCCGCAGCGCCTGAACGCGAAGGACACGCCCATCCCCTACCACCCGAACCTCTGGGCCGCCCACCGGCCCACCGCCCAGTCCATCGCGGCCGCCGCCCGCACTCTGCTGAGAATGT
>CAMLMI010000352.1 GCA_946480965.1 uncultured Verrucomicrobiales bacterium | reverse complement strand
ACTGCTCCGCCTGCTGCTCGACCACAACCTCGCGGTTTACAGCTCGCACCTGCCGTTGGATCTCCACCCCCAGCTCGGCAACAACGCCCGCATTGCCGCCGGTCTCGGTTTGAAAAAACTGACGCCCTTCCTCTCCAGCAAAGGTCAGTTCCTCGGCTGGAAAGCGGCCGTGAAGACTACGCGCTTCGAACTTTCCGCCCGTCTCCAAGAACTCCTTGGCGGTCCGGTGAAAGTGCTGGCCGGAGGCGCGGAGACCGTCCGCGTCGTGGGCATTTGTAGCGGAGGCGCGGGCGGAGAATTGAAGCAGGCCGCCAGCGAAGGCGTGGACACCTTCATCACCGGCGAAGGCCCGCACTGGACGTTTCCCCTGGCCGAAGAACTGGAGCTGAACGTCCTCCACGGCGGCCACTACGCGACCGAGACGTTCGGCGTGAAGGCCTTGGCGGAGGCGTTGTCCAAGCGCTTCAAAGTGCCGTGGGAATTCCTCGACCATCCCAGCGGGCTGTAAGACAGAAGCTGGAGATTGGAAGTGGGCGGCTTTCCGTCCGATTGTCGCCGACCCACCCCCGACCCCTCCAAGGAAGGGATAAAGCAGAGCGCCAAGCGACCGCCGAACACGCGTTCCAGTTCCCTTCCTCGGAGGGGTCAGGGGTGGGTCTTCGGCGTCAATGCTCCAGCAGCGGCTGCTTCCGAAACCACTCCACAAACTGCGGAATCCCTTCCTCCACCTTGATCCTCGGTTCATAGCCGAGCCGGACTTTGGCCTTGGAGATGTCCGCAAAGGTCAGCGGCATGTCGCCCGGCTGCATCGGTTGACGGTCGATGATGGCAGACTTGCCCAGCGCCGTTTCCAGCAGGCCGATCATCCGGGCCAACGTCACCGTGTCGCTCTCGCCCAGATTGAAGATCTCGTAGCCGAACCGCTGCCGGGTGCAGGCCAGGATGCCGTCCACCGTGTCATCGACGTAGGTGTAGTCGCGGGCCGTGGAACCGTCGCCGAAGACCGGAACCGGTTTCCCGTCGCGGATCAGCCGGGCAAACTTGGAGATGGCGAGATCGGGGCGTTGGCGCGGCCCGTAAACGGTGAAGAGCCGCAGCATCGCCACATCCATTCCATAGACGTGGTGATAGACGTGGCCCAGCGCCTCGCAGGCGAGCTTGCTCGCGGCGTATGGGGAGATCGGCGTCGTGGCCAGGTCCGATTCGCGGAAGGGCACCCGCGCGTTCACGCCATAGACCGAGCTGCTGCTGGCCACCGTGATCTTGCCGACGCCGTGTTTGCGCGCGGCTTCCAGCACGTTGGCCGTGCCGCCCACGTTGACCTGCTGGTAGAGAAACGGCTGCTCCAAGCTGGGCCGAATGCCGGCGCGAGCGGCGATGTGGATGATCTGGTCGAACCGCGCCGCCGCCATTGCAGCATCCACCGTCGCCGCGTCCACGATGTCGCCTCGGATGAAATGGAAACGTCCCTTCGCCCCGGCTTCGATCTCCGCCAGGTTCCGCCGTTTGATCGCGGGGTCGTAGAACGGATTGAGGTCGTCCAAGGCATGGACCGTGTGTCCCTCCGCCAGGAGGCGCTCACACACATGGGAGCCGATGAAGCCGGCGCCGCCAGTGACCAGGAAATGCACGGCCTTCAGCTAACGGAAAGCCCCGGTCGGCCCAAGGGAAAAGGCGCGCCAAGGTTCGTCCTTCGGTTTTCCACCTCTCCCTCTTAGCCTCCGCGCATCGTGTCCGTGACGCTCAAAGACCTCATCCCCGCCGGTGGCCAACCCACCAGCGACGAACTGCTCGGCAAGTTCCTGGAATACGCCGAAGCCAAGCGGCTCCAGCTCTACCCGGCGCAGGAGGAGGCCGTGCTCGAACTCTTCGAGGACCGCAACGTCATCCTGAACACGCCCACCGGCTCGGGAAAGTCGCTGGTCGCCTCCGCGATGCACTTCGCGTCGATCTCGCGCGGACGTCGCTCGGTCTATACCTGCCCGATCAAGGCGCTGGTGAACGAGAAGTGGCTCGCGCTCTGCCGCGAATTCGGACCGGAGAACGTCGGCCTCTCCACCGGCGACGCCACGGTCAACCAAGGCGCGCCCATCCTCTGCTGCACCGCCGAAGTGCTGGCGAACATCGCTTTGCGCGACGGGCCGAAGGCGCGGGTCCACGACGTGGTCATGGACGAGTTCCATTTCTACTCGGACCGCGAACGCGGCGTGGCCTGGCAGGCGCCGTTGCTCACGCTGCCGCAGACGCGTTTCCTGCTGATGTCCGCCACGCTGGGCGAGACGCAGTTCTTCGCCGACGAGCTGACCAAGCTGAACGGCCGCGTCACGACCATTGTTTCCTCCAGGACCCGGCCCGTGCCGCTGGAGTTTGAATACTCCGAGCATCCCTTGGCCGGAACGGTCGAGCGGCTGCTGGCGGCGGGCAAAGCGCCGATCTACGTGGTCCACTTCACCCAGCTCGAAGCGGCCCAGAGCGCACAGGACTTCACCAGCATCAACGTCGCGACCAAGGAGGAGAAGGCGGCCATCGCCGAGGCGATCTACGAGTTCAAGTTCAGCAGCCCCTACGGCCCGGAGATCAAGAAATGGCTCAAGCACGGCATCGGCCTGCACCACGCCGGCTTGCTGCCGAAGTATCGCATCCTCGTCGAACAGCTCGCGCAGAAGGGCCTGCTCAAGCTCATCTGCGGCACCGACACGCTCGGCGTCGGCGTGAACGTGCCGATCCGCACGGTGCTCTTCACCAAGCTCTGCAAGTTCAGCGGCGAGAAGGTCGGCATCCTGACCGCGCGCGACTTCCACCAGATCGCCGGCCGCGCCGGGCGCAAGGGCTTCGACAACCTCGGCTGGGTCGTGGCCCAGGCCCCGGAGCACGTGGTCGAAAACCGCAAGCTGGAGGAGAAGGCGAAGAGCACCGGCAAGAAGGTCGTGAAGCGCCAACCGCCGGACAAAAACTTCGTGGCTTGGGACGAGAAGACTTTCGAGCGCCTGATCGCTGCAGCACCGGAACGGCTGGTGTCGCGGTTCCAGGTCACCCACGGGATGCTGCTGAACGTGCTCAGCCGCGAAGGCGACGGCTGCGCGGCCATGCGGGATTTGCTGCGGCGTTGCCACGATTCGGAAAAGCAGAAGAAGGCGCATCGGTCCCGGGCGTGGGTGCTGTTCCGGTCGCTTTTGGACCGGAAGATCGTGGAGCTCGTGGCTTCGCCGGTAGTGGCACAGGCGCCCCCGCCTGTGGCCAGTGCTCCGGGCGCCCCCGCCCGGAGTTCTTCTCTTCCCGAAAAAGGAACGACAGGCGGGGGCGCCTGCCGCACGAACACCGGCGAGGGCGCCGGTGCCACTAGGCAGTCTCACACCAAGCTCCGCGTGAACGTCGAGCTCCAGGACGACTTCTCGATGGACCAGGCGCTGTCGCTCTATCTGGTGGATACCATTCCTCTGCTCGATCCCGAATCTCCCGAATACGCGCTGGATCTGATGACGTTGGTCGAGTCGATCATGGAGAACCCCGACGCCATCCTTCGCCGCCAGCTGGACAAGGTGAAGGGCGAGAAGATCGCCGAGCTGAAGTCGCAGGGCATGGAATACGACCAGCGGATGGAGGAGCTGGAGAAGCTGGAATATCCCAAGCCCCGCCGCGAGTTCATCTACGAGACCTTCAACGCCTTCGCCGACAAGCATCCCTGGGTCGGCCAGGAGAACATCCGGCCCAAATCGATCGTTCGGGAGATGTTCGAGCAGTTCCGCAGCTTCGGCGACTACGTGAAGCTCTACGAACTGCACCGCAGCGAGGGCCTGTTGCTCCGGCACATTTCCCGCGCCCACAAGATCCTCGCGCAAAACGTGCCCGACGCCGCCAAGACCGACGCCGTGCGCGAGATGGAAACCTACTTGGAGACGATGATCCGGCAGATCGACTCCAGTCTGGAGGACGAATGGGAACGGATGCGGAACCCGAACTTCCAGCCCGCCGCTCCGACCGCCGAAGTGCGCCCGCCCGGAGCGGAAGAAGCGGCCAAGGACATCACGCGCGATCCGAAGGCGTTCACCACGCGCATCCGCACCCGGATCTTCGAGTTCCTCCGTGCCTTGTCCGACGGCAACTTCGAGTCGGCCTTGGCCCTCGCTCCGTGGAGCGAAGACCGCCCGCCCCAAGACTCCGCCACTCCGTCACTCCCTCCCACGGATCGTCTCCGCGCCGCGCTCGACGCCTACTACGCCGACCACGAACGCTTCCGGCTCGATCCCGAAGCCCGCAACACGCGCCACACCTACGTCGAGCCGTCGGAGGACAAAAGGACGTGGCGCGTGGAACAGGTGCTGGTGGACGCCGACGGCCTCAACGACTGGGTGGCGGAGTTCCTCGTCGATGTCGCCGCCTCCCGGTCGGCCGAAGAGCTGGTTTGGAAGCTGGTCCGCCTCGGCCCCGTGGCCCGGCTATGAGCCTCCGCGTCAGGGCTTCTTCTCGCGGCTGCTGCGGAAATTGCCCGGACGCACGTTGAGCGTCATCAGGATCAGCGGCGGCACGGCCGTGGCGGTCAGGACAACGACGCCGACCGTCGAGCCGGACAGCGCCGGAATGGAGACCGCCGCACCGACCAGCACCAGCGCGATCAGCCCGTAGGAAACCCCGGTGGAGTAGCCCCGGTGCCGCGCGAGATGCGAGCAACCCCAGGCGAGAAACGGCAGGACGGGGACGAAGAGCAGCGTCCACTGGGACGCTTTGAAGGGCCCGTGGGCCCCGTGGTTCATGATGGCTCCAGCAACGGCGAAAACGACCGCGAGACTGATCCCG
>CAMLMI010000351.1 GCA_946480965.1 uncultured Verrucomicrobiales bacterium | reverse complement strand
GGGCAGCGCCTTGGATTGCACGAAATAGCAGATTCAGCCCTGAAGGGGCGTCACTTGTCAGGCCAGGGCAACGCCCTGGGTTGGATCTCTTCATAACTCGCCCATTCAGGGCTCATGCTGATCTGGAACAACTCTTCCCGGGGCGTTGCCCTGGGCTAACTTAAGGCCGCACCTTCGGTGCTCGAACTAGCCCCGTTCAATCCGAGATTGAAACCAACCAACCGCACCCGGAAGTTGCGAGCCGCGCATGACCGATCATCGCAAAAACCAGATACAACGGACCACGATCTTCTGCATCGCGCTACCGGCCTTGATTTGGTTCCCGTTCGGCTTTGGCATGATCGTGGTTTCCGGCGATCAACTGCTTTTCGGGTTCGATGACTTCCCTCTCGGAATGATGATTTTGGGCTTTAGTCTCGGTCTTGTTTTGGCCCTAGCCGCCTTGGTGTGGATCTCCCGCTCTCTCTGGCGTGGATCAGCCCGCTTACCGGTGATCTTCACTATCGCCATCGTCGCGTTTGATTTCCTCTCCGTGCCTGCATCTCGTCTGATGACCCGAATGGAAGAGAACCGGCGCAACAATCGTCCAGCGTTCGCACTGTTGGATTCTTCCGCTACTACAGCTTCGTTTTGGCACCCATTCACGGTGCGCCCAACTTCTTTGTCCGACATCCGGCATCTGGAATCCGGCATCTGATTTTCCAATGATCTCCTCCGCCATCACCGTCTCGCTCGTCCCTGAAGCCAAGGGCGGGCCGTTCGTTTTCTGGGATGATCTCGACGCCGGGTTCGCCCGCGCCGCCGCCCACGGCTTCGACGCCGTGGAGATTTTCCCGCCGTCCTCCAAGGAACTTCCCCTGAGCCGGCTCCGCGCGTTGATGGAGCAGCACAAGCTCAAGGTCGCCGCCATCGGCACCGGCGCGGGCTGGGTGAAGCACAAGCTCCGCCTGACCGATCCCGATCCCGCCGTCCGGCAAAAGGCCAAGGAGTTCATCCACGGCATCGTCAACCTTGGCGGCTTCGTCGGTGCGCCCGCCATCCTCGGCTCCATGCAGGGCCGCTGGGAAGGCACGGTCACGCGCGAGCAAGCCCTCGACTGGCTGGCGGAAGCGTTGATTGAAGTGGGGCAACGCGCCTCGGCCCACGGCCAAGTCTTCCTCTACGAGCCGTTGAACCGCTACGAGACGAACCTCTTCAACCGCGCCGCCGACGCGGCCGCGTTCCTCGACGAACGGAACATCTCCGGCGTGAAGCTGCTCTGCGACCTGTTCCACATGAACATCGAGGAGGCCGACATCGCCGCCACGCTCCGGCAGGTCGCGCCGCGCCTCGGCCACGTCCACTTCGCCGACACCAACCGCCACGCCATCGGCCTCGGCCACCTCGACGTCGCCCCCATCGCCGCCGTGCTGAAAGACATCGGCTACACCGGCTACGTCTCCGCCGAAGTCCTGCCCCTGCCCGACGGCGAAACAGCGGCGAAGCAGACGATGGAGAGTTTCCGGAAATGGTTTTCAAAGTAGAACAGGCTTCCAGCCTGTCCCCGAAGTCAGAGCGCAAACGAAGACTCCAAATACGCAGATCGAATGGGCAGGCTAGAAACCCGCCCTACCTTTCCCATGCTCAAAACCCAGCTCACCCACCCGGAGATCCTCCGCGCCCTCGCCCGCGCCGGACACCATTCCAAGATCCTGATCGCCGACGGCAATTATCCCGCCGCCACGAAAAAGGGGCCGAACGCCGAGTTGATCTCGCTGAACCTCTCGCCCGGCGTCGTCACCGTCGCGCAGGTGCTGCGGGCGCTGCTCTCCACCGTGCCCATCGACGCCGTGAACACGATGGGCATTCCCGCCGACGATTCCTACGCCCAGCAGGGCGAACCGCCGGTCTGGAACGACTACCGCGCCGTCATCGCCGAAAGCGGTTCCACGCTGAAGCTGGAGCCGATCCTGAAATGGGACTTCTACAAGGCCGTCGAATCCCCCGACCACGTCCTCACCATCCAGACCGCCGACCAGTCCCTCTGGGCCAACGTGCTGCTGACGATGGGCTGCCGAACCTGAGCCGACGTTCACCCTGCTTCCTGCGAGGCCGAATTGTCCGAATAGGATCTAGGAACGGAGTTTAACAGCCGCTCGTCGGGCCAAGCACTTCTGCACGGCGACAAAGATTCGCGCGGGGGAACGGTTGAGGTCGGTCAACTGGATCGACACCGATGAAGGTTCACCCGATCCGGTTTCGGGACGGAGGGCGAGGACTAGGAGCGTTGTCGTTCCATTCTGTTGGAGCTTGGCCGAATCGATCTGGTCCCACGGGAACATGCGGGGAGAACTGCGCAGGTAGGAGATTCCGGCGTCGTCGATCACCAGGCACGGTGGACGGCGCAGCAGCTGTCGGGCTCCGATGGCGGCGAAGAATCCGAAGCCCAAGATCGCGGCCCAACCGGCGATCGGCTGCGTCAAGCGCCCGCGCGTGCTCAACGGCGGCAGCCAGAGGATCGCGACACCGGCCAGCACGAATCCGAGCCCGCCGAGCAGCAGCGTCCAGTCGTTCTTGCCCGAGGATCGCACGGTGAGTTTCACGCGAGGAGGAACGGCTGACGGGGCAAAAAGGTCAACGCTTTGCCGGGCCGCTAGGACTATGAGCTTTTGCAGGAAGGAGGGCGAGCGCCGGGTTGGGGAACCCGGCCTACAGCCGTCCTGTGTTCTCGGTCGCCACGCCTTGTAGGCCCGGTCCCCCGACCGGGCGTGGCCACAAAACAGGAGCGAGCGAGATTATCAGAACAGGCTTCAAGGTTCCCTCCAGACTTCGCTGGACGGGCAAGGATGCCCGTTCTACGGGGCGGCGTCCAACCCCACGCTCAGAGGAACCGCAGCGCCAGCGCGGCCATTCCCAAGAAGAAGAAGAATCCCGCCACGTCGGTCACGGCCGTGAGAAAAATGCTGGAGGCGAGCGCGGGATCGACGCGACAGGCTCTCAGCCCGAGCGGAATGAGAACGCCCGCCGTCACGGCCGCGAGCTGGTTGAGCGCCATCGCGCCGAAGGCGACGAGGCCGAGCTGGAAGCTCTCCTTCCACAACCAGCCGAGCATTCCCACGACGAAGCCGACGGCCAGTCCATTGACGAGCCCGAGCATGAGTTCCTTGCGCAGCGCCTTGCGGCCGTCGCCGGGGTTGATTTCGCCGAGCGCCAGGTCGCGGATGATGATGGTGAGCGTCTGCATCCCCGCGTTGCCGCCCAGGCCGGAAACGATGGGAAGAAAGACGACCAGCGCCGTCCAGCGCGCGATGGTTTCCTCGAAGAGCCCGACGACGAAGGCCGCCGAGAACGCGGTGATGAGGTTGACGTAGAGCCACGGCAAACGCTTGGGCACGGCGCGGTGCCACGGGGTCAATGTCCGTTCCTCGCCGGACACACCGACCATCAACTGCATGTCCTCGGTCGCTTCGCTTTGGACGACGTTCAGCACGTCGTTCGCGCGGATCACGCCAAGCATCCGTCCGAGCCGGTCCAGCACGGGCAGCGCGAGGAAATGGTAGCGACGGAACTCCTGCGCGACACTCTCCTGGTCGGCATCCACCCGCACGAAGCGGATGTCGCGGTTCATAACGTCGGCGAGCCGTTGTCCGGGCGAGGCGAAGAGCAGTTCGCGGATCGGCACCACGCCGACCAGTCGGGCGGAGCCGTCCAACACGTAGAGGTAGGAGACATCCTCGGGCCGACGCTCGCTCTGTTGGCGCAAGCGCTCCAAGCCCTGTTGAACCGTTTCGTCGGCGCGCAGGGCGATGAAGCGGTCGCCCATGATCCCGCCGGCCGAGTCCTCGGGATACTTGAGCAGCTCCGCCAAACGTCCGGCCAGCTCCGACGGCACCGCAACCAGCACCGAGGTCCGTTGCTCCGGCAGCATCTCGATGACGAGATCCGCCGCATCGTGTGCGGTCAGCTCGCGGGTCCATTCCGCGACGAGATCCGAGGGCACTAGGCTCAGCAACTCCGCAACGCGTTCGCGGTCCATCTCGGCTAGGGCGGCGGCGGCTACGGGACGCGGCAGCTCGCGCATCGTCTCGACCGCTTCGGGCAGTTCCAGACGCTGGATCGCGTCCGCCAGATCGGCGGGATGCTGCTTGGCCAGCTCGGCCATGTGCACGGGGAGAACGGGCTCGCTCATGGGAAAAGGGACGCCGGTAAACGCCCGCGCCCAATAACCACGGCCCTTCCCGGAGTTCAAACGTCGAATAGTCTCAGAGCCTGTCTGAACAACCTAGAATCCGGAGTGGGCGTGCCCAGAATCGCGCGGCGTCTTGGAGTGCGGCCGTTTCCTCGGATTTGGCCTTCATTTCCCATACCGGCTCCACAACCGACGGACGATCCGGTGCGAAAAATTTTCCCCGAAGTTTATACAGAATTCCGGCCAGCGGTGTCTCTTTGGGTGAAGATGACCGATCCGGGCGAACATTGGTGCCGCGACTGGTATGAGCGAAAGGCCTCCGGGCTGCTGCTCTACGGTCGCGCGCTCGGCTTGAGCCACGGGGAGGCGGAGGACGTGCTCCAGGAGACCTTCGCGGCCTTGTTGGCGATGGAGACGGCTCCGGAGGACGCGGGGAACTACTGCGTCCGCGCCTACCGCAACCGCGCTCTCAACCACCGCCGCAGCCTGTTCCGCCGGCTGACGCGGGAGTGGGAGGCGCGGGGCTGGTTCGAGAACGAAAGCGCGTTCGATCCCCGGGAGGCGGCGGCGATGGCGGCGCTCCGGGAGCTGCCGCAGGAGCAGCGTGAGGTCATCGTGCTGCGGCTT
>CAMLMI010000350.1 GCA_946480965.1 uncultured Verrucomicrobiales bacterium | reverse complement strand
GAGGAATCAGCCCTCTCCCCAGAGACCTACTCCCAATGCTCGGCCGCCTCTCCGCGCCGCAACGCAATATCGACGGAGCGGGGAATCGTTTTCTAAGGTGGCCCCGATGATGTCGCTGCCCGACTACCACATGCACACGCCGCTCTGCCGCCACGCCGTCGGCGAGCCCTCCGAATACGCCGCCCGCGCCGTCGCCCTCGGCCTGCGCGAGATCGGGATGTCCGACCACTCGCCGATGAAGCGCGACGACTTCGACGACTGGCGGATGCGCCACGACCAGTTGGGCGAATACGTGGAGAAGGTGATGAAGGCCCGGCGCGACTTCCCCCAGCTCGCCATCCGGCTCGCGCTGGAGGTGGACTACATCCCCGGACAGGAGGACTGGATCCGCCATCTCGCCACGCTCCATCCGTGGGACTACTTCATCGGCTCCGTCCACTACGTCTCCGACACGTGGGACGTGGACAACCCCTTCAAGCTCTCCGAGTGGAAGAAGCGCGACCCGTTCGAAGTGTGGAGCGAATACTTCAAGCGCCTGACCGCCGCCGCCGCCAGCGGGCTCTTCGAGATCATCGGCCACGCCGACCTGCCCAAGAAGTTCAACATCGTGCCGAAGGAAGACTGCACGCCGCTTTTCCGCACCTTCCTCGAAGCGGTGAAGAACTCGGGCTGCGCGATCGAGCTGAACACCGCCGGGCTGCGGAAAGATTGCCGCGAGATCTATCCGAGCCTGCCGTTCCTGCGCCTTGCCCGGGAACTGGATGTCGCCATCACCTTCGGCTCCGACGCGCACGCTCCGGGCGAGGTGGGGGCGGATTTCGCCGCGGCGATCACGGCGGCCCGGGAAGCGGGCTTCGATCGCTTCCGGGTCTTCGAGACGCGTCGCTTCCGCGAGGTGTCCCTGATCGGATAGGCGAACGGTCAGGGATCAGCGGGGATGGTCGGGGCCGGCCACGATGGTTCCCTGGCGGCTTTGCCCGGCGTCGGGCTCCGGTTGGGAACCGGAGTGTCTCAAGGGTTCGGCAAGGTTGGTCCGGGCGACGTTCTCGGCTTCGATTCTGCCGTCGTCGGCGGTTTTCACGATGACGGTGACGGCGTCGCCCACCGCCAAGTCCAAGATCGCGAGTTCCTCCTCGCCCTCGGCATAGACCGTCTCCGGGGTGAGCGCGACCGAGACCGGCTCGCCGGTGGGTTGGCGGAGCGCCAGTTCAGCACCGGTCTTGGCCACGACAATGCCGGCAACGAATTGCGCGGTTGTTTCCGCGTTCTCCGTCGGGGCCAAGGGACGCGCGGTGGGGTTCGCTTCGACGGTGGCGGAAGCGCGGGGCATGAATTCGGTGGTCTTCATGCCCGTAGTCGGTTGCAAGGCGGATGCCAAGGGGAGGCTTGCCGTGCGGAAGGGGCAGGCGGGGCGAATCCGGCCCCTTTCCAGGAAAAGGCCGGACACGGCCCGAGGCGTTTTGCGGTCCGGACCGGTCGGAGTCTTGCGGGCCGCAAGGTGGGAGGCATGGCGGATCGCCACCCACGCGGGCGTCGGTTATTTCCCGCCCGATTGTTCCCGGATGAGCCCGGCGATCTCGGTTTCCTCGGTGAGGGGCTGGAAGTTTTTGGGATAGGTGGCCCAGTATTTCCCGTCCCGAAGCTGCAGCAGCCAGACGCCCCGCTGGCCTTGGCGATAGAGGATGTCGGTGGATTCCCGGACCTTGTTCGTGGTCGAGGGCATGGTCAGCGGCAGTTCGGCTCCGGCCTTCTCCACCGCGTTGGTGCCGGTGCTCTTCAGCACGCGCTCGACTCGGATGAAGGCGGTGTCGAAGGCGTAGTCGGAAGCCGGTGCCGTCTCGATCCTCCGGATTTCGCCGACGACCACGACGGGGCATTGTTTGACGACATCGGCCAGCGGAATGTCGGCCCAGGACGCGCGTGCGATGCCGATAGCGGCACCGGCTAGGCCAACGATTCCGCAGAGCAACCGGAAAGGGGAGGGTAGGGGAGGATTCATGGCAAAGGTGGCGGTTCCCGCCATGCTGAACGACACGGCGGGGTGCCGGTTTCTTGGACGATTTTTGGGGGCGGAAAAGTATCGGGCCGCTGCGCCGCAGGGCGACTTCCACGGGCCCGCTGGTCCAAGGTGGCCCACAGGTTCCCGGGCCCAATGGGGTTGGCGGGACGTCCCGGCCTGGAGGCGGCGCGATTTCCATTGGCCCTCGGGAGGCGGGTTTCCATACTTCTCGGCGATGACGCCCTGGGTCGCCCTTGCTGCCATCCTCGTGTTCGCCGCCGTGAGCTTCTTCTTCGCTCTGGCGGAGACGGCGTTCTTTTCGCTGAGCAAGTGGCAGCTGCGGCAGCTGAACGAGCGGGCTCCGGCGGCGGGCGGTCTGGTGCAGCGCCTGCTCGGGCAGCCGGACGATCTGTTGGCGACCATCGTCCTCGGGAACACGCTGTCGAACGCGGCGGTGGTGGCGGCGCTGCTCTGGGGTTCCATCGGCGGCGGCTGGACGCTCTGGGCGGTGGCTCCGGTGATGTTGGTGCTGACGCTGCTGGTCTGCGAAGTGGCCCCGAAGACCCTGGCGGTGCGCGCGCCGGAACGCTGGGCGGCGGGATTGGCCCGGCCGCTCCTGGTGGTGCACCGCGCGACGCAGCCGTTGCGCAGGCTGGCGCAGATGCTGACGGAAGGGCTCGTGCGGATCCTGGCCCGGCGCAAGGCCGGTGCCGTGGCTCCGGCGGTGTCGGACGAGGAATACCGGGAGCTGATCGAGCTGGCCTTCCAGCAGGGCACGCTGGCGGCGGGCGAGCGCGACATCATCCTCCAGATCGTCCAGCTCGACCAGAAGACGGCGGTGGACGTGATGCGGCCCCGGTCGCAGGTGGCGTTCATCTCCGACGAGGCGTCGGTGCCGGAGATGCTGGCCGAGGCCAAACGGCTACGGCAGGAGTTCATCCCGCTCTTCAACCGGGAATCGGACTCCATCGTCGGCTTCCTCAACGCCTACCGGCTGCTGCTCGATCCGGAGATCGATCTGACCGAGGTGATGGAGATCCCGGCGTCGGTGCCCGAGACGATGAATCTGCTGCAATTGCTCCAGAGCCTGCAGCGGCAGCATCGCGGCATCGCCGTGGTGCTGGACGAATACGGCGGCACGAGCGGCGTGGTGACGATGGAGGACATCCTGGGCGAGGTGGTCGGGCGCCTGCGCCGCGACGGTTCGGCCGACGGCTTCGTGATGGAACGCCAGGGCAAGGGCCGCTGGCGCATCAACGGCGCGATGCGCATCGAGGACTTCCGCCGGGAATATCCCGCGCTGGCCGACGATCCGGACGTGGACACGATGGGCGGCCTGCTGGTGAAGCTGCTGGAAGCGGTGCCGGCCCCGGGTGAACACGCCGTGCTGGGCGGCCTGAAGCTGACCGCACGGATCACCGACGCGCGGCGCGTGCGGGAGCTGCTCGTCGAACAGACGGGGCGCCATTGAACATGCTGGGCGTGATCTCCATGAGCATGGTGTGGTGCCTGGCGCTCGGCGCGGGACTGTCCTTCCTGATGTCCGGCATGGAAGCCGGCGTGCTGTCGTTGAACCGGCTGCGGCTGCGGCGGCTCAAGCGCCACGGGAACAAACGGGCCGCGCGGCTGCTCGAATATCTGGACGACCCGGAGAACTTCCTGTGGACGATCATGGTCGGCAACACGCTGGCCAACCTCACGCTCTTCACCCTCCTGGTCATGCTCTGCATGGAGTGGTTTCCGGACCGGTTCTGGGTGCAGGCCGGGGCGCTGGCCGGGCTGATCTTCCTGCTCTTCGCGTTCCTCGACCTGCTGCCGAAGGTGCTCTTTCGCCGGATGCCGAACCGGCTCTGCCTGGCGTTCAGCCCGGTGTTCCGTCTGATCCACCGGTTGCTGTCGCCGGTCGTCTGGCTGGCGGAAATGGTCGCGCGTTCGCTGCTGCGCTGGACCGGCGGGCGCACGTATGAGGGCCACCTCTTCGGCAACCGCGAGGAGCTCCGCTTCCTGATCCAGGAGTCGGGTTCCGGCCTGACCTCGCACGAGCAGTTGCTCGTCGGCCGCGTGCTCGACCTCCAGACGCGGACGGTGGGCGAGCTGATGATCCCGTTCGAGAAGGTGGCGGCGGTGAAGGCTTCCGATCCCGTGGAACAGGCGGCGCGGCTCGCGCGCGAACGCAACGTGATGCGCCTGCCGGTGCGGGTGGAGGAACGGGGACGGCCCAGGACGGTCGGACTGTTGAACGTGGCCACGCTGCTCTACCGGGGCGACGTGGTGAAGGGCCGGGCCTGCGACCAGTTCGTGCAGCCGGCGCTGTTCCTCCCGGCCGACATGCGGCTGGAAGAGGCGCTGGGCCGGATGCGGCGCGGCGGGCGGCGTCTGGCCGTGGTCATCGGCCGCGACGAGAAGGAGCTGGGCGTGATCGCGCTGCGCGACGTGCTGCGCGTGATCTTCGGGGAGGTGCGGCTGTGATGCTGGCCGAGACCATGGCGGGGTTCGGCGCGGCGAAGCTGCTCATCGTGGTGGCGCTCATCGCGTGCAACGTGTTCTTCGTGGTGGCGGAGTTCGTCTTCGTCCGCATCCGCGCCACGCAGCTCGACCCGCTGGTGGCCAAGGGCGACCGGCGGGCCCTCGCCGCGCGGCAGATCGTCACGCACCTCGACCGCTATCTCGGAGCCACGCAGCTCGCGATCACGCTGGTTGGCCTGGGCATGGGCGCGGTGGTGGAGCCGCTCTTCCAGACGCTGCTCGACCCGGTGTTCGACGCGCTGGGCGTCGAGTCCGTCGGCGCGCGCAAGGGCGTGTCGATCGGCTTCGGCTTCTTCGTGAACTCCTACCTGCT
>CAMLMI010000349.1 GCA_946480965.1 uncultured Verrucomicrobiales bacterium | reverse complement strand
GCCGAAATCGACGCCGATGAAGACTTCCTGTTTGGAGCCGGGTTCGGGCATGGAGGTTCGGGTGTTGGTGTTGCGTTCCGTGCCACGGCCGGAATGGCCGCGCTGCCGGTCCGACGCGTCGCGAGGAAGACCGTCTCCACCACCCCGGACCGGTTGGTGGCGGTTTGGTTACTTGGAGCGCAGGACCGCTTCAATCTTCTTTCTCAGCTCCTTGGTGATTTCCTCGGGCGAGCGGCTGGCATCGACGATGGTGAAACCGTAGGTCTTCTGGAGGTGCTGGAAGGTGTCGGCGATCATCGCCTGGTAGCGGATGAAGCTGTCGAACATGTCCCGCGACAGCCCGAGATCCATGCCGCTCTCCCAGTAGTCGAGGGCGAAGTCCTTGGCGAAGTTGCGCTGGACGAGTTCCTCGGCGGGGACGTTGAGGTAGAAGACGGCGTCGGGCACGAGGGCGATGCCGTAGAGGTTGCGGAGCCAGGCCTCGTCCATGCCCCGGACCATGTCGCGGGCCATGAGAGTATAGATGTAGCGGTCGCAGAGGACGATCACGCCGGCGCGCAGGGCGGGCAGGATGGTGTTCTCCAATTGGTCGGCGAAATCGGTCGCGTAGAAGAGGCTGAGCGTGGTGCGGCTGAGGATGTTGCCGCGCTTGGCCTGGTCCAGCTCCTCGCTGACGAGGGTGGATCGCTTGATGCCGACCTGGATGGCGGAATGGCCGCAGCCTTCGAGCCATTGGACGAGCTGCATGATCTGGGTGGAACGGCCCGAGCCGTCGGCGCCTTCCACCACGATGAGCTTGCCGCCGAGCGCGGCGGGATCGACGCCGGGCAGCCCGTGGCCGTAGTAGCGGCGCTGGGCGGGCACGGGCACGGGGATCGTGGCGGCGGCTTTCGGGGAACGGGACTTCGCTTTCATCCGGTCTTTGCGGGCTAGACTCCACCTGCGGGACGGCGACTGGCAAGCGCCGTCGAAGGTCCGGCGCGGCGTTCAAGTTTCCGCGCGGCCGGTCGATGAACTCTGGAGCCGGGTGGATGCCGGGCGAACAACAAGAAGATGTCACGAGAAGAACAGGAAAGGCCCGGCCCGGCCGCCGGCGAGCCGAAGAAGCTGCTGCAGGTGGTCTATGTGAGCTCGGCGGCGGAACCGTGGACCGAAGAGGCGCTGGTGGAGGCGCTGGGCTCGTTCCGGGAGAAGAACACCCGCCGGGGCATCACCGGCATGCTGCTCCACTGCGACGGCAATTTCATCCAGGCGATCGAAGGCCCGCCGGACGAGATCCTGCAATTGGAGCAGAAGATCGCGGCTGATCCGCGGCACCACGGCTTCATCGCCATGATCCGGCGCGAGCTGGCGACACGGGAATTCGACGGATGGTCCATGGGCTTCCGCAACCTCACCCGACGCGATCTCTCGGCCTTTCCCGGCTGGGCCGATGTGCTGAACGGAAACCGGCGCGGCCTGGAATCCCCGGATCGTCCCGGCCAGGCTTTGCGCCTCCTGCAGACGTTCCGCGACACGGCGCGGGGTTGATCGCCGACACGGGCGCGTTCAGCGCAGCAGCCAGCCCAGGACGAAGAGCAGCAGCAGGCCTGCGGCCGTCAGGACGACCCAGTGTTTGTTCGCGGGCTTTTCCCGGACGCCTCCGCCCTCGTCGAACTCCCGCTTCACGAAGTCTTCGTAGTCGAAGTCCTCGTCCGGCAGACCCAGCCGGCCGGAGGTGTCGCCGTCCTCGTTCCAGCCGGTGTTCCAGTCCGCGCCGCAGTGGGGACAGGCGCTGGCGTTGCGGGGAACCGACTCGTCGCAACTGGGACAGGGATCGGGAGCCGGGCGGCGTTTCATGCCGGGAAAATAGAACGCGACGACCCGCTGGGAAGTCCGAAGGTCGGAGGCCCGGCAGGACTTCGCGCACCAGGTTTTCCAGAAAGTCCAATGCTTCCCCGCACGGATTCTATACCGGCGACGGAGCCGACATGGCACGGCCGCGGCGGCGGTGGAGGAATTTCGCGAACAACCGCCCGGTGCGGCGGAGCGTGGCGCCCAGCAGCAGTCCGCCGAGAATCAGCCCCGCGACGCCGATGATGGCGGAGCCGGATCCTTCTGAGCCTTCGATGCCTTGGGCCAAGGAGTCGCGGCTGAGGAAGACGAGCGTCGCCCCGCCCGCGCAGGCGATGAAGCCGAGGCCGGAAGCGATGCCGCAGACGACTTCTTTGGTGCTCGGGGCACGGTTGTCTCCGGGCATGGTGGCGTGGTGGTGGTGACGACGGCGAATGGCGGTCGGCACTTCGGGCACGGGTTGGCTGAACCCTTCTTCGGTGAGACGCACGGTCGGGCTGCGGCCGGATTTGTCGTGCCAGTGGAGCAGGTCCTTTTCGGAAAGGTGCCGGACGACTTCGCGGAGATCGGCGTCATCCAGCCCGGCCTGCTTCGCGAGGCTGCGGGCGTCCCAGAAGCGGGTGGCCATGAGCGACGGGTCTTGGTGGGGATGCGCGGCGCGATGTCTGCGCTCCGCCGCGATGACCAGGGCGAGATACTTCAGGCTGGCTTGTTCGATGGAGTTCATGGATGGCACGACGTTTGGGGTGGTGTTTGCGGCGACACCGGCACTTATCCCAAGCAAGCCGTGTCCCAAGGGTCGCCGGAGCCGTCGAGTTGTCTCAACAACCCGCTGTCGAGGCTGGACGGGAACGGGATGCGCGCAAGCGCGGGGGTGGAAGATTTCTCGGCTGGCCCGGCCAACTCCGGGCAGAACGCCCGGCGGCTTGGCAAAACGCCCGCTTCAAGACGGCAACGCCCCTCCGGCCGCAGGCGGGGAAGCGATTCCCCTGCCCTCGTCGTTTTTTTCCGGGATGGCCGACGACGGGAGAATCGGCCGGGCGTTCAGGCCACGATGCCCTGGATGATGCGGCCGTGGACGTCGGTCAGGCGAAAGTCGCGGCCCTGGTAGCGGACGGTGAGCCGGAGGTGGTCGATGCCGCAGAGGTGGAGCATGGTGGCGTGGAGATCGTGGACGTTCATCTCCTGGCCGTCCTTGAGGTAGCTGTAGCCGAGCTCGTCGGTGTTGCCCCAGACGTGGCCCGCCTTCACCCCGCCGCCGGCCATCCAGATGCTGAAGGCCTTGATGTGGTGGTCGCGGCCGGAGCCCTGGCCCATCGGCGTGCGGCCGAATTCACCGCCCCAGATGACGAGCGTGTCTTTCAGGAGACCGCGCTGGTCGAGATCCTTCACCAACGCGGCGCTGGCCTGGTCCACGTCCTTGGCCGCCACCGGCATGTTCTTTTCGATGTCGCCGTGGTGGTCCCAGGCGCGATGGTAGAGCTGGACGAAACGCACGCCGCGTTCGGCGAGGCGACGAGCCATGAGGCAATTGGAGGCGAAGCTGCCGTCGCCCGGTTCCTTGATGCCATACATGTCCAAAACGTGCTGCGGTTCCTGCGCGAACTCGGTCAGTTCCGGCACCGAGGTCTGCATCCGGAAGGCCATCTCGTATTGGGCCACGCGGGTCAGCAATTCGGGATCGAGCGTCTCCTCGTGCTTAAGGCCGTTCAGGCGGTTCACTTCCTCGATGATCTGGCGCTGGGTGCTCTGGCAGACGCCTTCGGGATTGCCGACGTAGTGGACGGCCGCGCCTTTGGACTGGAACTGGATGCCCTGGAATTTGCTGGGGAGAAAACCGGACGACCATTGCCGCGCGGAAACCGGCTGCACGCCGGCGTCGCCCTTGGACGTAAGCACGACGAACCCGGGCAGATCCGCGCTCTCCGCGCCGAGCCCGTAGAGCAACCAGGAGCCCATGCTGGGTCGGCCCTTGATGATCGAGCCGCTGTTCATGAAGGCGTGCGCCGGGTCGTGGTTGATCTGTTCCGTGTGCATCGAACGCACGATGCAGAGCTTGTCCGCGATGCCTGCGATATGGGGAAAGAGCGACGACACCTCGATGCCCGACTGGCCGTGGCGGGCGAACTCGACGAACGGGCCCCGCGCCTTGAGCGGCGTGTTCTGGAGCTGGGCGAGCTGCTGGCCCTTGGTGAGCGATTCCGGGAACGGCTGGTCGTGCAGCTCCTTGAGCTTGGGTTTCCAGTCGAAGCTCTCCAGGTGCGACGGCCCGCCGGCCATGCAGAGATGGATCACGCGCTTGGCCCGCTGCGGAAAGTGCAGCGGCGAAACCACGCCCCGGAGCGCGTCCGCCCCCGGAGCCGTGTTCCCGGCGAAGGCCTTCGGGTTGAAGAGCGAGGCCAAAGCCATGCCGCCCAGCCCGTAGGCCGAGCGCGCCAGGAACGAGCGACGGTTGATGCTCCGCTGAAACTCGATGGGGTCCATGCGGGGAGACTACGCCTTGGCTCAGCGGCGGAAAAGGCTTCCGTTCGTCGAACGACGCTCCGCGTTCCGCCTGAACCGATCCGCCTCAGATCACGTAGTCGAGCGGATCTTTCCCGGTGCCTTGGAAGAGCCGGACGCGTTCGCAGAGCGTCGCGACGGTCACATTCTCCAGGATCTTCGCCGTGGCTTCGCGCACTTCGGCCATGACGGAGCGGATGGAGCAGTTCGCTTCATCCGGGCAGGTGCATTTTTCGTAGAAGAACTCGCTGACGCACGGCACCGCCGCCAAGGGACCCTCCAAATGCCGGATGATCTGGGCCAAGGTGATCTGGCCCGGGGAACGGCTGAGTTTGTAGCCACCCGACACACCGCGTCGGCTTTCGACAAATCCAGCCCCGCGCAGATCGTGCAGGATCTGCTCCAGAAACTTCTTCGGAATGTTCTGCTGATCAGCGATTTGCTGGATGGAAACGACCTCCCGTTCGAAGGCCAATCCCAGCACCACCAAGGCGCGCAGCGCATACCGACCTTTGAGCGAAAGTTTCATTTGAAAGCTAC
>CAMLMI010000348.1 GCA_946480965.1 uncultured Verrucomicrobiales bacterium | reverse complement strand
GCCCCGGCTTCAAGTTCAAGGACAGCGAGCTCGTCGGCTTCCCGCTCCGTCTGGCCATCGGCGAGAAGTCGCTGGCCAAGGGCGAAGTGGAGATCAAGCCCCGCGCCGGCCAGATTCTAGCCGTGAAGGCCGAAGACGCCGTGGCCAAGCTGCTGGAGCTGATCGAAGCGGGGATGCCGAAGGTGTGAAGTGTGGCATGACACGAACTGACGGTTCGGTGAATCGCTCGAAGAAATGAGCAAACGTGATGTCTTCTCAAATGCCAGAAACGACGAAAGCGATTGGCCGAGAGCTGGCAGGTGAGATCGCACGGCGTTTGGGTGCCCGTGTATTACCCAACCACAAAAACGCCTTCGATGAGCCGCACGCCTACTTTCGGGTTCCGATCCATGTCGATCCGTTTTGGATGACGATCAAGGTGGCGGCTAACGCTTTCGTTTTTGACGCGCTACATAGGCGAGGAGATGGCCCGCCGGTTTCCTTTGGCGTCGCTCTTGGGCATCCGTATCGCAACATGGCGGCCAGCAAACCCTCAAAAAAGCTTTCCAGCTTGGTCGGAATCGATGTGTTTACTGCGGATCATTTTGGTGAGCTGGACATGGAGCCTTACGCTTCGCTCATGTTGGAGACGCCTTCTCTTTCGGCGCTGATTCAGCAGCTTCCATTGGACAGAATCGCCCACTGCTATCTGAACGACTCCCAGCTTTCTGCCGTCGTAAAGGCCGCAGCAGCAGATCAGGCGGTTTCGGACATTCTCCTGCTCCGCAGTATCATGATTGAGACTCACAAAGTCTCACGCTTCTATCATCCGGACCTCTAACAAAGTATCCAGAAGGGCAGACCGACCTCACACTTCGGCCCTGCGCCAACGGGGCAGCGTCTCCTAGCCCAACGTTGCGGCGCATCGGCAACGTTGGGTCAATCGGCCCCAAACCGGCGTCAACCTTAATGAGGTTGCGCCCCGCGTGCTTCCGGAGAGCCGGTCACAACCCCGTCGGGGTTGGTCGTCGTTCGGTGCCGCGTTCCCCAGGTGGTCGCTCCGCGCCAACCTGGGGCTACGGACGGAACACCCTTGGCGTTCTCCCGGCTGGTGCGGCTCCCGTGGCGGAAGGCGATGGAAAGACCGGAGCGCGGAGCATCGCGCGGCCCACCGCCGGACGGACGCCCTTCCCCCGCGGATGCTTGGGCCCCCCCACCCCGGCCCTCCGATGAAGGTCGTCCTGGCGGAGCGATGCTCCGCGCTCCGGGGCGCACAACGGGACAGACCATCTGTTTCAATTCCGGCCTCGCCGTGCGGCCTGCCCCAACGGGGCAGCGTCTCTTGGCCCAATGTTGCCGCGCGGCGGCCACGGTGGGTCCATCGGCCCCAGATCCCGCATCAACCTCGTCGGGGTTAGTCGTCGTTCGGGGCTGCATTTCCGGTCATCGCTTCGCGTCAACCTGGGGTTATGGACGGAGCATTTTTGCTGTCCTGACCCTTCCGGCTCAGGTCTCCGCAGCACTGCCGTCACTGCGGGCGCCACCAAGCGGGATCGAGCGAGGGGAAGAGGTCCGGGGTTTCATCGGGGAGCCACGGTTGGGCTCCGCCGCCGTCGCGCCAGACATCGGCCAGCTTCCAGAAGTTCTCCAAGTGCCGCACCACGCGGCGGCGGGCGTAGTCGGGGCTGGTGCCGGTGCGGAGGATGAAGGGCCAGTCGCTGGCCTGCGCGAGCAGGAGTCCACGCCCGGCGGTTTTGAGCAAGACCCAGCGCGTCGTGTCGTGTTCGTCCGTCGCCGCGACCATCTCGGCCATGCGCCGGTCCGCCGGGCGGAGATGGCTCTGAATCCAGGCGTTGCCTTCGTTCAACCACAGCCGCCAGTAGCCATGCTCGCCCCAGCTCGACGCGGCCGGTTGCGCCAGTGCTTGCCGTGGGTGCTCGGCAAGAAAGGCGCTCGGTGTGACCAGCTCCAAGCCTTTCTCCGCCGCGATGCGGCCGACGGCGTCGATGAACTCCGGCCCTTCGAACCACCAGTGCCCGAACAGCTCCGCGTCATACGGGGCCGTCGTCACCAAGGCTCCTTCCTGTCCCTGCGCGGCCTTCCCCAGATCCGCGAGGCGCGCTTCCACGAAGTGCGCGGCGTGGACGCGCACGCGTTCCAAGGCGGCGTTCCGGTCATACGGTTCCTTGTCGTCCGTGGGCCCGGTGATGCGGCGATATTTGAAGCCGGTGAAGCCTCGGATGCCGGGCGCGGGCAGGCACGGCTCGACATAGTCGGCATCCAGCTCGAAGCCGAGGTCTTGGTAGAAGTCGCGGTAGCACGGATCGCCCGGGTAACCCGTCTCGCGGCTCCAGACCTGACGGGCGGAAGCGGGATCGCGCGCGAAGGCGGCCAGACCTTGCGGCGTGAGCACCGGGGCCCAATGGGCGCGGCGCGGAACCGGCTCCGCGTGGTGCAGCCCGTGGGTCTCCAGCACGAACCAGCGAAAGCCCGCCGCGCGCACCATCGGCTCGATCTCGCGCCGATAGCTGCACTCCGGCAGCCACAGGCCGGTCGCCGTTTGCCCGAAGCGCCGCCGGTGTTCCGCCTGGGCCAAGGCGCATTGGGCGCGGAGCGAGCCGGGTTGATCGACGAGGAAAGGCAGCAGCCCGTGCGTCCCGGCGCAGGGCATCAGCTCCACGACACCGGCCGCCGCAAGATCGCGCCAAGCGGCCGACAAATCGCCGTGGATGGCGTCCCAGAACTCCAGCAGCGCGCGGAAACGGTCCCGATGAAAGAGGGCCACCGCGTTCAACGGCCCGAGCCAGCGCGTGCGGAAGGTTTCCTGTTCGCCCAATTCAACCCGCGCTTCGAGCCAGCGCCGGAACCGTTGGCGCAGGAGCGCGTCGTCCCACATCGCTCCCAGCGTCGGCGAAACGGAGAGCGTGATGCGGCCCGGCACTCGGTCCCGCGCCCAGCCTCCCAACACGCGGAGCAGCGGCAGATAGCATTCCGCGACCGACTCGTAGAACCAGCTCTCCTCCAGGAAACGCTCGTGCTCCGGATGCCGCACCCAGGGCAGGTGCGCATGGAGGATCAAGGCGAGGGACGGGCGGTCCATCCGGCGATGATGCGACGTCTCCGCCGTTCAGGTGAATGGGAAACTCGACGGCTTGTGGGAGTTTCGCGGCTCACCGCTCCTCGTCCGAATCGAGCAGTTCTTCCAGCGACTTCTCCTCGGGTTCCTCGAACTGCTCGGTCCAGCGGGTGGCGATGGCGCTGGAGCGGACCAGCAGCATCACGCCCGCGAGGGTCAGGCCCGCCTCCAGCACCACGACGAACCACGGCGACTTCACCGGTCGCTTGGTCATGCTGCCCATCACCTCGCCGCCCAGCAGCACGAGACCGATCACGAGGCAGCCAACTCCCGTCAGGCGGAGGAAGAAGAGCGCGGCGCGGCGATAGGGATTCACGCGGCTTTTCTACTGCGAAACCGCGTGGTCCGCCAGCGGCGGGCGCAAGGCGGGATTCTGCGGATGGTCACCGACTTCGCCTTCGCGCACCGTCGCCTTGGTCAGATGGAAGACCGCCTCGCGCCCGTCCAAGCCGTCCGCCGCCACGGCGCGGATCGGCAGGTTGAAGGCACCGTCGGGCAGGCTGAAACGAAAGCTGAACGAACCATCGGGCCGGAGCTGCACGGGACGGCCGTCGATCGTCACCTTCGCGTCGCGTTCGGTGGAACCGTAGATCACGACCTCGGCGTTGACCTTGAACCAGAAGCCGCGTCCTGCCTCCGGCGCGGAAGGCACGGCGGCTTCGCTGGAGAGCCCGACTTCGAGGCTCGAAGGATTCGTCGGCCGTCCGGCCGGTGAAGCGGCTCCCTGCGGGCCCGGGCCGCCCGGCGCCGCCAGTTGCTCGGACGCTCCGGCCAGAGCCGGCGTCCACACCGCCGCGACGACCGGTGCGGCCCAAGCCGTGGTCGCAGGCGGCGTTTCCCAACGCACCATCGGTTCCGCCCACAGCGCGGCTCGCACCCACGCGGGAGCCATCACATCCTCGCCTCTTGTGCGTGCGACAGGCGCTTCGATCTCGATGCGTGCCGTCGGCGCGGAATGGGCTTCTGCAAAGGACGTGCTTGGGGGCGGAACTTCCGGCGGAACCTCCGCCACACCGGACCGCGCCAATTCGTGCCAGACATCGTCCCGTCCGACGAACCCGAGCGCCGCGTGATACGGTTGGCCGGAGACGGGAGCCGGAATGAATTCCTGCCGCCGATCCGCTTCGACCGGCAGCTCCAGCACCAGCGGACCCGCAGCCGCTCCGCGAAAGATCCGCAGCACCACTTGCCCCCGGGCCGCAGCCCGCTGCGCCTCGACGATCTCGGCGGCGGAGAAATCCCAGTCGGCGAAGAGCGTGAACGGATCGCGCGCCAGCAGGCTCAACCGCCGCGTGCCGTAGTGCGGCGGCAATGTCGGTGCGGGCGGCGGTTCCGGGAGACGCGGAGCCGGGACTTCCGCTGCGGGCACCGAGGCTTCGGTCTTCTCCGGCGAGGGCTGAACGAGCGCGACTGGAGCTGGAGCCGGGACCGGAGCAAAGCGCGCGGCCAAACGGCTCGGCAACGAATCGTCCTCCAGCAGGATCGGCGGCACGGTCAGATGGGCCGGGAGCTTTCTGGGCGGAGCGGCCGGAGCGGAAACGACCGAAGGCGCTGCGGGGCTTGGAGGAGCGGGCCGGGTGAGCGGAGCCAACGATGGAACCAGAGTTTCCGTCGGCGCCGTTTCGGCCAGGGGACGGGCCTGGGCCGGATCGGCGCCGGAACGCGGCGTGGATTTTCGGGAGGCCGCTTTCTTCGTCGCCGGTTTGGATTCGGCGGCGGACGGCTTCGGGGCGGAGCGTTTGGACGTGGATTTTTTCTTGGAGTTCATACG
>CAMLMI010000347.1 GCA_946480965.1 uncultured Verrucomicrobiales bacterium | reverse complement strand
CCTGGATTGGGGGCGTGACGGGATTGAAGCCGATGGGATCGGTCTCGCCGACGCTGGTGCCGCCTTTCACGCCGGCTCCGGCCATGAAGACGGTGAAGGCGAAGGGATGGTGGTCGCGACCGATGAACTTCATCTCCGCGCCGCCGCGATTCTCGCGCATGGGCGTGCGGCCGAATTCCGCGCCCCAGACGACGAGGGTTTCGTCGAGCAGTCCGCGTTGTTCGAGATCGGTGAGCAAGGCGTAGAGCGGGCGGTCCATCGCCTCGCACTTGCGGTTGAAGCCGACGTCGATGGCGGTGCCTTCGTCGGTGCCGTGGGAATCCCAGCCCCAGTCGAAAAGCTGGACCATGCGGACGCCGCGCTCCACGAGACGACGGGCGAGGAGGCAGTTGTTGGCGAAGCTCTCCTTGCCCATTTGCGTGCCGTAGAGCGCGTGGGTCTCGGCGGATTCCTTGCGGAGATCAAAGGCGTCGCTGGCCGTCAGCTGCATCCGGCTGGCCATCTCGTATTGGGCGATGCGGGTGACGGTTTCCGGATCGCCGAGCTGCTCGTAGGTGCGCTGGTTGAGCTGGGCGATGGTCTTGACCACGTCCTGGCGGGTCTCCTGGTCGATGCCGGGCGGGTTCTGGAGATAGAGGACGGGTTCGCCTTCGGAGCGGCATTGCACGCCTTGATAGACGGAGGGAAGAAAGCCACCGCCCCAAAGCGACTTGCCACCGTCGGGATTGCGTCCGCCGGAGAGCAGGACGATGAAGCCCGGCATGTTCTCGTTCTCGGTGCCGAGGCCGTAGGTGACCCAGGAACCGGTGCTGGCAAAGCCGAGGTTCTGGTTGCCGGTCTGGACGAGGAGCTGGGCGGGGGCGTGGTTGAACTGGTCGGTCTGGAGCGTGTGGATGAAGGCCGCCTTGTCCATGACCTTCTCGAAGTGCGGGAGACGGTCGGAGATCCAGAGACCGGTCTTCTTCTCCTGATGGAATGGATAGACGGGGCCGAGCAACTGAGGAACGCCGCGGATGAAGGCGAAGCGTTTGCCTTCGAGGTATTCGGCGGGGCAATCCTGGCCGTTCAAGCGGGCGAGCTCCGGCTTGTATTGGAAGAGCTCCAACTGGCTCGGAGCCCCGGCGAAGTGAAGGTAGATGATGTGCTTCGCCTTGGCCGGGAAATGCGGCGCGATCTGGGCCAAAGGCTTGGAAGGATCACGTTGGATCAATGATGCGCCGCTGGCCCAGCCCTGCGCCGCGAGCCACATCGAGCCCATGCCGGTGGCGCACTTCTGCAGGAAGTGGCGGCGGGTCAGGTTGGAGAGGATTTCGCGTTCGGCGGCGTGCATGGCGTGCTCGGAGGGTCGTGGGAGATTCCGCGCGAGAGCCGACCGTCTTTGTCGGGAAACTATTCAGCCGCTTTTTCGGCGGTCTTCGGAGCGGGGAGGTCGGTGAGATTCGGCCTGCGGACACCGCCGGCCACGGTGATCCGTCCTTCACCGGCGTCGCGGAGTTTGGGCCGGGAGTTGGCGATCTCGTGGGTCTGGCGGACCAAGGTTTCACCGGACGGGCTCAACACGGAGTAGAGAAAACTGCGGGCGCCATTCTGGAAGAGCAGGTGGAGATTGCTGGAACTGTCCAATTGGGCGTCGGGCTTGCTGAAGGAGGTCAGGCGGCCGATCCGCGCGAGATTCAGGGTCGAGGTGCCGGAGGCATCGGTGACGCGCACATAAAGGCAGAGATTGTCCTTCAGATAGTTTGCCTGCTGGATGAGGTATTGCCGGACCTCGGGCGGCCGGTTTGTCTGCCCGTCGGTCGGAGGCACGCCGAACTGCAGGGTGCGCAGCGTGGAGCCGTTGATGATCTCGAACGTCTTGGGCGCGCTCTCGATGCGGGTGTTCCACTGGGGGATGTTGACGATGGCCCGGACCTGATAGGGGCCGTTCCTCTTGAAGGCGAAACCGGGCGTGAGATTGATCCGCTTCGTCCCGGCGAGGCTGGACTGGAGGGTAAACTCCCCGGAAACGGGCAAGGTGGCGATCTGGGCGACCGGCCCTCCGCCTTTTTCCACAATCTGGAACTGGAGCCATGTGTCGTCCTGACCGAGGCTGAGGGGCTGGCCAGACAGGTTGGTGATCTTGGCGGCGACTTCGATGGCCTCGGAAGGCAGGTATTGGTCCTGGTTGAGGGTCACTTCCACGCTCACGCCGCCGGTATCCGCGACCAGGGTGCGAGCCAAACACAGCAAGCCAGCGACCAACCCGAGGGAGAACTTCATGGGCCGGACTGTAGAAGGCGGACCGATACCGGCAAGCCCGACGTTGGGACAAATCCGACGCGTAGGGCGTTTATCAAAGACGCAGGCGCAAGGTTTTGTGATCTATCGTTGCCAAAGGGAGAGGAAGCCGCGAAGGTCACACACGTTTTCCGAAGCAACTGCCGTTGGTTGGGACGTTGTGCCGGTCTTCCCGCGTTTTCCGGGGGGATTCGACGCTTGACGCTCATTTTCACGGTTGGCAGGTTGCCTTCAGAATACGGTAAAGACTGCCGGGTGAAACCGGCGCGGAAGTCGGAGAAGCCAATTCTGCCGACTTTTTTGTTCCCCGGAAGGGGTGAAGTCACGTGTCTATGAACGCAGATTTTATTGCCGTCCTGGATTTTTGGGAACGGGAGAAGGGCATCAGCCGCGATGTGCTCGTCGGCGCGGTGCATGAGGCGTTGGTCGCCGCCGCCAAGAAGGCGGTGGGCCCGGCGCGGGAGCTTCGTTGCTCCATCGACCCCAAGACGGGCGACATCAAGGCGTTCGCCAAGCTGATCGTCGCCGACAAGGTGCTGCTCAAGCACGACCAGATTTCGATCTTCGACGCGAAGCGCATCAAGGCCGACGCCCAGCTCGGCGAAGAGCTGGAGGTGGAGGTTACGCCCCAGGGTTTCGGGCGCATCGCTTCCCAGTATGCCAAGCAGTCGCTCCTCCAGCACATTCGCCGGGCGGAAAAGGCGCTGATCTTCAGCGAATTCAAGGACCGTGTCGGCGACATCGTCAGCGGCGTGGTGCGGCGGTTCGAGCGTTCCGACGTGAGCCTGGATCTCGGCAAGTTCGAGGCGCTGCTGCCCAATCGCGAGCGTGTGCCCACCGAGGAATACCAGATCGGCGAACGGGTCCGCTGCTTCGTGAAGGCGGTGGAGAACGGGCCGCATGGGCCGGAAATCATCCTGTCGCGGGCCGATCCCCAGTTCGTCATCAAGCTGTTCCAGTTGGAGGTTTCCGAGATCGCCGACGGCACCATCGAGATCAAGGGCATCGCCCGCGAACCCGGTTTCCGGACCAAGCTCGCCGTCTATACCCGCGACGAGAAGGTGGACCCTGTGGGGGCGTGCGTCGGCCTCCGCGGCCAGCGGGTCAAGAACATCGTCAAGGAGCTCAACAACGAGAAGGTGGACATCATCAAGTGGTCTCCGAACGTGAAGGAGTTCGTCGCCAACGCGCTTTCCCCGGCCAAGCTGAAATCCTTCGAAGTCGATGAGCAGCGCCGCCGCGTGAAGATCTGGGTGGCCGAGGACCAGCTTTCTCTGGCGATCGGCAAGCGCGGACAGAACGCCCGGTTGACCTCCAAGTTGACCGGCTGGCAGGTGGACATCGAAGCCGAGCAGGTGGTCCGCTACGGTTTCGACGAAAAGGTGGCCGAAGCGGTATCGGAACTTGCCGCCATCGAAGGAATCGGCCAGGCGCTGGCCGACAAGCTGGTGCATCACGGGTTCCTGAACTTCGAGATGCTCTCGGGGGCCGAACAGGACGACCTGGAGCAGTTTGACGACATCAAGGAAGACGCTTCCCGGATCATTCAGGCCGTGAAGGCCGAGCTGGCGCGTCGGGAGGCCGGAAGCCAGTAAGTTGCGGTGGAGGTCTCCCGGCGATGAACGCCCGGAGAGCCTCGTGGATTGAATATTTGCTATGCCCGTTCGGATTTACGAAATCGCCAAACAGCTCGGAATGGAGAGCAAGACCGTCTTGCTCAAGGCCAAGGATCTGGGCATCGCTGCGGCCAAGGTGCCGTCCAGCTCCCTCGACAAGATCACGGCCGAATACCTCGTCGAGCAGTTGGGCGGCAAGGCCGACTCCGCCGACGCGGCCCCCGCTGCGCCGACGCCGCTTCCGGAAATCCGCGTGATTTCCGAGCCGCCACCGGCTCCCGAACCGGCCGCCCTCGCTGCCCCTGCCGAGCCGGAACCGGCTTTCGCGCCCAGCGAACCGGTGGTTCCGGCGCTTGAGGCCGAGCCCGTTGCCGAGGCTGAACCTGAGGCCCCCGCTGCTGCCGAAACTCCCGCGCCCCGCGCAGCCGAACCGGTGACGGACGAAAAATCCGAGGCCGAACCTTCCGTTCCTTTCGAAACCGTGACGGCGGCCTCCGAACCGGTAGAGACACCGCGTTCGCCCGAAGCCGTGCCGGAACCGCCAGTCGCGCCCAAACCGGTGCTGCCAACGCCTCCGGCCGGACCTCGGCTGGGCGACAAGGTCGGGTTCATCAAGCTTCCTTCCAAGCCCGCTCCCCGTCCTCCCGAACGGCCCCAGGAACGTCCCCGGGGTCCGCAGGGGCAGGGCGGTGGGCAGTCCGGGCAACGGCCCGGCCAGTTCCAGCAGCGCGGCCCCGGTGGACCGCAGCAGCAGGGTCGTGGCGGTCCGATGGGCCGGAACGACCGTGGCAACGATCGCGGCGGCAACGACCGTTCTGGCGGCTGGCAACGCGGCGGCAACGCTCCGGCTCCAGCCCCCGCCAAACCCGCCGATCCGCGCAATGCACTGCCGGCCGACGCTAAGGTCATCACCTTCAAGCCGCCCGTCACCGTGCGCGAGCTTGCCGAGCGTCTGGGCCTGAAACCCTTCCAGCTCATCGCCGATCTGATGGGCATCGGCGTCTTCGCGACC